>CAYJSZ010000001.1:0-19462 GCA_964372545.1 uncultured Ignavibacteriaceae bacterium
CGCAAAGCGTTCTGAGGCTTCGGCAACGCGGTTATCGTTTGCATCGCGGAAGAATTCAACTAAGTAACTTGACACCGACGAAAGCCCGCTGTTTTTCACTCGTGCCTGCAACGTGACATTGTCTCGAGGAGATGGCGCGTTTGGCAAAAACGTCAGTTGTGTTGTGGCTAAGTCGAAGGAAGTGAGAACCGTAAGAGAAACATCGTCGATTCGAAATGTCCCGGCGGAGCCACCTGTTGATGCACCCACGATCCTCCACCGGATACGAACAGAGGATTGGTTGGTCAGAGTGGCAGGCAATTGGAGCGTAGAAAGAACATACGATGCTGATCCTGTATTCCTGATAGTGTCACCGATCATCACAGGGAATGTCGCGCCGTTGTCCGTCGATAATTCTACAACAAGACCCGCCGTGTGTGTGCTCGAACGAAGAGTAGAGAATGTAAGCTTGTCCGGCGTGCGGTTGGTAAAATTAAAGGTCGGTGACGTCAGTGATTGTATAATTGTCCCGTTCGTCGAGAGTACGGCATTCGGTGCAGATCGTGGTGAGGTCGTTGCTGTTGCAAAATCGCCCCCGGCAAGCCGGTTCGTGGTGGTCAGCCAGCCACTCGGAAGAGCAGGTGGAACTACGCTGTCAAAGTTTTCGACATAGGGGAAAGAAATAACCTGTGCATGGATAATGTCGGAAATCCCCCACGCAAGTAAGAGGATGGGAAAAATTCTCGTCTTTCGAAAATCCGGGGGAAACGAAGTTCGGGATGAAGCCGACAAGCGGCGTACTTGACGGGAGTTTTCTCCCGTTCCCTTCAAAAAGGTCATGACACGTGCGAAGAACATGAAGCGGTGGAGAGGGGATTGTTCTTATCGAGTTTGCTTTTGGGGAAGCAGGTCTAAGGAAACGTCTCTATCAAAGATCCAGCTAAACTTGAAAGAGCCCGAGAATTTCATCCGCTCCGCTACCTTCTGGTAGCGGGCAGACAGGCCGCACACATACTCCTGCGCCATGGCCGCGGCGTCGGACAATCCGTTGATGCTCGCGACTTTCCAATCGCGCACGAGGTTCTCGATGATCTCCGCATAATCCCGGGCAGTGTACACACCGATCTTTTGGGCTACCATCGAGAACTTGGAGAAGAGGCTCTGGTCACGGCCGTCATACACGAGCACCGCGGGCATCGTAATCTTTTTCTTCATCATCCGGGCGAACGCCACCATCGCACGGGCGGGGTCGAGCTCAAACACCTTGCTCATGAAGAGCTTGTACGCCTTCTCGTGGCGCGCTTCATCGCCCGCGATCAGACCGCAAATCTTGTGCAGCTTGTCTTCCCCGACTTTCTTTGCCAGCACGCCGACGTTCCGGTGCGAGATTTTGGTCGCCCGCTCCTGAAAGGATGTGTAGATAAACCCGAGGTACGGGTCGTTCTCCGTTTGCGGGTCGAAGCCGTTGTTGATGAGATGATGGATGGAGACTTCCACCGCGCGCATGTCAACGCGGCCGGTGAGATAGAGATACCGGTTGAGCAGGTCGCCGTGGCGGTTTTCCTCCGACGTCCAGCCGCGACTCCATCGCGCCCACGCCATGTCGCTGGAACCGGTCGGGTCGGCAACGCCGTTCAATCGGTTCAACCACGCCTGGTAACTGGGGAGAGCTTCTTCCGTGATCATATCTCCCACCAGCACGACGAGGACATCGTCCGGCAGTTCTTGTGCGCGTTCGCGAAACTCGGTCACCTGCTCGCGCCAATCTTCCTTGGTTAAGTCGGGCAGGAAATCGCTCGGCTGCCAACTTTCTTCTACAGGCTTCAACAACGATCCGAGATTCTCCCGGACAAACCCCTCCATGCTTTTGATCACCTCAAACTGTGGCGAGGTAACGGGGATGGCTCTTGCATTTTCCATGAAATCTCCCATAAATAGCGGTTTCTTTTTTCGGCTCGGATCCGCGGGGCCTCGGGCGCTTCGTCAACAACGGCAAACGGTTGTCTAAGGTAAGGACTCTCGCCGCCATTCGCAAGAAAGAAGCGGGAATTGCCATATTTTTTTCAGTCGGGGCGTGAAGGAGGCTCACTACTTATATCGCACACCGTGCTTTATGACCATATCCACGCGCTGCAGCAGGCTAATATACCGCAGCACATCGCCCCGCACAGCGATGATATCGGCGTACTTTCCTTCGCTGACCGTGCCTACGTCTTTATCGACTTTCATGGCGACGGAAGGCCAGTATGTCGCTGCGCGAATCGCCTCCATCGGCTCGACGCCTAACTTGCTAACCCAGATATCAAGCTCGTTCCAGGTCGACTGGCTGTGGAACTTCATCGGGATGCCGCTGTCCGTACCAATGAGCAGCACCGCGCCGGATTCTTTCAGTTGATGGAACTTCCGCGCAAGCGTCGGTCGGCGGCTTGGTGTGATCTGAAAATAGGAAAGTCGGTCGGGATAGCGAATCGACTGTGTGATGTCCTTTATGACCGAATCGGGTAAACCGAGATGCCACGAAGGATCGTCTAACTTTTCGGGATTATCGCGCACATACTCGTAGTTGAACAGCCCTTCGATCGTCGGCGTCCAGAACATGGGTCCTAGACTCATTTTCGCAGTCCGTTCGCGCAGCATCGAGATAATTTCGGGCGGATATTCCGGCGCAGTGGCAAGCCCCGTGTGCTCGAAGCAATCGACGCCGGCGGTGATGCCGCGGCGAATCTCTTCCGGCCGGTGCGCGTGGGCGACAACCGGCAGCTTGTGTTTGTGCGCCTCATCGACGACTGCCATCACTTCGTCCATCGTCATCTGATCCTGGTCGATGAGCTTGATGCAATTGACACCGGCCTCTGCAAGTTTGCGGACTTTTGCGCGAGCGTCGGCAGCGCCTCGCACACCCCAGCGGAACAGTTCCGTGCCGGCGTACGGCTCATGTTGTATGAACGGACCGGAAACATACAGTGTCGGCCCAGGAATCTTCCCCGCATTGATCGCGTTGCGCACATTGATGCTTGCTTCCAGCGGCGCGCCTAAATCGCGCGCGCTTGTAACGCCCGCCATCAGCAATTGTCTCGCCGATGCCGGCATGATCACCGACTCGAAAATTGGCGGATATGTTCTGTCCCAGTGTGCGTAGTCGCTGTGGCCGTTGATCATCGTGTGGACGTGCATGTCCCACAGTCCCGGCAGCACGGTCATGCCTTCCGTCGAGATGACCTCCGCGCCTTGGGGGATCGCGAGTGAACTAACTTGTCCCACTGCTTTAATCCGCTCGCCCTCGACGATGATGACGCTGTTCTGAATCGGTTTGCCGCCGAAGCCGTCGATCAGCGTTCCGCCGACGAGGGCTTTAGTCGACGATGACTGACTGTACCCGATGTTGAGGAGTACGGCGATCGCAAGTGGAAGGGCCACGATGCGGAGCATCGATCCGCGAGGGGAAACAATCGTGCGCTTCATGGGTTCTCTCCTTCAGAGTGGTGTGCTTCTATCGAAGTGAGCTAATGTAACGACATTCCGCGCGTCTGTCAAGCAGTTCCTCGCCGGATGTGCTTGCGATTAAGGGGGGAGCGGCCTATATTCTAAGCACACGCGCAGAGGCGCGAGGTCCTGAAACCATCGAGGCAGCTATGACAACTATTGATCTGTCGACGTTCGAGAAAAGAATCATCGTGCGTCCCATACGGATGGAAGATTACGACCAGCTTGTGCAGGTGCAGTTGAAATGCTTTCCGGGGATGAAGACCTGGACGCGCGAGCAGCTGGAAAGCCAGCTCAAGATTTTTCCCGAGGGGCAGATTTGCGTGGAGTTCGAAGGGCGGATCGTGGCTTCGTCGAGCAGTTTGATCATCGACTTCAATATGTACGATGAGTACCACAGCTGGCGCGATATCACCGACGGGGGCTACATCCGAAATCATACGCCGGATGGCGAGACGCTGTACGGCATTGAGATCATGGTCGACCCGGAGTTCCGGGGTATGAAGCTCGCGCGCAGGCTCTACGACGTGCGCAAACGGCTTGCCCGCGAAAAGAACCTCATGCGCATCGTTCTCGGAGGTCGCATCCCGGGCTACGTGCAATATGCCGACAAGATGCCTGCACGGGAGTATGTCGATAAAGTGACGCTGAAAGAGCTGTATGACCCCGTGCTGACGACGCAGCTCTCCAACGGCTTTGTTCTGAAACGGCTTATTCAATCCTACATGGATTCTGACAAAGAGTCGCGGGGCTATGCGACCCTGCTGGAGTGGACAAACCTCGACTATGAACCCGACCCGCACCGAAAAATCATTGCCACGCGTCCGGTCCGAGTGTGCGTCGTTCAGTATCAGATGCGGGAGATCAAAAGCTTTTCGGATTTCGCAAAGCACGTCGAGTATTTTGTGGATGTGGCTTCGGATTCCAAGAGTGATTTCGTGCTCTTCCCCGAACTGTTCACGATGCAGCTTCTCTCCTTTGTCAAAGCGAAGCGGCCGGGGCTGGCGGTACGCCGGCTGGCGGAGTTCACGCCGCAGTATCTCGAGCTCTTCACCAAGCTTGCCATCAAGTACGATATCAACATCATCGGTGGCTCGCTCTTCACGTTGGAGGAGGGCCACCTGTACAACGTCGCGTATCTGTTCAAGCGCAACGGCGGCATCGGTAAACAGTACAAGCTGCACATCACCCGAAACGAGCGGCACTGGTGGGGCGTCGAACCGGGAAACAAGATCGAAGTCTTTGACACCGACAAGGGCAAAATCTCCATCCAAATCTCCGACGATGTGGTATTTCCGGAGGTCAGCAGGATTGCCGTGGAGAAAGGTGCACAGATTATCTTTGTCCCTTTCTGTACCGACGACCGGTACGGCTACCTGCGCGTCCGGTATTGTGCTCAGGCACGGTGCATCGAGAATCACGTCTATGCGGCCATCGCGGGCACGGTCGGGAACCTGCCGTCGGTCGATAACATGGACGTCCAGTACGCACAGTCGGGCATCTACACGCCCTCCGATATTCCGTTTACCCGCGACGCGATCGGCGTCGAGTGCACTCCCAACGTCGAGACGGTCATCAGCGATGACCTCGACCTCGAGCTGTTGAAACCCCATCGCCAGACCGGAAACGTCTTGAACTGGCGGAACCGGCGGACCGATCTCTACGAAGTGCGGAACTTGCAGGGTTAAGCGCTGGTGAACCTTCTCGCCACACCCTCGGGGCGCAAGATTCTCTTCGCCGCGCTCTACATGAGCGAAGGCGCTCCGATCGGCTTCATCTGGTGGGCGCTGCCGACGAAGCTGCGCGCAACCGGCGTCGATGTTGAATCCATCACCGCGCTTACCTCGTTGCTCGCGCTTCCGTGGGCTCTTAAATTCCTCTGGGCTCCTCTCGTTGATACTCTGCAACGGAAGCTCTCTCTCCGCGGATGGATCCTCCTCAGCCAAGCGATGATGGGCCTGACGCTCGTTCCTCTGTTCTTCCTGGACCTGCGGGTGGATTTCACACTCCTTGGCGGTTTTCTCTTCCTCCATGCCATTTCCGCCGCGACGCAAGACGTCTCCATTGATGCTCTCTGTATTCGCGTCACGACTCACGGTGAACGGGGAGCCATCAACGGGTGGATGCAGGCTGGTATGCTGACGAGCCGGTCGCTCCTCGGAGGCGGAAGCCTCCTCATAGCCGAGTTCGTAGGGGAGAAGTTCATTCTTGTCCTGCTGCTCGCCGTCGTCTGGTCGTCTTCATTGTTTCTCATCTTTTCACGAGAACCGGCTACGCCCCACGCTGAAGTTGCACGAGAAGGGAAACCGTCATTCCTGCCTCTGCTGAAACACGCACTGCAACGACGCTCAACATGGCTCGGTTTGCTTTTCGCTGCGGTAGCAGGCGCAGGCTATGAGGCGGTTGGTGCAGTGGCAGGACCGTTTCTTGTCGACCGCGGCTTCTCTTCGACTGAAGTCGGTTGGTTCTTTTTGTTTCCTGCGGTTGCCTGCATGATCGCCGGTTCTCTCCTCGGTGGCCTTGCGGCAGATCGGATGCGACGGGGATATTCCGTTACAATCTTCCTGGCCGTCATGGCGTTGTGCGTGATCTTGCTGGCAGGTGTGGACCTGGTGCTTGGGGGAGATGCGGGTGCATGGTACATCGGAGGGCTTGCTCTTCTCTACTTTTCTATCGGGCTGTTTACATCCTCGTCATACGCTCTCTTCATGGACTTGACCGACCCGGCACTTGGCGCGACGCAGTTCAGCGCGTTCATGGGCGCGACGAATTTGTGCGAATCGTGGTCGGCGTTTTCGGTGGGAAAACTCGCGGGGGCGTTCGGCTATCCGGCGGGGTTCGCCGTGATGGGTTTGATCTCGTTGATCGCAGTTCCGCTTGTCCGCTTCCTCAAGCCGACGAGAGTCGACGCTTGACGCGAGAAACCGAGGAGCCTTCACCTCAACAATCCGAAGAGCGGACCTCCTCCGTACGTCGATCCACTGATCGGAAGTTTGAAGAGCCTCGCGGAATTCTCAAACATGATCTTTCTCTTATCCTTCTCGGGAATTTTCAGCTCTTCCATGAACTGCAGATACGATTCCATCGATGAGATCGGCCAGTCGGTGCCGAAGAGCACTTTGTCCGGCTCGACGCCGTAGAGAATCATCTCCTGCAACTGCTTCCGCATGTAGACTTCAAACCGGTCGGTGAAATCCCCCAACACCAGCCCGGAGATATCGGTGTAGACATTCTTGTTCTTGTAGACCACCTCCATGCAATCCCGAATCCACGGGTTGCCGATATGGCAGATGATGATGTTGGTGCTGGGATGATTCACCGCCACTTCGTCGATGTGGAGCGGGTGGGCGTACTGCAAGCGACCCATCGGGTCGTACGTGTCGCCGGAGTGGATCATCACCGGGACGCCGAACTCTTCGGCAAGCTCGTAGACCTTGTGCAGCTTGGGATCGAAGGGAAAAAACGGCTCGTATCCCGGATAGAGCTTCAGGCCGCGGACGGAACCGTCGCGGAGATACTCGCGGATCTCGTCCAGCTCGTCTTCCCGATAATTCATGTAGCTGATGCCGGCGACGATATAGACATTCTTCAAATCCCGCGTCGCCTGTACTGCATCGCGCGTGGAGGGTCGGCCGGGTGTCGCTTTATACGACGTCAGGACGATCGCGATATCGATGCGGTTCCTTCGCATCTCGTGTTGCAGCTGCTCCAGGCTTTCCGCGAGCGATTCGACCTCCTCATTCTGGTAATTATTGATATGTGTATGGCAGTCGATAATCATCAGTGACTTTCTCGTGCGTGGAATTCTTTCCGTTCAATGAATGGGGCGTCACTTCTTCCAGAATTTCTCGAGGAGATGTGCGGCGAACTCTTTCCCTCCAAGGCCGAACGCGAGTCCGAACGCGAGGCAAAGTCCGCCGAACGCGAGTTGAAACGCCGAAACCAGTACTTGTCCGCCGATCTGCAGTTGCTCCAGCGCAATGGACGCAACGAACACGAGAATCGCGTACTGCGAGATGATGCTAATGACCTGTGCCCCCGAGATGCCGATGTTGTTGAGGTACGTATAGGTCACTCCCTGGACAAACCTTGCGAACAGGGCGCCGAAAATCAAGACGATGGTGGCGACGAAGACATTCGGAATGTACAGGATCACTTTGTTGAACAGTTGCGCCGCGACTTCCAGACCGAGGCTGTTTAGCACCGCCAGCACGATGGTGAACAGGACCATCCAGTACACAAGGTTGGCGAGAAGCGTTACGGTGGTAAAGCGCACGCCCCCTTGCAGGAGGAAGTCTTCGATGCCCGATTTTTCCGCCACAATGTCGATACGGAGGAAATTCAACAGCTTGATCGCGCCCTTCCGCAGTATTTTTGCGACCAGCCATCCGGCAGTCAGCAGCAGCACGCCGCCGAGCACTTTGGGGAGGATGAAAAGGAATTGGCGCCAGAAGGCGTCCAGGGAATCAAGAATTGATTTCAGTTGGTCCATAGTGTGAACCTCCGGTTGATGTGGATTCCGTCCTCTCTCTTCAGATGCATGTTAAGCCCGCACCGTTGCGCGTCCCGTTTGTTTCTCTTCTCTGGGTTAGCTTTTTCGTTGCACGTTTTATCGTCAAGAGCTTTCGGGCAGCAAGAACCAGACGCGTTCGCCCTTGAATTTTTTCTTCTCAAGGTCCCAGGGGAAAAGGATCAAAACATTGAATTCAATCTTCGTGCCCGACGGCGGCGGGAAATTCAACCACGCGCCCTGATGGGTGCCGGTGACATGCGCCTCCTCAAAGACACCTTGCGGCCCGATGACGATGTTCTGCAATTCAAAATGCACGTCGGGGAACGCCGCAAGCATCTCGGTATAAAACCGCCGTGCGCCTTCGTGGCCAACCCACTCGTCACCCGTCTGCACCAGCTCGTACACGCAGTCCTCGGTCAGCGTCGAGATGAGTCCGGGAATGTCGCGCTTGTCTTCCGCGATGGAGTGAACCTGCCAGAGCCGGCGGATTTCGTGGTACTGATCGGGCGTAACTTTACGGGAGTGGAGCTCAGTAACGCGGGGGTCGGTCATGAGATTCTCTACAACGTAATGAAAAAAGCCTCCTTAACGAAAAAAGTTGTGCTTCAATGTAGTAACTATCTAAGCGGCTTGCAAGAAATTCATGCAAAGAAGCGAAGACGCGAAGCAGCGGAGGATATTTTTTAACACTTTGCACGCTTAGCGTCTTGGCGAGAGGCTTCTTATAAAAGTTTTCCGGATTCTAATTCTTCAATCGTTCGCGGCCAGTCATCCTTCAACAACCGCGAGAACGCGCGGTCGGCGAGGAGCTTGCCATCCGTCTGGCAGCGGGGACAGTAGTTGCACTCGTTCTCTGCGTAGACGATGCGTTGCACTGCCGTTCCGCAAACGGGGCAGGGCTTTCCGAACTTCCCGTGCACAGCCATCTCAGCGTGGAAGGCGGTGACCTTCTCTGGAAATCCATCGCCAACCTGTTTGCGAAATCGTTCAATCCACTCGGTCAGCACGGTTTTGGTCGCATGAAAGAGGCGCTCGATCTCTTGCTCGTCGAACCGCTTCGTCTGTTTCATGGGAGAGAGTTTTGCACGATGGAGAATTTCATCGGAGTACGCGTTGCCGATGGCGCTGAAGAGTCTCGGGTCGGTGAGCGTGCGTTTGAGTGTGTGATTTTCTTTGCGAAGCGCAGCACGGAATTGGTCGAGCGTCGCGTTCATCACCTCAAGCCCGCCGCGATCAAGATCACGAAGCGCCTGGTCACTTTTCACAAGATGAAGCGATGCTCGCTTCTTTGTTCCAGCCTCGGTGAGAAGGAGAGAACCGTTTGAGAAGTCGAAGGCAGCGAGATTGACTTTGCCCGAAAGCTTTGCCCGCCCGAACGCCGCAGGCGGGCGGGCGCCTTTCGCTTTCCAGTGCAGCCTTCCTGCGATCATCAGGTGGAGAACGAGAAAGAGACGCTCTTCCAGCTCGATGACGATGCGCTTCCCGACGCGTCGCAATCCGACGACCTTCTTGCCCTCTGCCGCGTGCACCGGAGGGTCAACGCTGCGGAGAAGAAATGGGCTTGCTGGCCGGATTTTTTCGAGCCGCTGACCGATTAAGCGCGCTTCGAGGCTTTCAATGTAAATTGTGAGGTCGGGGAGTTCGGGCATCTTTTTGAGTTCTGAGGGATCTCGGCTCCCAATGGGAGGCTCGGGAGTAGACCCGCCCGCCTGAACGACTTCAGTCGGTCGGGACTTCCTCGCAACAAATAGTTCTATTTCATTTCATCGGGATACAGCCCGGCCAATGATATTCCTTCGGCGGCTCCCAAAGTTCGATCTTGTTCCCCTCAGGGTCGAAGATCCAGCCGAACTTCCCGTACTCGTACTCTTCCACCTTGTCGTCCACGTGCACGCCTTCCTCGCGGAGCTGTTCCAACAGCCAGGCAAGATTTTCCACGCGGTAGTTGAACATGAAAGAAGCTTTGCTCGGCTCGAAGTACTTTGTGGTGCTCGACATGACGCTCCAGACTGTATGTCCTTTCTGCTCCGGGCTTTCTTCCGACCGCCACTCGAACACCGTCCCGCTTTCATCCGATGCCGTAATACCGAGATGGTTGCTGTACCATTCCTTCAGCTTCTTTGGGTTGTTTGCCTTAAAGAAGATTCCACCAATGCCGATGACTCGTCGCATACAGGATACTCCCTTCTCTATATATAGAGCAGCGCAGAATGCTATTGCAGTTTTTCGTGCAACGTGCAGGAGAATACAAAAATAAGGGCTGAAATAAAAATCCCAATGGGCTAATGGCATTGCCCCGAAAAAGGCCCCAACTTTCTTACTTGCGGAACAATGAAACTGTTGTGTACCTTCTTGAGCAGAACATCCCCGGCTATGTTCAGAAGATTTTCCGTATGTGTACCAGACTACTCATTGCTCTCTGCTTCCTTCGGTTCTCTCTCTTTTCCCAATCCAACGACCGGGCGAACATCCACGACCTCACGATGAGAGGCATCAACCAGCTCTATAACCTGGAAATGGAGCAGGCAGAGAGGACGTTTGACGATGTTATCACGATGGCACCGAACGACCCGCGTGGTTACTTCTTCAAAGGGATGATCTATTTTTGGATCTTCACGCTCAACAAAAATGAGACAGCGTACAATCGCTTCTTTGAGCTATCGGAAAAAGTAATCGACCTATGCGACAAGGAGCTGAATCGGGATGAAAAAAACGCGCAGTTCACTTTTTACTTAGGCGGCATCTACGGATATCGCGGTCTCGCCTATTACCGGAACAACTCGCTGCTGAAAGCCGCATGGGATGGCCGGAAAGGATATTCGTATCTGAAAGACGCGGTCACGCTCAAGCCCGACCTCTATGACGCGCAGATGGGCTTCGGGCTTTTTCGCTATCTTGTCGGCAAAGTACCGAAGTCGTACCGATGGCTGCTGAATATCCTCGGCTTCAGCGGCGACGTCGAGGGCGGGTTGGCGGCGATCAAGCTCGCGGCGGAGAACGGCGTCTACACTCGCAGCGAGGCGAAGTTTTACCTCGCGCAGTTTCTGAACATGGAGCGACGCGAAGAAGAGGCGCGCGCCTATCTGAAGAGCCTGATCGACAAGTATCCGGACAATGCCCTGTTTCTCGTGACGTTCGCACAGTGGGAATTGCGCGATAACCGGGTGGACTCGGCGCTCGAGACTGCCCGTCAAGCCGTCGTCATTAACAACCGGAAGAAGATCCAGTTCGGCGATGAGTTCGCTCATAGTGTCCTTGCCAACTGCTATTTCCAGAAAAACGATTTCCAGAACGCGATGATCAATGCCGAGCTGTACCTTCAGAAAATCGAGAACAAGGAGCTCGTGCCGAACAATATCTACTACCGCCTCGGCATCAGCTACGAGGTCCTTGGCCAGCGCGAAAAGGCGGTGGCAACGTATCAACGGATGAGGAAGGTGGAGATGAGCGGCAGCATGTGGGAATACATGCCGTACCGGCGAGGGCAACAGCGTCTTGTGCAGCCGTTGACCGACACGGATATTCTCCTCATCAACGCGGAACATGAAGCTTCGCTCGAGAAGCATGAACAGGCCATTCGTCTCTATCGCGAGGTTTTGCTCCACAAACTACCGGACGTCGACCAGCAGGCGCTGGCGATTTACGGTATTGTTCAGTCGCAATACGAACTCAAGAAGTACGACGAAGTTGTGGAGATGGCACGGTGGCTTGTTGGTCTAAAACCGCCGAAGGAACGGTGGCTCATCCCCCACGGGCACTACCGACTTGGCCAGGCCTACGCCAAACTCGGACGAGTTGAGGACGCTCGCCGGGAGCTCGAGGCCGCCAAGAAGTACAGTAACTATGAATATGAGTCCCGTTTGCAATCACGCGTGGAAGAAGAACTCAGGAAGCTCGGCGACATCAAGTAACCGCCGATTGCTTTCTTGTTATTTAAACCTTCGTAACTCTGAATGAACAACCTGCGTGTACCGTCACCAACGAGGAGGGTGTCATGGAAAAGCTCAAGGAACTGTTTGTCGTTGTTGATAACCGGCCCGGCGCATTAGGTGAGTTGATCGGGCATCTCAGTCGTGAGAAGATCAACATCGAGGCGATCGGTCTGTTCCAGGATATCGCGAAGATCTCTGTCTCGGATTTCGAGCAGGCGAAAAAAGTGCTCCTGCAGCAAAACTATCAGGTCGAAACGCGTGAGGTGCTGCGCATCGATCTGGACAACAGGCCCGGGTCGTTCGCCCTTGTCGCGTCGAGGCTGGGGAGCGCGGGACTGAACATCGATTACTGCTATGGCACGGTGGGGAAAGGGATGAAATCGGCTGCCGTCATTATCGACGTGGAAGATATCGACCGTGCCATGGTAGCGCTGGAAGGTGTGGAAAAGTGATTAGATTACCCTCGGCGAGGACGCCCGCCAGAGCGCGCCCGCCCGAACGACTCGTCGTTCAGTCGGGCGGGTAGCGGGCTGGCCTTCGGGTTAGTTTCAGGTAGTTACTTCGCCGCAATCCCCTGCATCTCAAAGTGCGCTCCGAACAGCAAAGGTCCCGAGCCGATGAACGCCCGCGCAGGAAAATCCTTCTGAAAGTACGTTCGATAGACCTCGTTGAACTTGCTGTACAACGACAGGTCGGGACAATAGACCGTCACGAAGACAAGATTCTCCATCGTCATGTTAGCTTGAGTGAGCACCGACTTGAAGCCGTCCAGCAGCAACTTCACTTCTTGTTCAATCTCTTTTGGCGGTGCGTTCGTTGCGGGGTCGAGTCCCAATCTGCCGGCAAGGTACAGCGTGTTGCCCACGAGCACTGCATCGCTGAACGGTAAGCTCGCGGCCTGACCGCTGCGCATGTTGATGGCGCGGCGGTCGGTTTTTGATTCTTGCGCGGTTGCGGGTGTGACAAAAACAAGCAAGAGAACGGCGGCAACAAAAAATCTTGATATGTTCATACACTCCTCCGTAATAGTTTTGAAGAATCTAACCACTCTCTACGTTGAAATCAAGGATTCTCCCTGATGCAAAAGACTCAGTATACAGACACATTTTCTCATATTGCTTCCCACACAAATCTTTCGTTTCTTGCCATCCCACGAAACAAACCACAGACCGCACAAACTCACAACCAAAGGCAATCACATGAAACGTAATATCCTTTTCTTCGGGGTGCTGGTGCTCATCGCAACCGTTTCTGCGTGGGCGCAGCTTCCCCCGATCATCGACCGGGAGCTCTTCTTCGGCGATCCGGAAATCTCCGGCGCCCAGATCTCTCCCGACGGTAAGTACATCTCCTTTGTTAAGCCGTTCAACACTGTCCGCAATATCTGGGTGAAGGAACGGAGCGCGCCGTTCGAGAATGCTCGGCCGATCACCGCAGATACCGTGCGCCCGGTGTCAGCGTACTTCTGGTCGCATGACAGTAAATACATCCTTTATGCGCAGGACAAAGGCGGCGACGAGAACTTCCGCGTCTATTCTGTCGACCCAAAGGCGGCTGGCGACCCTGTACCTCCGGCAACAGACCTGACGCCGATGGAAAAAGTTCGGGCCATCATCGTCGACGTGCCGAAGGTGAGCCCAAACGAGATTCTCATCGGCCTCAACGACCGGCGTGCAGACCTACACGATGTCTATCGACTCAACATCGTCACGGGCGAACGCAAACTGATTCGCAAGAACGACAGTAACGTTGCCGGCTGGATCGCGGATTTGAACGGAGATCTCCGGCTTGGCGTCCGTGTCAACGCCACGGGCGGCACGGAAATCCTGCGCATCGACCCAGACACGCTCGTTATCATCTACACCGTCAATGCGGAAGAATCGGCGGGACCGGTTCGCTTCACGCCCGACGGGAAGAAGTTCTACATGGTGACCAACAAGGGAGACAGGCTGGACAAGATCCAGCTCGAGTTGTTCGATCTCGCCACGGCAAAAACGACCCTCGTGGACAAGGACCCGCTGAACGAAGTCGACTTTAGCAATGCGCTGTTCTCGGATGTCACCAACGAGCTGCTGGCGACGTTCTATGTCGGCGACCGCATCCGGGTTTATCCGAAACAGAAAAAGTTCGGCGATGAATGGACGAGGTTGAAGAAGACGGTGCCGGATGGAGAAGTCTCTCTCACAGGCACGACAGCCGACGAAAGCGTTTGGATGGTGGTTGTTTCCAGCGATGTCGATCCGGGCTCGCGGTATATCTACGACACCAGGACCGGCAAGGCCGAGCTGCTGTATCGCTCGCGACCGAACCTTCCCTCCAAAGACCTCGCACCGATGAAACCGGTAACCTACAAGGCGCGGGATGGGATGGCGATCCATGCGTACCTTACGTTGCCCAAAGGCCTGTCCGCGAAGAATCTGCCGACAGTGATGGTGATTCATGGCGGGCCGTGGGCGCGCGATGGGTGGGGATATGACTCTGAAGCACAGTTCCTGGCCAATCGCGGCTATGCGGTGTTGCAGCCGAACTTCCGCGGTTCCACCGGTTACGGCAAGAAATACCTCAACGCCGGCAACAAACAATGGGGTACAGGCTCCATGCAGCATGATATTACCGATGGCGTAAAGTATATCATCGGCCAGGGTATTGCCGATCCGAAGCGGGTAGCGATTTACGGCGGGTCGTATGGAGGTTATGCAACGCTCGCCGGTGTCGCGTTCACTCCTGAGTTGTACGCGGCGGGGATCTCGTACGTCGGGCCTTCGAACATCATCACGCTGCTGAATTCCATCCCGCCCTACTGGGCGCCGGTGAAGAAAATCTTTGCCGTGCGTGTCGGCGATATGGAAAAGCCCGAAGAGTTGAAAATGCTCGAGGCGCAATCGCCGCTCAACTCCGCGAAGAATATCAAAGCGCCGCTGCTCGTCATCCAGGGTGCGAACGATCCGCGCGTGAAGAAAGCCGAGTCCGATCAGATCGTTGTTGCGTTGCGCGATCTCGGTCGTCAGGTAGAATATATGGTAGCACCGGATGAAGGGCACGGTTTTGCAGGCCGTGACAATCGAATGTCGGTCTACACGGCGATGGAGCGCTTCTTCGCAAAGCAATTAGGCGGGCGGTATCAGGAATCCGTGACGCCGGAAGTACAGAAGAAACTCGATGCGCTCACGGTTGACGTCAAAACCGTTACGATGCCGGCAAAACCTTCGGCAGGCGGCGCGGCTTCAGCGATGTCTGCGTTCAACGGCTCGATGCTCAAGCCGTTCACTGCAAAGTATAACACGAAGGCGAGCATGATGGGTCGCGAAATGAGCATCGCGTCGACTCGCACGGTTTTACAGGCTGAAGTCGGAGGACGGAAAGTCTGGCGCATTATCGATGCAGGAAGCGGTCCGATGGGCCAAACGGTTGACACGCTCGACCTCGATGCGACAACACTGTTACCGGTGCGACAAGCGGCACGGCAAGGCATGGCAACGATCGCTTTGACATTCCGCAATGATGGAGTAGAGGGAAAAATCGTGGCGGGCCCGCAAGAGATACCGATCAATGCGAAGCTTTCGGGGCCGGTACTTTCCGAGGGCGCTGGAGTAGAGATTCCTGTAAGCACACTTCCGCTCGCAGAGGGCTATAGTGCGACGCTCGAAGTCTTCAACGTGATGCAGGCGAAGGGGCGGAAGATGACCGTCAAAATAACAGGAATGGAAAAAGTCACTGTGAATGCAGGCACGTTTGATGCCTATAAAGTCGAGATCACGCCGCAGGATGGAGAAGTTGGAGCTATAAAGCTCTGGATTTCCCGCGATGACCGCCGTACGGTGAAGTCCGAGGTTCAGCTTCCCGCGCAAATGGGAGGAGGCTCGGCGATCGGGGAAATGATGAAATAATGATTGACCGAAGATGGAGTCCACCCATGAAGTGGACTCCATCGTTTTCGGTCGCGGGAGAATGTGTGGATACGGTCTTACTGGTCGACGATGATGAACAGATGCTGTATCTGAACGAGGCGTTCCTGTCAGCAGAAGGATACCGTGTTCTCAAAGCGTCCGACGGCGATGAAGCGCAAGAGTTGCTCAGGAACACCACGGAGGAGATCGCCACCATCGTGCTGGATTGGACCATGCCGCGCATGAGCGGCATCGACCTGTTGAAGTGGGTCAAGCAACAGCCAAACCTTGAGCAGATTCCGGTGGTCATGTTCACCGGCATGGCGAATCCTGAGAACATCCGGCAAGGCATCGACGCCGGCGCATTCTACTATCTCGTCAAGCCCGCCGATTCCAAGCTGATGCACTCGATCGTCGCTGCGGCGGTCTCCGACTTTCAGTTCAAAAAGGAGTTGACGCGGAAGCTTCAGGAGAGCGAAAATCCCTACAAACTTCTGCAGGAAGGTACATTTCGCTGTCGCGCGCTGGCAGAAGGAGAATACCTCGCAGTCCGTCTCGCCAATGCAACGGGTTCGTCACAATTAGTCATCGGCATTCTGGAGATGATCACGAACGCGATCGAACACGGCAACCTTGGAATCACCTATCTTGAGAAAACCGAGTTGGTCGAGAAAGGCATCTGGCTTCAGGAGATTGAGCGGCGGCTCGGTCTTCCGGAACATGCCGGGAAATTCGTGCAGGTGGCGCTCAAGCGATATCCGGAGAAAATGACCCTGCTGATTGAAGACCAGGGACCGGGGTTCGACTGGGAAAAGTATCTCGAAATGGACGAAGTCCGAGTCTTCGACAATCACGGCCGCGGCATTGCCATCACCAGCAAGTATTTGAAACTGCAGTTTCTCAGCTCTGGCAATAAGGTGCTGCTCACTGTTCCGCTGTAAACGATATCCCCGCCTTGTCTAAAATCTACTTCAATCCTTCATGTTCCCCTTCGCTTCGAGAAGAACTCGGTCACATAACCGAAGGAATAAGTGCTCACGGCTAGCGAGAGAAGGGAAATCACTCCAAGAAAGAAGGCAGGGAGGGGGGATCGATGTCAAATGAGAGATTCTGGACTGTCAGCGGCAGCGCAATGTGAACACTTTTTCCGGAAATAAGAACTGACAGGGAAAGGGCACTTCCCAAGAGTGAGGCAACGAGGGCAAGTGCAAAACCTACACTTTTTTGCTGCCTGCGACAAACGCAAGCTCACAGTATTTGCGAAACTCGCACGCACCCCAACAGAAGTCCGGTGAGTGCCCCCGTGACGAGCGAGATCACTATGAAGAGGAAAAGTCTGTTCTGGTCGATACCCATAGAAAGCCTTCGTACCTTACACTTTCTTTGTCAGATTGTTGAACAAATGTACAAAAAGTTATTATCAGAAAACATTATATTTATAAAAATACTCTTGACAATATTATTTAATATCACTATAATTGAATCGCGGTTGCTTAGCAGATCAATTCTTCAATGGAAGAAAATACATCTCATCCAGACCCTTTTCAACCAATTAGCGATACCCGCCAGGGCTTCCTCCGGTTAATCAACTCCGCACCTCATCTAAGTTCGCGTCGCTCATCTTGTATGCTCCAAAGTCCTGCTCGTGAGTGGACCCGCAGACTGAAGCCATTTCTGATCGTAAGTTTTGTGCCCATCCTTTTGGAATTCCATCTCTTTGAAAAGGTGTTCACTCAAACCGTTTGGAAGCGTGTCGGTCCGGAAACGACCATTGTAACGAACATCGAGATTGAAGAAGGTCCATCGTCGAACAAGTTGCGTGAACAAACGCACGAACGCACCATCTATGCATCAACCCCAACGAGTGTTTACTTTTTCTTCAACTCAGGAGGATGGCAGTTGATTCCTGCGCCCTCTCCATTGGAAGACACGGAGTGGTTTGAGGTACACACAAACGCAGGGGTATCCATTATCTGTGTTGGCACCAACGGCTTCTACAGATTTAGCCCTAACGAATGGCGTTGGAAATTCCTTGGCGCAGGATTTAGTGCAAAGAGAAGAGTCATTGCATTGGAAGTCGCTTGGTCCAATCCACAGGTGATGTACGCAATCGCGGCAGTTGATGATTCTACACCGGGTGATGACGAGTTGATGAAAACGACAGACGATGGGGATAGTTGGCATCGCGTACAGAGAATACCTCAACGATCTTATCATACATCCTTGCTTGACGTACGAATTGATCCCAATAATTGCCAAAACGTTTATGTGACAGCGGAGGCTGGCGGTATCATCAGTCTAACGAAATCAACCGATAGCGGACGTAGCTGGCAGTGGCTGGAGCCGGGGGGCACTTTGGGAGATTGTTTCGGCCTTGTCTTTGATCCACACCATGCTCAACGCGCGTATTTTCTGGGCCGGACAACAACTGGAACGGCTCTGTACAAAACGACTGATTCGTTCAACAGCTACTCATGTAAAGCCTCCATTGATCGCGCGATGCAGGTTACGCTCCATCCATTTGATGGAAGTCGTTTATACGTTTTTGCACTTCCACATCGTCTGATAGAGTCTACTGATGGAGGAGAACATTGGAACGAAATACCAGTGGATCTTCCCAACGGTCTTGTAGCACATTCCGTTGCAATTGCATCTGATGGAACCATTTATCTTGGAACCGCAGGGAAAGGGATAGTTGCTCTCGAGAGAGAAAAGAAACTTTCACTTTTAAGCAAACCGTTAGAACCCGTTCACTCTACGGAACATGGTCATCGATAGCGATATTCAATAGGGAGGTTTATAATGAGAACATGGAAGAAGATAATCCTGTTAGTGGTAAGCGCGGTGGTAGCCATAGTAGGTATGTTAGTTTGGTTCCAGAAACACACCGAGGGCAGGAAACGAGTCAGTTAACATCAGAAGTTGCAAAGCTGTTATGCGAATTGAAACTTTCATTGAAACAGTAATCAGTAAACAGTTAGGCTAAAAGAAAAAGGACATTCACTACATGTTCTGGCAAGTGTTGACAGAGGCCGAAGAGTCACTGCAAAAAGCGTTGAAAGAACGAGCAGATACTTATGCGATGGAGAGAGTTCTTGAAACAGAGCGACTCATCCTTGAAGCGCGAAGAATCAGCAATGTTGACACTGTACAGGCGAGAGAATTGCTGGCTCAAGCAAAGCAGAAAGCGGCAGAGGCGATTACCATTGCTGAAGCTGAACGGCTCAAGCTGAAAAAAGGAAATGGGCAAAGAGTCGCATCCTATTTTCGTGAGCTTTCCGAGCGCAGGCAATCGCTTTCAACCATAGAAAGAAGGATCAACCGCGCCAGTTATCTATCAATAAATCAGCGTTTGCAGGTTGCCGAGGGAGAAATACGCAAGGCCAGACAGGCGCTTGAACAGGAAGATTTTCGGGAAGTAGGTCGTTTGCTTGAGCGTCTTGAAGAAATGTTCAGCGACATCGACGAGTTGATGCTGCCCCTGCTTGAACGCTTATCGTACGAAGCCCCCTTTATCAACCTTTCCCGTCATTACCGTGGAAAACAAAAAGCGTAGAAGCAATGCCTAGAAGGCTTCCGGGGATTCTTACCAAATGGTATCGGGCTGTTCTTTGTTCTCCCGCGTCCGCTCGAAAGAGTCTCGCCAAAGCTGATTTGGTCTATGAAAC
>CAYJSZ010000001.1:19472-57703 GCA_964372545.1 uncultured Ignavibacteriaceae bacterium
TGGAAGAAGGTGCTCAAATGTATGCCGTTGAACTTCTTCGTGACGCGGCGATTCTTCTCGAGTGCAGCAAAGAACAGTATTTAGACTCACATTTTCTTGAGTCACGAATTCTTGCAAAGCTCGCCAAGCACAAGGCTGAAGGTGCCAAAGCCTTGGCGGAACAATCCACATTTGAGATGAAGAAGGAAATCCAAAAACAAGCACAGTCGATCTCGGAAGAGCTAAGAGCAATCGAAACGTTTATTCGAAACTTCCCAAGAATTTCACCCTTCGACAGAGTGCGCAGAGAATGGAATACGAAACTACAAACGGCATTAACAGATTTTTCGGAGGTGCAGTTTTTTTTAACAATAAATGATTTTAATAGTGCCCAAGCTCACCTGGGGTACACCCGTGCACTACTCCAGCATATGAAGAGAGACGTGGAGTATTACAAGCACAACGGGGTGATCGGTGTTCCAGGGAAGTAGTCGCTTCACAAGGATAATCAAAATGAACCCGAAAGCATCGAGTTTAAGCACGACACAAAAACCGCCTACTCTTCAGTCGTTATTCAAGGAGTATACAACCGTTGCTGCGGGAATTAACCAATCAACGCCTCTCACGGATTCGGAGTTACTGCTTCTGCGAGATACAGGAGCTTTTGCTGAATGGGCAAGGATACAGCGCGAAGCGACGCGTTGCTTACGGGACACACGAATTGCTCTTTTGAGCATAAATCTTGACGAGGCTCAAAAGCACTTAGAGAAACTGCAAGAATACCTCGCACAACTCAAGACGTTGAGAAACAAAGGCTCAGACAAACTAAACAGCATGAAAACTATTCATGAACATCAATAAAGAGAGAAATCATTTGCGGGCCCAATTTGAAGAAACCATCTCAACACTTCATCAGCGATTCACGCGAGGCAGGGATCTGGTCCAGAGTATGTCCCTGAAGCCGGAATCCCGTGAAGCGCAACGTGTAGTACACCACCTCCAGGGGGCAGAGGCGAGCCTCAAAAATGCTAATTCAGCTTTACAAAAAGATAATTTGATCCTTGTCCATAATGAATTGAGATTCGTAGATATTGAACTGAGAGAAGTAGAACATCTGGTACAGGTAATAAGCAGAAAAAACAAATAATGGACGAATGCTCCTAGGAACATAAGAGTGACTATAACGAGGACAACGATCTTCAAGACAGGTATTTCTGTTGAAGCTTATTACAGCGAGGGTCACGAAATCGCTTGCGGGGGACAGACTATTTTCAGAAGGAAGACAACTTCATTGGACCAAAAAGAAAGCTTATAGAATGTGAGTACGAGCTAACAGTGGCACGTGCTCTTACTGGTTATCATTATTCGACGTAAACGCCAATGAACAGCGACAAGAATGCAGATCGTGACACACAGAATCTTAAGTCTGAAGGCGGCTTACACGTCCCTCTTTCAAAAATTCTTGTCACTACAGAGAGAGATTGCGTACCCAGAGGTCAGTAACTTGAGAGCCTATTTTGATGTGACGGCAGAAAACATCCGACGCGCTGAGCACGCTCTGTCCGCGCAACAACCCGCCGTGGCTCAAACCGCACTTCAGTACGTGGAAAGGCAGCTTCAATTCATCGAACAAAAGTTGAAATGGAAATTAAGTACGAGAACTCAAGTTGACCACTGTTAGTAGAACACAGATTTCACAGAAAAAAAGATAAACGCAGATGTAATTTTTGGAGCGCTGATCAGTGAAAATCATTTTTTCCGCTTTTTCAGTGTTCTATCACAATAAAGCGGTCAAGTTGTGTAACTAAGTAGCAACACATGACAAAAGATCTGTTGCACCAGTAAGGATACCATCTATGAATAATTTATCATCGAAGGAAACGCTTCTTAAGATCAAATACCGAAAGACGAAACCATTAACGAGGCATTCTCCACGATCTGTGCTCACGCCAAGTGAGGAGCGAAAATTCGTTCTTGATCAACAAGCCACAGCGAGGGCAATTACAGAGAGCCAAACTCATCTGGTGAAGCTCAGGCAGAGGATTCAGGTTGTTCTGAGTGACTTGCCTGAGAATGGTGAACGAGAACTCTATCACGTAGCATTCAAACTGACAGATGGGATTCTTATCGAAGCACGAGAGTGGCTTATAAAAGGTGATCTTGCAGCAAGCCGCGATTGTGTGTCTAAAGCAGACAGCTTAATCAACGATGCCCAACGAAAGATTGGTGGTTTAATCAAATGATCATGAGGAAAGAGAAAGGCTATGGTCCAAGCACAATGTCAAAGCGGTCACTTGCACGATCCTACAACAAACGATAGACATATCGAATACTTCTATCGAGTCCTCGTGCAGCTGTTTAAGCAGGCTTTTCATGAGATCGAAACACGCAAGGAACTGATAACACCCGACTCGTACAAGAATTACTGGCATTACCTGATCACTGCCCGCCACTGTTTGGATCGTTGTAAACACGCAATGGATACGAACCAGTGGCATAAGGCCCGGGGTGAAACCGTGTGTGCGGAGATCATGTTGCATCACGTTCTGACTGCGCTTGATCTGAACATTCCCGTCTCGGATCATTCTGGAGTCCCTCCGAAACCAATTCCGGAACGAAGGAAATACGGATGATGAATTCGATTCGGATACGCTAAGTCTCCGCACGAGGGCAAGGAGGGAAAATGAACTGCAGATGTTAAAAGAGTCTTCATGTTTCAACAAAGACAGTATGAAAGAGCTTTGCCAGACATCCCAAAACAAAAGAGCTGTCTGGTAATAATTCACAAACAATAACAAACATAAGGAGAAATACCCATGCCACAACAATCAATCGATGCTGCCAAAGCTGCAATCGCTGCGGCACAAAATGCGAAGGCGGGGCAATATGCCTCTGTCGAGTTCAATCAAGCAGAGTCGCTCTTAAAGAGCGCCATCGCTCAACAGCAAGCGAAGAACGCCTTTGAGGCGAAGTCCTTTGCAAATAGGGCCAAAGAGAAAGCTGAAGCTGCACTGCAGATGGCAAAACAGAAATCTTCAGCGCCTTCACCAGCCACAGCGCCGCAGGCAACGACTACACAGCCTAAGCCAACAACACAAACTCCGCCTCCGACGACAGCTGGAACTCAGAAGCCAAAAGCTGGTTGGAAGAGATAAGTCAGCAGGCGGGTGTACGTTGATCGGTAAAAAGAGAGAACCTCGGCTTCATCCCTGAAGCATGCGGCATGACCATTCATCATGTATCATGAACACAGAGAATATCAACGTTCGACACTCATGGTGTGAGTTGCTTGATAAAGCACGCAGGGTACTGAACGATGCTTCGGCCACTCGTGCGGATGTATTATCCTGCAAACAGTATCGCGAGGCTGAGATTCTTTATGCTCAGGCATTACAGCGATTCATCGTTGGTGAGCTTACAACAGGTGAGGCACTTGCGAAGGAAGCATTAGGAAGAGCTTTGGAGGCACGACAATACCTTGTAGCACATAAGAAGCCGATCGCTGCAAAACACACAGTACAAAAAGGAAAGAAGTAGAAGAGAACAGTGTGCAAAGGAAGCCTCTACGAAAGCCCTTGAAGCGAAACGAGGTACAGAAAGAGAGGTGAATTACACAAACAATCAATGAGCGTTTTATTGGAGCAATCATCCAGAAAGAGGGAAGAAGTCCGTACCCTATACCCTATTGTGGAAGATAAACTTCCCCAATTCCAGATCTCTCGATGCGGATTTCTTTTCTACCAAGCACAAGAGTTACTGAACAAGGATCTGGATGCGTTCTTCTCAAAAGAGTTTTTCGAAATCTTGGGAACATCTTGGAGAGGTCAAGGGAAAACTTAATGCCCGCGAGAAACTCCTTTTGAAGGTACACGGTTCTTCTAAATCACAATACTATTCTCTCACCATATAAGGATTAGTAGTATGAAGCAGATTCGATTCAGTCTATTATTGCTTTTCCTGAGTGCACCAGCCATCACACTCTTCGGCTGTGCTCAGCCCCCTAAGGAAGAAGAGAAAGCCGCAAAGGATGCCATCGCCGCAGCTCGCAACGCTGAGGCTGCTCTCTACGCCTCGAAGGAATGGTCAGATGCCGACCAGACCTTCACATCGGCGGAAACCAAGATGTCAGACAAAGAGTATGGCGAAGCGAAGAAGCTTTTCCTTGAGGCCAGCGAGAAGGCAAAGGCTGCTAATGAGACAGCCGAAAGAAACAAAGCTGATTTAAGTAGGGAGCTTGTTCAATCAAAAGAAACTGTACAAAAAGCGGTTGAACAGCTGAAAACAGAATTCGAGAAGCAGCGCAAGAATGTTTCAAAGGCGTTAGCCGCTACGATTGAAGCAACGATCAAAGATGCAGAGAGCAATCTTACTGATGCAAATCAATTGATTGCCAGTGGGAAGCTCATGGACGCTAAACCAAAACTTGCTGCTGCATCAAGCAGAGCTGACGAAACAACTTCTGGTCTCGCAGCCGCTGTAACTGTCAAACAAAAGCCGACCGCGGCAAAACACACGTTACAAAAAGGAAAGAAGTAGAAGAGAACAGTATGTGTTGAACCCACAGTGAACCGCTCGGCTCCCCTCCAGAATCTCTTCGGTTCGCTGTGGGTTTTGCTTTGAACAGGCCGAGCGGAAAGGCCATTGGATGAGTCAATTGCCAGCAACATTCGCTCTTGGCTCGACCTTCATCCGTTGAAGTAGCTGATTGGTTTCGTAAATGTTCTTGCCAATGTATTTTGCAAGCCGGCCCACCGAAATCTTTCCAAGACGCAGGGCTTCGAGTCCTAATTTGATGTAGCGATCAGGATAGAGCTCCTCTCCACTGAATCGCACTTCACTCGCCTTATATCCAAGTAAATCATCAATCTCTCCGCTGGTATTCGACATTTCATTCCACAACGACATGTTTTCTTTCTCGGAAAGTACACCCAAGAAAACGAATCGATTCAAAGTTGATTCATAATCAACGCCGAAATAGCGCGCAATCGCAATCGTATCGAACACGCTTGGCTTTTCTTGCGTGCGAATCTGGCCCCATACTTTTTCCATGGTCTCTTGTGGCATCAGAAAATTCAGTGCAAAAACGCTCGCACGATATTCCGTTAATGAATCTTTTACCCAGTTATTACACAAGATGAAGTTGTTCTCTTTTTTTAACAGATACCAATCAAGCAACGAATGACAAAAGGTGTGGACAAGGCCAAAACGATCAAGCTGGCGATTTCCCGATCGATTGACCAGCACGCAATGGCCGTATTCAAAGCTATAAACATATATCCCGGTCAGAGCGGGCGTATTACATTTTCTTTTGATTGCCTTTATGCCGATGGAATCAAGAAAAAGACGAACATCGTAAATTGGCTCAATCCCCAGACCAAACATGGTTCTAAGCTCAGAGGCATAGTGAATCGCCTGTTCAACGGCTTCCCCCTTTGTCTTCGGTAGGGGGACATCTTCAAATACTTGAACGATATTAGTCTTTCCCTGAACGAGCTGTTCCAGCTCCGCATAGTCTTGGCAAAACACATGAAAATCGTCCAAGACTGCACGGTCCGAATCCAGCAGTTTTTTTGACTCCAAAAGCGGAACAAAGGATTTGCTTTCGTCTTTGAAGCTCGAATCGAGAAAATAACGGATAGGCTTGTTGTAGAGTTCCGCAAATTTGGCTAGTTCGAGACTGTCCACATTCCGTTTTCCCGACTCGATAGCGGAAATTGATGGCTGGGGAATCCCAGCTTTCTCAGCAGCCACCTCTTGGGATATCCCCGCTGCCTTTCGAGCATTCCGCAAACGTTCGCCCAATTCTATGAGTGAAACAGTTGTCATATTCATTATCGAAATATTTGATAGGACATAACTAACGGTAAGCCCAATATAGGGAAATGTTATAAAATTGTGAAGCTCAATAGGGTTCGAGTAAACTTCTTGTGTTTTGATAATGTCTTGTTCCGCTTCGCAACCATAGAGCCAGCGAGAATCTCTTGGGGCCCTTTGTTCAAGAGCAACCTCAAAGAATACAGGGAGGTTATGGGCCAGAGAAATAAAGATTCCGTCTATGATGAACTTTATGCTGGAAGTAATGGCACTCCTGCCAATGGGTGGCTTGAGAGCCTATTTTGTTGATTAGTGTCTCGTTGTCCAAGATCCCAAAGGCAGGAAATCAGGATTCAATCATGGCCGGATTGAATTGTGGAACGCCTTCCATGCTTTCCTTTCCCCATCTTCAAAAAAGCACCGATTGTTTTGTCGCAATCGAGGATGACCGTGCTCGGGAAGCAATGCGGCTTCTAGTGGATGAAGGAATTATTGCGGGTGAAACAGGTGCAGGTGGTCTCGGATGGCTGCTGGAACTTCTCAGTGGAATACATGCTGAAGATGTGCGCTCACGTTTGCGTCTGGACCGATGCGCGCGAGTATTAATTCTTAATACTGAAGGCGCTACGGACCCGGAATCCTACAAGTAAATCGTAGGTCATTAGCGAGGTAAAAATCGACAAACTGAAAATTCAGAAAAATAAGTTTCGATCATTAGTACTGCAGAAAAAGCCCTTGGTTCAAGGGTTTTTTTGTTATGTCGAAAGATGGATGATTTGAGAAAGTGTGGAACACCGTCTGACTCGCTTTCGTCTATAGGCTAAAGAAGGAAAATCCAATTATTTAAAGAGGGAAGGTTCAAGCAAAAGAGTTCGGGGCTCTTCCCGGAGGATACTGTATGAAGAAATCATTAGTCGCCGTGCTTTTCGCAGGTGCGTTGTCATTAGCAGTGAACCATGCTGGTGCAATTGCTAAACCAAGCGCTCAGCAAGTAGTTCATTTCGATCGAAGTTCACGCCGAAGCTGGCTTGGAGTTTCTATCCAAGACCTAACACCGAAGCTCGCTAAGGCGATGGGCACCAAAGTGGAGGAGGGTGCTTTGGTCAACGAGGTCGAGCGCAAAAGTCCGGCAGACTCAGCCGGTATTGAAGAGGGAGACGTGATCGTGGAGTTTGACGGCCGCAAGATTTACGATGCCGATGACCTCAGCAAGTCTGTCGGTAGGGCAAAACCCGGCACAACGGTCACTGTTGTTGTTGACCGCAAGGGAGCGGCGAAGACGCTCAAGGTAACCCTGGGCAAGAATCCGAGTCGCATCAGCAGGCCGTTTTCGTTCAGTGGTCCTGGTGGGCACGTCGTGACCTTTGGAAAAAACCAAGCGATTGGTGCGGATTTACACCCGTTGAAGGAACAGCTTGCGGAGTATTTCCAGGTTCCCGACGGAAAAGGTGTGCTGGTGGAAAGTGTTGAAAAAGGTAGTGCAGCCGATAAAGCAGGCCTCAAAGCAGGGGATGTCGTTGTGAAGATCGGTGGCGAGCGCATCAAGGAGATGAGCGATGTGTGGGAAGCGCTCGAAGATTTTGATGAGGGGGAGAAAGTGGACGTGGAAGTCATACGCAAAGGGTCGAGCAAGAAACTGACCGTGGAAATCGTAGAGGGAGATGAAGGAGACTGGTATCAATTCCGCACAGAGCCGCGGATACGGGAGCTCCGTGATATGGACAGAGACCTCAAACTTGAACTCAGGGATTTGCCGCGCATCGACATCGAAAAGATTCGCCCGGAGCTTGATGGGTTACGAGGAATGCGCATTGAACGCTTCCGTCCTGATCTCGGCCAATTGCGATTGGATATGGACAGACTGAAGGACGAGCTGCGCTTTAAGAATCGATGGCTGGAGGAGATTCCGAAACCGGAAATTCGGACCAGAATCGACAAAAGCCTGAGATACAGAATCTGATGACAGAACGGGTGGGCAAAAGTATCCATCCCCACCCATTTTTTTTCTTGACACAAGACGAGAGTTTTCGTAAGCTTGACGTGGCGAATCGAGGCAGCGTGAAATCCGAAAGACATCGGATTTTTTATTGCCTACCTGGAAACTCTCGACACTTTAATAGTTTCCGAAACCATCTGAAAAACTTGAGCAATCATGTCTGAACAGGAAGAGAAGGAACGAATTCTCGAAACGGCGCGGGAAAAGTTCTTCACACACGGCTTTTCGAAAGTGACGGTGGACGAGATTGCTTCAGACCTCGGGATGAGCAAGAAAACAATCTATAAATTTTTCCCGAGCAAGGAAGACATCATGCGTGCCGTCGTGCACTTCCTGATGAAGCGCATTGAGCGCGAAGTCGAATCGATCGTTTCTTCTGACAGACCGTTTGCGCAAAAGATGACGCAACTCCTGGCATTCATCGGTCGCATCTGGGGACGAGCGGGAAGGCAGCTTCCGATCGACATAAAAAAATACGCGCCCGAGCTTTGGAAGGAAATCGAAACGTTTCGGCGCGAGCAACTGCTAACCAAAATCCAAAAAATGTTTCAGCAGGCGAAGGCGGAACGAGTATTCCGCGACGACCTCAATACGGAGTTGTTTATGCTGATGTTTCTCCACGCCGTCGAAGGCATTTTGAATCCGTATACACTCTCCGAGCATTCCTTCTCTGCCGAGGAAGCGTTTCGTTCCATTTTTAGAATTCTCTTTGAAGGTGCGCTGACGGACGAGGCGCGAAAAACAATCCAGTTCTTTGAACCAACCTATTCTCATAACCTGTAGAGGCATGTATGAAACGGACTCAACGAGTTCTTCTCGGGTTGTTCTCACTTGCCGTCGTCGCAGGCTGCGGCAATAATCAGGGGTCGACAATTACGGAGTCGGGAACACTGGAGGCAACGGAAGTCATCGTCAGCGCGCAGGTGGGAGGTACTGTAACCCAACTGCGGTTCGATGAGGGGTCGGTCGCTCACGTCGGCGATACGCTGCTTCTGCTGGACGCGACCGACTGGGTACTTCAGTTGCGTCAGACTGAAGCCGGACTTGCGATGACAGAAGCCCAGTACAAACTCGCGCTCGAAGGCATGCGCAAGGAAGACATTCTTCAGACAGAGGCAAACTACAAGAATGCAGAAGAAGACCTGAAGAGAATGGAAGAACTGTTTTCCGCCCGGAGTGTTTCGCAGAAGCAGCTTGATGATGCCCGCACGCGGTTCACCGTAGCACAACAAGCCTACGAGAAAGCGAAGAAAGGCTCACGCGAGGAAGAAATCTCCCTCGCACGGTCACGGCGTGATCAAGCGGCCGCACAGGTGGCCCTCATGCGCAAGAAGGTTCATGACTGCGTCGTCATCGCCCCAATCGCCGGAACGGTAACAAAACGGTATGTCGAGAGAGGCGAGTTGGCGGGGCCGGGCATGGCGCTCGTGAAGATCGCAAACCTTCAGGAAATGAGCCTGACGGTGTACCTTCCGGAGACCGATGTCCCCAAGATTCGATTGGGCGAGAAAGCTCGCATTCGGATTGATGCATTTTCCAACAAGGATTTCGAGGGAAGCGTCATCTTCATCTCTCCGACTGCCGAGTTCACGCCGAAGAACATTCAAACTCGCGATGAGCGGACCAAACTGGTCTTCGGCGTCAAGCTTCGCGTGCAGAACCCGGACGGCTCGCTCAAAGCCGGAATTCCCGCAGACGTCACGTTCACTCTCGGGCAATAGGCCATGTCAGAAGCAGTCGTTCTCGACAATGTTGTAAAAATTTTTGGCGAAGATGGCCGTCGGGTTGTTGCAGTTGACCATCTTTCGATCTCTATTCGCCGCGGCGAAATATTCGCGCTGGTCGGGCCGGATGGTTCCGGCAAAACCACGACCATCCGCATGATGTGCGGCGTTCTGCCGCCGACGGAAGGCTCGGTGGAAATATTGGGGATGCAGATGAAGACGGAACGGGACGCCATCAAACAGCGGATCGGATACCTCTCCCAGCGCATCAGCCTCTATGGGGATTTGACCGCTGACGAGAACATCGATTTCTTCGCAGAAATCCATCGCATGAAGGACTTCCGGCGCCGCAAAGAAGAGCTCCTGGAATTCACCCGTCTTGTGGACTTCCGGGATCGCCTTGCCGCGCGGCTCTCCGGCGGCATGAAGCAGAAGCTCGCGCTCGCCTGCACGCTCATCCACACGCCCGATGTCATTTTTCTCGACGAGCCGACCACCGGCGTCGACCCCGTTTCGCGCCGCGATTTCTGGAAAATCCTCTCGAGCTTGTTGAAGTCCGGCATCACCATCGTTGTCAGCACACCGTACCTCGATGAGGCGGAACGAAGCACACGCGTCGCGCTGCTGAACGAAGGGAAACTGCTGGTGTGCGATCAGCCTGAGACGGTGAAGGCGTCGTTTGCGTCGGATGTGTACGAAGTGATCACGGACGACGTGCGTCGCGCGGTGACATTATTGAACGAATTGAAAGGTGAGTTTAGCGCACAACTCTTCGGGGATCGCATGCATGTCGTGATGTCTCGAGGCAAGACGTCATTGGAGCATCTCGAGAAGACGTTGAAGCATGGTGGACTGAACGTGCTCAGCAGCCGTGCGATTCTTCCATCTCTCGAAGACGTTTTCATTTCCCGAATTACTTCTTGAACGAGGTCTCTCATGAAGAGAACAACTCTGATCTCAATCCTTCTCTCGATCCTCGTCGTTCTGACGAGTCATGCCCGTCAACAGCAACCGGAGAGAATGAATCTTCGCCAATGCACCGAGGCAGCACAGCAGAATAATCTTGGAATGAAAATCGCCCAGGCGAGAGTCGACGGTGCCGACGCACGGGCACGAGAAGCGTTCACCGGCTTGCTGCCGCAACTGCGGTTGTCGAGTCGCTTTGCACAACTCAGCGACATCGACCCGTTCGCGTTCACGGCGCCCGGGTTCGGGACGTTCACGCTGTTTCCGAATATCAGTCACAACTATTCCGCTCGTGTCACCGTGCAGCAGCCGATCTTCACAGGCTTCCGGCTGCTCAACAATCTTGCAACGGCACGGTTGAACGCGCAAGCGACGCAGGAAGACCTGCGCAAAGACGAGGCCGACTTGGTGCTTGAGGTGAAAACGACGTACTGGAATTTCTACCGCGCCATACGTGTCGTGGAATTCCTGAAACAGACAGTCGACCAGGTTTCCGAGCATCTCAAGGACGTCAAGAATTTCTACACGCAAGGCCTCGCGACACAGAACGACGTCTACAAGGTTGAGCTGCAGCTTTCCGAAGTTCATGTCAGGCGCATCGAGGCGGAGAGCAACCGCCGACTTCTCAACATGGCGTTGGACAATCTGATGGGAAAGCCGCTGGAAACAGTCATTGTGCCAACTGAAGATCCGGAGGTGCCTGTGCACGTCGGTGAACAGATCGACACAACGGGATTTCAATCTCCGTTCTCGCTTTTGAGCACTGCACACGAGTATCGGCCTGAGCTGAAAGCCATGCGGCTGCGGAAGGAAATGAGTGAAGCGGGCGTTGCGGCGGCCCGTTCAGGATGGTTACCGCAAGTTGCCTTGTCGGCTAATTATGACTACGCGCGTCCTAACCAGCGCATTATTCCACCGAAAGACCAATGGGAAGGCACGTGGGATGTCGGCGTTACGCTTCAGTGGAATCTCTGGGATTGGTTTGCTACGGCTCACCAAGCAAGCCAGGCCCGTGCGGCATTGCAGCAAGCTGAGGCTGGTCTGGCGCAGCTCGAAAATGCTGTCATTCTGCAGGTTACGCAGCACCATTTAAAAATGGTGGAAGCGAGTCAACGATGCGTTGTTGCGAAAAGAGGCGTTGACCAGGCGACAGAGAGCTACCGCATCACGAATGAAAAATTCAAGAAGGGTGTCGCGACAAATACCGATTTGCTTGATGCGGAGATAGCGCTCCTTCAGGCAAAACTGACTTACACGAACGCACAGATCGACTACCAGATTGCATACGCAAACGTCGTGCGCGCTGCGGCGTTACCATCAGGACCGGCTGAGGGACATTGAGGTCGAAATGAAAGAAAAGAACGATCATTCAAACAATTCATACGCCGTAGAAGTCGAAGGCCTGACCAAGCGCTTCGGCAACTTCGTTGCGGTGGAAAACATGAGCTTCAGAGTGAAGCGCGGCGAAGTGTTCGGTTTCCTCGGCCCGAACGGTGCGGGCAAATCCACGACCATCCGAATGTTGTGCGGCCTGCTCGAGCCCACGTCCGGTCGCGCCGTTGTCGGTGGCTTCGATGTCGGGAAGGAAGCTGACCGGGTCAAGGAAAACATCGGCTACATGTCGCAGCGGTTCTCGCTGTACGAAGACCTTACCGTCGAGCAGAACATCGACTTCTATGGCGGTGTCTATGGTCTGGAAGGCGGCAGGTTGCGCGAGCGGAAAGAATGGGCATTGACGATGGCAGGACTTTCCGGAAAAGAAGATGTCCTCACACAGAGTCTTTCAGGCGGCTGGAAACAACGGCTCGCTCTCGGCTGTGCGATTCTTCACGAGCCGCCGATCTTGTTCCTCGATGAGCCCACGGGCGGCGTCGATCCGGTCTCACGACGGAATTTCTGGGACTTGATCTACTCACTCTCGAACACCGGGGTAACCATCTTTGTCACGACCCATTATATGGATGAAGCGGAACACTGTAACACCATCGGCTTGATCTATGCCGGGAGACTGACTGCACTGGGAGCGCCGACGGAGTTGAAACACAAGCTCGACCGCTATCAGATTTTCGAAGTACACTGTGACCGGCCGATAGACGCGATGGAGCTCCTTCAACGGCAGGACTGGGTGACGGAGACTTCGATTTTCGGTTCGTCGTTCCACGTCAGCACGGGCAGTCAGGGAGACGCGAAGCCGCGGATCAAGAAGGTCCTGGCAAACGAGGCGATTACCGTCGCCCGCATCGAGCAGATTGTCCCTTCGCTCGAAGATGTCTTCATTCATCTTATCGGAAAAGAGTATCAACAGGATTCCTAATGTTCAACGTTCTTCCCATTATCAAAAAAGAATTTCGTCAGATTGGGCGAGACACTCGTGCGCTGGGCATCTTGATTTTCCTTCCCGCCTTCATGCTGATTCTCGTCGGCTACGCGCTGAATTTTGACGTCAGGCATTTGAAGCTTGCAGTCTACGACGAAGACAGAAGCTCGACTAGCCGCTCGTTCATCAGCGGCATGACGCACTCCGAGTATTTTGACCTCGCGCTCGTCCTTGACTCCAAGAGCCAATTCGACCATAGTTTAGAAAGCGGAGCGGCACACCTTGTCGTGGTGATACCGAGCGACTTCTCACGCAAACTCGACGCCGGGAAGGAAGTGACGGTGCAAGTCATCCTGGACGGTTCGAACTCCAACACGGCAACGACGGCAGCGGGATATCTTTCGCAGGCGATGCAGACGTATTCCTCGCGCATTCAAACAGAATGGATGGAGAGACGGGGCAAAACACTGGCATTTCCGCTCGAAATTCATCCGCGCCTCTTTTATAATCCCGAGCTTAAAACCGCAAAGTATCTTGTGCCCGGGCTCTTCGGTCTGATCTTGATGATCGCGACAGTAGTCTCCACGTCGCTGTCGATTGTGCGGGAGAAGGAGTCGGGCACCATGGAGCAGCTGAAAACGTCTCCGCTGCGGGCGGAGGAGATCATTGTTGGCAAGACGGTCCCGTATTTGCTCATTGCGCTCTGTTCATCCACCATCGTCTTGATTCTTGGCTGGCTGCTGTTCGACGTATCGGTGCGCGGAGATCTGTTGCTTCTGTATTCCGCCATCGTGCTGTTCCTGATTGCGGGGCTGGGCCAGGGCATGTTGATTTCTTCCGTTGCCGAGACACAGCAGGTCGCGTATTTGATGTCGGTATTTTCATCGTTGCTGCCGGCATTTTTGCTCTCGGGTTTTATTTTTCCCATCAAGAGCATGCCGATCGCGTTGCAGCTTATCTCCAACCTGATGGCGACGAAGTTCTTTCTGTCGATCCTGCGCTCGGTTATTCTCAAAGGCGTCGGCTTCGGGGCTGTGTGGGAACAGTTTCTCTACCTGATTCTCTTTGCTGCAGTCGTGCTCGGCATCAGCAGCGTTCGCTTACGGCGGGAATTAACACGATGAAACGAATCAAGCAGCTGATGATCAAAGAGTTTTTGCAAATTCGTCGCGACCGGAGAATGTTGCCGCTGATCCTCATTGCGCCCATCCTGCAGGTAATTCTCCTGGGCTATGCGGCGACGATTGACGTCAAGAATATCTCGCTTGTGGTCTGCAACCTTGACCCCGGTATGATGAGTCGGGATTTTGTTCAGCGATTCACCACCACGGGCTATTTTTCCATCGTCGGTTCAGTCGATAATCCGCATGACATTGACCGATACCTCGATCGCTCGGAGGCATCGCTGGGGATTGTCATCCCGTCGAACTTCAGTCGCAACCTCGAAGTGGGCAGGACCGCGCAGCTCCAGTTCATTGCCGACGGTGCAGACGCAAACACCGCGAACATCAGCCTCGGGTACGCATCGCAAATTACGTTAGGATTCGCGCAGACTATCTTGATCGAGGAGCTGATGCGGAAGTCCGGAGGCGTCTCCCTGCCGCGCGTCAAAGCGGAAACGCGGGTCTGGTTCAATCCGGATTTGCGGAGCGCCAACTACATGGTGCCGGGCGTTGTCGCGCTCGTTCTCTTCATCATTACCGCCGCGTTCAGCTCCGCTTCCATCGTCAAAGAGCGTGAAATCGGGACGCTCGAACAATTGCTCGTCACACCCATCAAACGGTACGAGTTCATTATCGGCAAGCTGCTCCCGTACGTGCTCATCGGCTTCCTCGATGTTCTGCTGGTCATGGGAGTCGGCAAGAATTGGTTCAACGTTCCATTGAACGGCAGTCCCTTCTTGCTGCTCGGTTTGTGTGCGCTCTTTCTGATGACGACGCTCGGGTTGGGACTCTTCGTTTCCACCGTTTCGCACACTCAGCAACAAGCACTCATGACGATGCAGTTCTTCATCATGTTCCCGTTCATGTTCCTTTCCGGCTTCACGTTCCCGATCGAGAACATGCCCCCTGTGATACAAGCACTTACCTACCTCATTCCCCTGCGCTATTTCATGGAGATCGTTCGCGGAGTCTTTTTGAAAGGCGTCGGTATCGAAACACTCTGGCCGCAAGCCCTCGCCTTGCTCGTCTTTGGAATCGTCATCCTCTCTCTCAGTGTTGCCCGGTTCCAGAAGAAGCTCGGGTAACGTTCGTCGGCCCGCCAGCCGCACAATCTTCTTGATCCTCGGAAACGTATTCTGATTTCTTCCTATCGATGGGAATCCTTTGCCACCCCTTCAATGAAAAATTCCGGTTTACAGCCATTCTCAATGCATTCTTAAGAGTGCGAATAATGGCATATACCTTGCCTGTATTACTAACTTAAGGTACCTTGCTGTCAAACAAGGAGCCCAGACTTGCAACCCGCTTATTCAAAATACGGCCGTGTCTTCGACCTCCTTCCGGAGATGATTTTTATTCTCGACGAGGGACACCGGGTCATCGACCATAACAAGGCAGCGGCGGAAGTACTGGGATATGAGAAGCTCATCAACAACCCCATAGAGAAGTTTGTAGCAAACGGGAAGCAAAGGCAGTTCGTTGAACGGCTCAACGGAAAGCCTGCCGGAGAGAGTTTTGAGACCCAGTTTCTGAAAGAGAATGCGACGCTCATTGATGTCACGGTCGATGTGAAGGTGATGCAGTCCGGCAACCGGGCGCTCAACGTTCTGGTCGTCAAAGATATTACGGAGCAGAAAAAGCGGGATCTCGACTTTCTGCGGTTTTCCAACGTCATCGAGCACACGATCAACCCCATACAGATAACCGATGCGAAGGGGCTGATGGTCTACGTAAACCCCGCATTCGAAAAGATCACCGGCTACACGGAGCAAGAACTCATTGGTCGGAATCCCAGCATCCTGAACAGCGGCAAGTACGGCAAAGAGTTTTGGGGAGAAGTGTGGAGGCAGATTCTGTCAGGCAAAGTATGGTTAGGACAAATTGAGAATAAGAAGAAAGACGGAACCCTCTTTCACACCGAGCTCCTTATCTCGCCCATCGTGGACGGAGATGCCAGAGTAGTCGGGTTCCTCGGAGCACACCGGGACATTACAGAACAAAAAATGTTGGAGCAACAGCTCGTGCAGTCGCAAAAGATGGAAAGCATCGGCACGCTCGCCGCGGGTATTGCCCACGAAGTGGGTAATCCGCTGACGTCCATCTCGTCACTGGTGCAGGTTATCCAGAGGACCACGGACGACGACTTTGCGAAAGAAAAACTCGAGCTGATCAAGAATCAGATCAACAGAATTTCGCGGACCATTCGGGACTTAGTCGACTTTTCGCGTCCGTCCACGTACGTCGAGCGACTGACCGATGTGAATCGGGTGGTACAGGACGCTCTCAACATTGTCAAGTACGGCAAGAAGGTGAAAGAGATCACCTTCCAGATCGATATGGCGTCCGACCTGCCAAAGCTAATGGTGGTCCCCGACCAGCTCACGCAGGTGTTCATCAACATCTTGATGAACGCAGTCGACTCACTCGACGAAAAACCGGGAACGATCTGGATCAAGACCGGCGTCGAGGACAACCGGCTGGTGGTGAAGGTGCGGGATTCGGGTAAGGGCATCAAGGTCGATAACCGGGAAAAGATCTTCGAGCCGTTCTTCACGACGAAGGACGTGGGCAAGGGAACGGGATTGGGTTTGTGGGTAAGCTACGGCATCGTGAAGAACTTCGGCGGCGATATTCGTGCGGAAAGTCAGGAAGGAAAAGGAAGTGTATTTACAGTTATTTTTCCATTGAAAGGAAGAACCCATGGCTGAGAGAATTTTGGTTGTCGATGATGAGCAGATCATTCGTGAATCGCTCGGTTTTGTGCTGAAAAAGGAAGGGTACGTCGTCGAAGAAGCGGCGAACGGAAAAGACGCGATCGAAAAGCAGGAGAACAATCCCTTTGATATTGTCATTACCGACATCGAGATGCCGGAAATGCGCGGCATGGACCTGCTGGAGCAGATCGCCCGGAAAACCCCTCAAACGTTCGTCATTATTATCACGGCGTTCGGATCGCTGGAAACCGCCGTCCAGGCTCTCCGGAAGGGGGCGTACGATTACATTCTCAAGCCGGTCGATTTTGACGACCTCTTATACCGTGTCAGAAAGTTGGTCAACCACCGGACGCTCTCTCTTGAGAATTCCCTGCTGCGGCAGGAGCTCAACCGGAACTACGATTTCGACAAGATCATCGGCCAGAGCCCCAGCATGAAGCGCGTGTTCGAGGTCATTAAACGGGTTGCAACGAGCGAGGGCACCGTGTTGATTTCGGGAAAGAGCGGCACAGGAAAAGAGCTGGTCGCAAGGGCGATTCACTACAACAGCAACCGCAACACGAAGCGTTTCGTGACGGTGAACTGTGGGGCCATTGTCGAAACGTTGTTCGAGAGCGAACTATTTGGCCACAAGAAAGGCTCGTTCACGGGCGCATCGTCCGATAAAGAGGGATTGTTCAAAGTTGCCGACGGCGGTACGGTATTCCTGGACGAAGTCAGTGAGATCCCGCTGCACCTTCAAGTCAAGCTCCTGCGCGCCATCGAGCAAAAGGAGGTCACGCCGGTCGGCATGACCGACCCGATCAACGTCGACGTCCGGATCATCGCGGCAACGAACCGCGACCTGCGCATAGAGCTGGAGAACGGGAGATTCCGCGAGGACCTCTTCTATCGTCTCAATGTCGTTGAAATCCATCTTCCGTCACTCACCGAGCGTCCGGACGACATCCCCATTCTTGCTCAGCATTTCCTCGAAGAGTATCGCAAGCAGATGGGCCGGCCGATCAAAGGAATCAGCAATGAGGCGATGGGTGCGCTGATGCGGTATCAGTGGAAGGGAGAGATTCGGGAGCTGGAAAATGTGATCGAACGTGCGGTCATCTTTTGCGACAAGGATTTTATCACTTTGGAACATCTCCCGGAATACATCCGTCCGGCCAACGGTGAAGTGACCGTTCCGTCTTCCAGTGGCGGACACACGCTCCGCGATGCCGTGAAGCATTTCGAGCGGTCGTACATCGATCGGATGCTGGAAGAGCACAATCGCGACAAGGAGCGGACGGCAAAAGCCCTCGGCGTGAGCTTATCTTCATTGTACCGGAAGATGGATGAGCTCGGAATCCCTACACGCTAACCCCGGCGCGCAGGAGTGCGCGCTCTGGTTTTTCTCTGCGTTCGACTCATTCCCACACTTGAAAATCACCGGCCTCCCGTTTTCAGTCTTGGGAATTTCGTACCTGTTTCTCCCCTCTATTTCCTCATAAAAACGCCGCCCCTGTACGTTTCTCAATCACTCACAGCGTTGGTACGTCTCTTGCCTTCTTCTCCACGTCACCCGTTACACTGACAAGACTTCCTATGGCCAAGACTATTCCACGGAAAAGGGGCAAACTCTCGGTGTCCGAGCAAGAGCAGCGCGATCGCATACTCCTCTTCTGTGCCGACCGCGACCTCGGCCTCAGCCTGAAGCTCTTACTGGAGGATTGCTGTGCAGTCGTCCTCGAAACCAACTTTGAGCGCCTCGAAGCGCGCATGAAGGAAACCGCGCCGGCACTCCTTCTGGTGGATCTGTATTCGAGCGCGCAAGACAGCCTGAAACAATTGGTCCAATTGGAACGATTGAGCATCGCAGTTCCCCTCATCCTGACGCGCACGTACCGCTCCAGCGCCCCGATCGATGAAGCGATCAAACGCTTAGGAGCCTATGTGTTTTACAAGCCGGTGAATGTCGAGATGGTGACGGAATTGGTCCAGGAACTTAGAAAAAGAAAATGAAGAACGGTGCGATGAATTCTGCGGCATTTCATACCATCAAACAGGCCCTGCTCCGGGAAGTGGACCAAACACTCTGGCGCGATCTTCACCAGAGTCTTGCCGAAGTGCTGAACGACCTCTACATCCGTCGGTTTACGATGCGGATTGACCCGCTCAGCGACGACGTTTTTCGCGTCATGGCCAGAGCAGGAGTGCTCGATACGCTTGCAAACCCGAAGGCGCTTGAGTTGCGGGACGCCTTGCAGAGATTGGAGCGCGGAACGTTCGGCTTGTGTCTCCACTGCGGTGAGGAGTTGCCGGTACCCCTGCTCGAACAAGAGCCGACCGCGCGGTATTGCCCGCCTTGCTCCGAAGCAAAGAAGAAGCCCGACCTCAAAACGCTTATGACCCATCTGTCCATGAATCTCGTCGCTCTCTAAAGGGGTTAGTGTGGGCTCGAAAGAACTCATGAACAAGAAAATTCAGCAACTGCTCGACGACGTCGATAAGGTCAGTTTTCTGATTCTGACTCTCCAGAACGAGGTGACGCAGTTCCAGGACCAGCAGCGGGAAGAACGGCTGGCACTGGTGAAAGAACAACTGGATGAAGTACACGCGCGCCTCGAAGGAGTGCGCGACTTCATCTGCGCGGCGCAGCAGCTTGCCAACAAAGAGCCGAAAGAAGAAGAAATCGACCTGTGGATGTAACGGTGTGCGGACCGGTATGCACCAGTGCAGATGCTGATGGTGTCACTACGCAGAGGTACAGCGCATGGGGTTCTACTGGGAAGCGGTACGCTTGAGCGTTTGCCGCCGCTGTATTGACGGCGACAGCACGGGGAATTGCCATTTACCGGCCGGCGACGTTTGTGCGCTGGAGGAATTCTTCCCGGAGATCGTGTGCACGGTGTCGGCAGTCCAGTCCGCACTGCTGGAAGACCATGTGAAGGCCGTGCGGGAAGAGATCTGCAGCCGGTGTTTCTATCAATTACCCAACGGCTTTTGCCCAAAGCGAAAAAAACAGATGTGCACCCTCGACCGCTTCTTTCCGGTTGTGGTCGAGACGATCGAAACAATTCAACACTCTCTGCAACGAGCACAATAACTTCCTCACGAGGGAACCATGCCATGGCACGAACCGGGGCTCCCGACGCTCCACTTACTTCTCGACGACGTGAAGCGGGTGGAGACAATTCTGGAACGGGTCGTAACGGAATTGAAGCAGCTTGACGAGATTCGCGACGAGGAGCTCAAGTTTTTTTTCATGAAAGAGCGGCTCAGCGAGGCCATCGCACGGCTCGGACAGTTGGAAGAGTTTATCGAAACCGTCTCGCATGAGCACCAGCCCCAGCTCAACGAGTAACCGCCTGTGAGCCCTTCGCCGGTGTGACGTTCTTCCAGTTCAGTTTTTTCCCGTTGCTGCTTATTCTCTTTTTCCACTCCTGCAAAAAAAGATGACGGGATTCCAAAAAGTGGGAATCTCCCAACCCCTCTTACCCAATCCAGCGTAATTCTTCCCCTTTTTCGCCCCACACACTGGAACGCTAATTGAATGGCAGTCATGAGAAGTTTTCCTGCTTTTCCAGAAGCATGAAGGAGCTTATGGAATCGATCAGCCAAAACATTGAGCAGTTGCTGGATGATTTGAAGCGCGTCACGACGCTGTTGGAAGATGCTGCAACGGACGCGGAGTTGTTGGACTCGCAGCCGTATCAGCAGGCTCGAATCCTGGCGCTTCGGCAGCAGCTGTTTGACATCGATGTTCGCCTGCAGAATCTTCGCCGGGCGCTTGGGCACGCTCAGCATCAATCAACCGGTGAATATCGAGAGAGCGAGCAGCTTACCGTAAGCGTTGGACTGTAATCCGTGAGCTGAATGAGAAGATCAATTGGTTTCAACAAGCAAAGAGGTGTCTCAGTGGCAAATGAGAGTCGTAAAATCGTCACCATCGATGGCAATGAGGCGGCGGCGTACGTTGCCCACAAGCTGAACGAAGTTATCGCTATCTATCCGATCACACCTTCATCCAACATGGGCGAGTGGGCCGATGAGTGGTCCTCGCAGGGGAAGAGGAATCTGTGGGGAACCGTGCCGACGGTTGTTGAGATGCAGAGCGAAGCCGGTGCAGCCGGCGCCGTCCACGGCGCGTTGCAGACCGGCGCGCTGGCGACGACCTTTACCGCCTCGCAGGGTTTGCTGTTGATGATTCCGAACATGTTCAAGATTGCCGGCGAGCTCACACCAACAGTGTTTCATATTGCGGCACGAACAGTTGCAACGCACGCCCTCTCGATCTTTGGCGACCACAGCGACGTAATGGCTGTCCGCTCGACTGGCTGGGCAATGCTCGCCTCGAATTCCGTGCAGGAAGTAATGGACTTCGCACTCATCGCCCAGGCCGCGACGCTCGAGTCCAGAATACCCTTCATGCATTTCTTTGACGGTTTCCGCACGTCACACGAAGTGATGAAGATCGAGCAGCTGTGCGACGACGACCTGCGGGCAATGATCGACGACGAGCTCGTTCGTGAGCATCGCGGTCGCGCGCTGTCACCCGAGCGGCCGGTGTTGCGTGGCTCGGCCCAGAACCCCGACGTCTTTTTCCAGGCGCGTGAGACCGTCAACCCCTTCTACGAAGAATGCCCCGATGTCGTGCAGCGCGTGATGGATAAATTCGGAAAGATCGTCGGCCGCCGGTACAAGTTGTATGAGTATGTCGGAGCGCCGGATGCCGAGCGCGTTATCGTGATGATGGGTTCCGGGACTCAGACGGCGGAAGAAACCGTGCAACACCGGCTCGCGAAAGGCGAAAAGGTCGGTCTCCTCAAAGTGCGTCTCTATCGTCCGTTTGCCGGCAGCTACTTTGTGAATGCGTTCCCGGCGTCGGTACGGCGGATTGCGGTGCTCGACCGAACAAAAGAGCCGGGTGCGGGCGGCGAGCCACTGTACATGGATGTGGTGACCGCGGTCAGCGAGTCGTTTGAAGAAGGTGACACGCCGTTCAAGATCTTCCCGAAAATCATCGGCGGGCGGTACGGGCTCTCGTCGAAAGAATTCACGCCGGCGATGGTCTCGGCCGTCTACGATGAGTTGAACAAAGAGAAGCCCAAGAATCATTTCACCGTCGGTATCGAGGACGACGTTTCGTTCACCAGTTTGTCGTACGACCGGTTGTTCGACATCGAACCGAATGACGTCGTGCGGGCGATCTTCTACGGCCTCGGCTCCGACGGCACCGTCAGCGCCAACAAGAATTCCATCAAGATCATCGGCGAGGACACGGAGAATTACGCGCAGGGGTACTTCGTGTACGACTCGAAGAAGTCCGGTGCGACCACGACATCCTACCTGCGCTTCGGTCCCAAGCCGATTTACTCGACTTACCTCGTCAACAAAGCCAATTTCATCGCCTGCCATCAATGGTTCCTCCTCGAAAAGCTCGATGTGTTGGAGAAAGCCATCCCCGGCGGCTCGTTCCTGCTGAACAGTATGTACGGCCCCGACGACGTGTGGGACCATCTGCCGCGCCATATCCAGAAGCAGCTCATCGAAAAGAAACTGAAGTTCTACGTCATCGACGCAACGAAAGTCGCACAGAAAGCGGGCATGGGCGGACGCGTCAATACCATCATGCAGGTTTGCTTCTTTGCCGTCTCCGGGGTGCTGCCGAGGGAACAAGCCATCGGGGCAATCAAGAATTCCATCAAGAAAACATACGGGAAGAAGGGCGAGCAGGTCTTGCAGCGCAACTACGAAGCAGTCGACCAGGCGCTGGCGAACTTGTTTGAAGTCGCGGTGCCCGGCTCGGTCACCAGCACGATGGAGATGCCCCCGGTGGTATCGGACCTGGCGCCCAATTTTGTGAAGCATGTGACTGCGAGAATTATCGCGGGCTTCGGGGACGACCTGCCGGTCAGCGCAATGCCGATCGCCGGAACGTTCCCCACTGCTACATCTAAATGGGAGAAGCGGAATATCGCGCTGGAGATACCTGTGTGGGAATCCGACCTCTGCATTCAGTGTAATAAATGCGCGCTCGTCTGCCCGCACGCGGCGATCCGGGCGAAAGTGTATCAGCCGGAACATCTCGGCGTTGCTCCAGCGACTTTCAAGTCCATGGACTTTAAGGGCTCCGAGTACAAAGGCATGAAGTACACGATCCAAGTCGCACCGGAAGATTGCACGGGCTGCAACATTTGTATCGAGGTCTGTCCTGCGCGCAGCAGGGAGAATCCGGACTTCAAAGCGCTCAACATGCAACCGCAGCCTCCGTTGCGGGAGCCGGAGCGCGTCAATTTCGATTTCTTTCTCAAGCTTCCGGAAGTCGACCGGCGCGAAGTGAAGTTGGAAACAGTGAAAGGCAGTCAATTCTTAGAGCCGCTGTTTGAATTTTCCGGTGCGTGCGCCGGCTGCGGTGAAACGCCCTATCTCAAGCTGGTGAGTCAATTGTTCGGCGACCGCACCATCGTTGCCAACGCGACCGGATGCTCGTCGATCTTCGGCGGCAATCTTCCCACAACGCCGTGGTCGACGAACGCCGACGGCCGAGGTCCAGCGTGGTCGAACTCGCTCTTTGAAGACAACGCGGAGTTCGGCCTCGGCATGCGCGTCACGGTCGACAAACATACGGAAATGGCGCGTGAGCTGGTGCAAGAACTATCGAGCTCCATCGGCGAAGAGCTCGCGAGGGAAATCCTCGAAGCCGACCAGTCGAATGAGGCCGGCATTTACGAGCAACGCCAGCGCGTGCAGCAGCTCAAAGAACGCTTGAAGTCGATGAACGACCCGAGAGCCCAGAGCCTGCTGAGCATCGCGGATAATCTGGTCAAACGCAGCATCTGGATCGCGGGCGGCGACGGTTGGGCGTACGACATCGGCTACGGCGGACTGGACCACGTGCTCTCGACCGGACGGAATGTGAATATTCTCGTTCTCGACACGGAAGTGTACTCCAACACCGGCGGCCAGATGTCCAAGTCCACTCCGCGCGCTGCCGTCGCGAAGTTTGCCGCGGGCGGAAAGCCCACACAAAAGAAAGACCTCGGGCTGATGGCGATGACCTATGGCGACGTCTATGTTGCACGCGTCGCCATGGGAGCCAACGACGCGCAAACCATCCGCACGTTCCTCGAGGCCGAGGCGTACGACGGGCCGTCGCTGATTATCGCGTACGCGCATTGTATCGCGCACGGCATCGACATCGCTCAGGGCTTGCACCAGCAGAAGCTTGCGGTCGACACGGGCTACTGGCCGCTCTTCCGCTACAACCCACAGCTTATCAACGAAGGCAAGAACCCGATGAAGCTGGACTCCAGATCGCCCAAGGTGCCGCTCAAGGAATTCACGCAGAACGAAACGCGGTTCACCATGCTCGACAAGAGCGCGCCCGAGCGGGCGAAAGAGCTGCTGGAACTTGCGCAGCACGATATCGCAGTTCGCTGGAACATTTACGAACGCCTCGCCCTTTCCATGGAGCCGCCCAAGAACACAGTGGCGAAGGGAGAAACTGCGGACAAAAAGAAAGAACAAGCCAAACCAGCAGAAGTGCTCACTTAGGAGGAAATCCCATGACGTATACCGACCTCTGCCCCATGTGCGGTGTGCTGCGAGAGATGGATATTTCCGGATACCGTACGGTCAGTATCGATGCAAAGGGAAACAGCAGCATCACGCTGACGCGCGCGTACCATTGCCGCGCGTGCTGCTGTTTTGTTCGATGTGAAGATGTCGAGGACACGCCGGCAAATCGCGAGGGGGTCATTCTCGATGAAGAAGTCACGCCCGAGAAGCCCGACAGACCCGACAGGCCCGACAGGCCCGACAGGATTGAGGAGTTGCAGCCTTCACATGACTGAAGCTGAAGAGCGGAAGAATGTGGAGAAAGGAAGGTGGGGAATGAGAAAAGAAACCAAGGCAGCAGTGATGAGCGTTCTTGCGCTCATCGTCGTAACGGCAATGGTAGTTGGCTGTAGTTCCGTTCACCAAACGGTGCGTGTATTTGCCGACCCGCCGGATATGGAGCAGTTGCGCGGGGAATGGTACGGAGAATACAGCAGCAAGATGACCGGACGGAACGGGACAATTTTTTTTACGCTCAATGCCGCCAAAGACTCTGCCTACGGCAGTGTGGTGATGATCGCGATGCAATTCGATACGCCCGGCCAGCCTGTCGATCATGATCAGGCTCCTTCCGTGCGGTGGAAAGCATTGCAGAGTTTAACGATCAGCTTCGTGGCGGTGGAGGGAGGCTACGTTCGAGGTACGTTGGACCCGTACATTGATCCGAACTGCAATTGCACGGTAACGACAACATTTGACGGACGCTTGGAAAGCGACACGATTACAGGAACGTACACTTCGACCGGAATTCCGCTGGGACTTCCGACGAGCGGTGTCTGGAAAGCTGTCCGCAAAAAAGATAAACCGAACATTTGAAGAGTACATCGGAGAGAATCATCGTCTTGAACGAAAGGAGAAAGAACGCCATGAATAATTACTGGGAAGAGCTGCAACAAAGGATCTGCCGGAAATGCATCGATGGCGACGGGAGGGGAAATTGCCGGTTACCGGCCGGTGAAGAATGCTCTGTCAAGAGATTCCTGCCGGAAATTGTTGCGACCATTGTGAACGTCAAGTCCGATTCGTATGAAGCGTATGTCAGCTCTTTACGCCGGAACGTTTGCATTCTTTGCGATTGGCAGAAGCCAGACGGAACATGCGGACGAAGGATCAATTTGGAGTGTGCCCTCGATCGCTATTTCCCCCTGGTCATTGAAGTGGTTGAAAATTTAAAGGCGGAGATGGAACGATCCGGCTCACTCGTCGTGAGTGAGTAAATGTCGTAGTTCATCATCATTGCACTAAAGAGTGGAAGAGTATGTACGAAATTCTCGATAAGAAAATACAGGCAAGGAACATCACACAGTTCGTTCTGAAAGCACCCTATGTTGCCCGCAAAGCACGAGCGGGCAATTTTGTTGTGATTCGAGTCGATGAGTGGGGGGAGCGCATTCCGCTCACCATAGTAGATACCGATTTGAAACAAGGCACGATAACGATTATCGTGCAAACGGTCGGGAAGACGACGAAACTTCTCAGCCTGCAAAACACGGGCGGCTTCCTCCTGGATGTTGCAGGTCCCCTGGGCAACCCCACTCCGATTGAAAACTTCGGCAATGTCGTTTGTATTGGAGGGGGAGTAGGTACGGCAGAAGTGTTTCCAATCGCAAAGGCGCTGAAAAAAGCCGGAAACCATGTTACTACGATTGTTGGTGCGAGATCCCGGGACCTTATCATTCTTGAAGAGGAGTTACGCGCATTCTGTGATAAAGTTATCGTAGCAACAGATGACGGCTCGTATGGGATGAAGGGTATGGTGACCGATGCACTGCGAGCATCTATCAATTCAAACGGCACTATCAGCGCAGTCTATGCTATCGGACCTGTGGTGATGATGAAAGCAGTGGCGGAGTTCACGCGGCCTTTTCGCTTGAAAACATTTGTTAGCCTCAATCCGATCATGATGGACGGAACGGGAATGTGCGGCGCTTGCCGCGTGACGGTTGGAGGGAAGATGAAATTCGCTTGCGTTGACGGCCCAGAATTTGATGCTCACGCTGTCGACTTTGAAGAGCTCATTGTCCGCAACAAAACGTACGTTGACCTGGAACGGCTGTCGTTGGAAACATTCGAGCATGAACTCGCTGAAAGAAAGGTTGTCTAATGCCGAATACGCTGAAACCATCCGAGCGGATGAAGATTGTGCGTCAACATCCTCTGGAGCAAGCCCCGGATATTCGCAACAAGAATTTCGAAGAGGTTTCCTTTGGCTTCAATGAAGAGCTGGTTGAGTTAGAAGCCCTGCGTTGTCTGGATTGCAAGAATCCCGTTTGTATTGATGGCTGCCCTGTACGCATCGACATCCCCTCTTTTATTAAGCTCATCCTTGAGAAAAACTATTATGCAGCCGCGGAGAAAATCAAAGAAGCATGTTATCTCCCGGCAATAACGGGTCGAGTCTGTCCGCAAGAAAGCCAATGCGAAAAGCTCTGCATTCTCGGTAAAAAGCGTCAGCCGGTCGCCATCGGGAAACTGGAGCGTTTTGTTGCTGACTACGAGCGCATGAGCCGAGGTAATGGAGCAGTGCTTATCCGGGACCATCGCGAAGAAAAAGTAGCGATTGTCGGTTCAGGACCCGCAGGACTGACCTGCGCTGTAGAACTGGCGAAGCGCGGATACAAGGTTACTATTTTTGAGGCATTGCACGCGGCTGGTGGCGTGCTGCGGTATGGCATTCCCGAATTTCGTCTCCCGAAATCTATACTCGACCTTGAGATCGAGAATGTCAAAAAGTTAGGCGTTGAAATCATCACCAATTTCATCATTGGACGCACGGCGACGGTGGACGAGCTGATGAACGAATTCGGTTTCGATGCAATCTTTCTTGGGACGGGCGCCGGTACGCCGAATTTTCTGAATGTCCCCGGAGAGAATCTCCCCGGTGTATATTCTGCGAGTGAGTTTCTTACACGCGTGAACTTCATGAAAGGCTATCGCTTCCCCGAGTTTGACACGCCGGTGAAGCTCGGCAGACGCGTGGCAGTCTTCGGAGGCGGTGATACAGCGCTCGATGCGGTACGAACAGCACTCCGTCTTGGACCGGAGAAAGCGTACTTAATTTATCGACGGAGTCAAAAAGAGATGCCTGCACGCGAAGAGGAAGTTCAACACGCGCTCGAGGAAGGAGTAGAATTGCTTGAGTTAACAAATCCTGTGCGGTTCATCGGAGACGAGGGGAAGTGGGTCAAGGCGGTTGAGTGTGTCAAAATGCTGTTGGGCGAACCTGGTCCGGACGGCAGACGGAAACCCATCGAGATTCCAGACTCAAACGTTACGCTGGACATAGATACGGCGATTATCGCGATTGGTCAAAGTCCTAACCCCATTCTTCAGGCAACAACGCCCAATCTCGCAACGACAAAACGGGGAACTGTCGTCGTTGATGAGAACGGAAAGACAAGTCGGGACGGAGTGTTTGCAGGCGGCGATTTGTCGCGCGGAGGAGCAACGGTCATCCTCGCGATGGAGGACGGGAAACGCGCCGCCAGTGCTCTACATGCCTACCTGACGGAGAAAGTGCCTCAACGATCTTCCGCAAACTGACTATGTCGAACTCGAGGGTGAACAAGCAGACGCCCTTTGCATTTCACCCTTCGACCTTCAGGTCTATTCTCTAACCTCATCTTTATTAAGAATACGTTTCACCCCTCAACAGTAACTTACTTACACAAGTTGACCGCTCTTGGTGTTGGGTTAAAACCCTTACAAAAATCTGGTTAGAATTTGTTCCCACGCCCTCAAGGGCGTGGCTATAGCCCCGACCTTCAGGTCGGGGTTACGAAAAACCCCAATAAAAAAGCCCAAGGGCTTCAGCCCTTTCCAATTAGGCGGTCAACTTGAATTACTTAAAGAAGAATTTATCCTATCGTAGAATCAAAAAAAAGAACTTGACAGAAAACAAGAAAAGGAGTACTATTTGGACAATTAGGTCTAATTATCCTCTGTTGAGCCATGTCGGTCATCTTCAGCAAGTCGTGTGAATATGCACTCCAGGCTTCTCTCTATCTGGCGCAACAGCCGGAGGGAGAACTCGTGTTGTTGCGGGATGTTTCCGAGCGTCTTGGAATTCCATATCATTTCTTAAGCAAAATCCTGCAGACTCTTGCCAAAGGGGAAATTCTGATTTCATCGAAAGGCGCAAACGGCGGCTTCGCGCTCGCTCGCCCAACTAAAGAAATTAGTCTCATCGATGTCGTCCGTGCCGTTGACGGAGAGAAGTTTCTCGATGAATGTGTGCTCGGTTTCCCGGGCTGCGACGACAAACATCCCTGTCCCGTTCATCCTCAATGGAAACGAGCAAAAGAGATTATTCTCAGCATCCTTCACAAGAAAACATTGGCAGAGCTAAGCAAGGAGCTCGACCCGAAGCTTAACCTCATTGGCCAACTCGCAGAAACGTAGACCGAGCGGAAATGCTTCAAAACAATGATGTGCTTGGCCGTAAACGTTCATCAGTCTCAGTTAGTCACCTACAAGTGTGAAGGGAAACCGAAAGATCTTAAAAGAGGAGTCCCGCCATGAAACGAATCAACCGTCGTGACTTTCTCCAACAATCAGGTAAAGGAGTACTTGGTGCTGCTGTCGTGGGGTCGCTGTTGGACCTGGACTTATTGCAGTTTGTCCGCAAGGCCGATAATCCGCTGGCGTTCTATCCCAATCGAGATTGGGAAACAATCTACCGTGACCAGTACCGATACGACCGCACGTTTACGTACATCTGTGCACCGAATGACACGCACAACTGCCGTCTTCGAGCGTTTGTCCGGAATGGGATTGTCGTTCGCATCGAGCAGAATTATGACGCCACCGCTGTCACCGACATTTATGGCAACAAGATCCCTCCTTCCTGGAACCCGCGCGGCTGTCTCAAGGGATTTACCTACGTGCGACGGATGTACGGTCCCTATCGAGTCAAGTATCCCATGATCCGCAAAGGATGGAAAGAGTGGGCCGATGCCGGATTTCCGACCGGTGCGAACGGCGTTCCTGATAAAAAGTATTTCAATCGTGGAGAAGATAGCTGGCTCAAAGCAAGTTGGGATGACATCTCCAACTATGGTGCAATGGGACTTCTTCATGTGATGAACAAATACCAGGGAGAGGAGGGCGCGAAAAAGCTGAAGGCCCAAGGCTATCCCGAAGAAATGATCGAGGCAATGCACGGGAGCGGAGGACAGGTGGTGAAGATTCGGCCGGGCATGTCGCTGCACGGTGTCTTGCGCATTCAGGCACTGAAGCGTTTTGCTAACATGCTTGTTCTCCACGATGAAGAGGAAGCAAAGAAGCATCGTCGAGAACCGTCTGGAGCTCGCTCGTGGTCGAACTATGATTGGCACGGTGATCTGCCGCCCGGGCATCCGATGGTGACCGGCATCCAGACGCACGACGACGACCATAACAATTTTCGCCACGCGCGACTCTTCATCATCCAGGGTGTGAACTTCGTCGAAAACAAAATGTCCGACGCCCACTGGTGGATTGAAACCATGGAGCGCGGCGGGAAAATCGTCGTCATTGCACCGGAGTACAGTCCATCATCCCAAAAGGCGGATTACTGGATTCCCATTCGACCCGGTACCGATCCGGCGCTCCAGCTCGGCGTTACCAACATCCTGTTCAAAGAAAAGCTCTACGATGCGCCGTTCGTGAAGCGGTTCACCGACATGCCGCTGCTGGTTCGCATGGATACGCTCAAGCTGCTTCGCGCATCGGACATCTTTCCCAACTACAAAAACAAGGAGCTTCGGGGCTACAGCGTCACTGTGCAGAAGATCGACCCCGAGGCGCGCGAGCAGTGGGGGGATTTTGTGGCGTGGGATGCCAAAGCGAAAAAGCCGGTAGCGATCACGCGAGAGGACGTCGGAAGGTTTATCGATGAGCAAAGACTCGACCCGGCGCTCGAGGGCAATTTTTCCGTGAAGGATGTCAAAGGAAAGACCGTCAAAGTCAAAACGGTCTTTCAATTGTACAAAGAACTGTGCGGGGAGTACGACCTTGATACCACGCACGAAATCACCGGAGCTCCCAAAGAACTGATTGTGAGACTTGCCCGTGATTTGGGCTCGATTAAGCCAGCGGCGGTGCACACGGGCGAGGGAGTAAATCACTATTTCCACTGCGACATCACCACGCGCGGAACATTTCTCTGGATGGCGCTTACGGGCAACATCGGCAAGCCGGGTTCGGGCGTGGGTCACTGGGCGGGCAACTACAAATTCTGCGTGTTCGATGGACTGTCGAAATTCAATGGTGAAGATCCGTTCAACATGAATCTCAATCCCAACGCGCACGGCTCGGAAGTCAAAAACAAAAAGTACTACAAGCCCGAAAACCCGTGTTACTGGAATTATGAAGACCGCCCGCTCATCGTCGAGACGACGGAAGGGCGCAAAGTCTTTACCGGCAAAACGCACATGCCCACTCCCACAAAAGTTGAATGGACGGCGAACGTGAATCTGTTGAACAACGCCAAGTGGGCGTACAACATGGCGAAGAATGTCGACTCGAAGGTCGAGATGATCTGCATTAACGAGATGGAGTGGACGGGAAGCTGCGAGTTTGGGGATATTGTTTTGCCCGCAGAATGTTGGGCGGAACTCACGTTGCCCGATATGACCGCCTCTTGCTCGAATCCATTTTTGCAAGCATGGAAAGGCGGTGTGAAACCAATTTTCGATAATCGCAACGATGCGATGATAATGGCGAAAGTTGCGGAGAAACTTTCTGAACTCACCGGCGATACTCGCTATCGAGAGTACTTCAAATTTGTTCTTGAAGGAAAGGCGGAAGTGTATCTCCAACGCGTCCTCGATGCCGGCACGACGACCGACGGCTACAAGATAGACGAGCTTCTCAAGCGCGATGCGGCAGCGTTGATGATGTTCCGCACCTATCCGCGCATCCCGGGTTGGGAACAAATCAACGAGTCGAAGCCATTCTACAACAAGACAGGACGTATTGAATTTTATCGGGATGAAGATGAGTTCATCGAGTACGGCGAGAATCTCATCGTGCATCGAGAGCCGGTAGAAGCAACGCCGTACCTGCCGAATGTGATCGTCGCTTCTCATTCCGCCATCCGCCCGAACAACTACGGCGTGCAGCTCAACCATCCGGGTGCAGACGAGCGGTCGATCAACAACGTGAAGATGCCGTGGAAGAAGGTCAAGCAAACGAGAAGCTTCTTGTGGGAGCAAGGCTACCGCTTCTGGTGCCTCACGCCGAAGTCGCGCCACACGAATCACTCCTCCTGGGCAGTAACGGACTGGAACTTCATCTGGAACAGCAACTTTGGCGATCCTTACCGCAACGATAAGCGTATGCCGGGCGTCGGTGAACATCAAATCCAGATGAATCCTGACGATGCAAAGGAGCTTGGCATCAATGACGGCGATTACGTCTATGTCGATGCGAATCCCGCCGACCGCCCGTACAAAGGCTGGACGCCGGACGATCCGTTCTACAAAGTCGCACGTCTGATGCTGCGTGTGAAATACAATCCCGCCTACCCCCGTGGTGTGACGATGATGAAGCACTCCGCGTTCATGGCGACGCCGAAGTCGGTCAAAGCGCACGAGACGAGGGAAGACGGCCGCGCAGTTTCCGAAGATACCGGCTACCAGGCGAGTTTCCGTTACGGCTCGCAGCAGAGCATCACCCGCGGCTGGCTCCAACCGACGATGATGACCGACTCACTCGTGCGCAAAGACGTTGTGGGGCAACATATCGGTCAAGGGTACGAAGAGGACACAAACTCGCCCAACACGTGTCCGAAGGAAACGATGGTCCGCATCACGAAAGCGGAAGACGGCGGTATGGGCGGCAAGGGCGTCTGGGAGCCGGTGAAAACAGAGCTGACGCCCGCAAATGAAAGCGAGACGATGAAAAAATATTTGGCAGGCGACTTTCTGCAGAAAGGATGACAGCCATGGCTGAGATCGGGAATATCGAGAGCCCCAATGACTTCGAGCTGACGCACCACGTTGTTCCTGGCGAGCCGGGCAGAGATCATCTTGAAGAGATGGCAGAGACCTTTGTCATCGAACTCAAACGTATGCGCTGGAGTGATGAAAAGATTCTTGCAGCGTTTTGTAATCCTTTCTATGCGGGCCCGCACGCCGTGTATCAGGAACGGGGTCACGATTTTGTGGTCGAGGTGATCCAGAGTTGTCGCACACGATAGCAGCTCCATTCCCTCAAGGAGACAACCATGCCGAACGTGTATAACTGGCAGTTGGGACGCGAGATGGACTATCCGTACCAAGGCAAGCGGCCGAAGCGGCAGTTCGCTGCGGTCTTCAACATCAATCGCTGTATTGGGTGCCAGACCTGCACGATGGCGTGCAAGAGCACCTGGACCTATTCGAAAGGACAGGAAGCGATGTGGTGGAACAACGTGGAGACCAAACCCTACGGCGGATACCCGCAACACTGGGATGTCAAAACGCTGGAATTGCTTGGCGGGCAGCAGGGATGGGATACGAGCAAGGCGGACCAAAAGAATCCGTACGGAGTGTATCAAGGCGAAACGCTGTTCGAAGCGGCGAAGACTCGCGCGACAGCCAGCGGACAACAGGCGCTAGGGTATTTGCCGTCGGAAAAAGAATGGCGGTCGCCTAATTTCTACGAAGATACCGCCTACTCAACGCTCGCATCGAAGGAAGGTCGCATGGCGGACGGAACCAAGCTGCCGGAACACAAAGCATGGTTCTTCTACCTTCAGCGCATCTGCAATCACTGCACGTATCCGGCCTGTCTTGCTGCTTGTCCTCGAGGAGCGATTTACAAGCGGCCGGAAGATGGCATTGTGTTGATTGACCAAAGTCAGTGCCGTGGGTACCGGAAGTGCGTGGAGCAATGCCCTTACAAGAAACCGATGTTCAACGCAGAGACCCGATTGTCGGAGAAGTGCATCGCCTGTTATCCACGTGTTGAAGGAACTGATCCATTGACGGAAGGTGAGCCGATGGTGACACGCTGCATTTCAGCATGCGTGGGGAAAATTCGGTTGCAGGGATGGGTTGATGATCCTGAAAGTCCGGTGCACTACCTTGTTCGAGAGGCGAAAGTGGCGCTTCCGTTGTATCCTCAGTTCGGGACGGAGCCGAACGTCTACTACATCCCGCCACGATGGGCTCCACGCGGATACTTGCAACAAATGTTTGGCCCCGGAGTTGACAACGCGCTCGACAGATACGCCAGCCCAGATCAAGAGTTGCTTGGGGTGCTTCAGTTGTTTGGAGCTACCCAACGATTGATCTACAGCTACGGAGTAGAAAAGGATGAGGTCATTGGCTATGGACGGAAGAAGCAAGAAGTCGTGCGAGTGCCGATTGAGGACCCCGTTATCGTTCGACCAGAGAAACATCTGAATGTGACATAGTCGAAGGAGATTCCATCATGAAAAAGCCAAAGCTGCTTGTTCTCATTATCAGTGTTGTGCTGGTGTACGGTTTTTCGCAAAGCAGATCAATGTTGGATAGGTCGGAATCGAACGGGAAAAAGCTCTACGAAAAATATTGCAGCACCTGCCACGGTCTTGAAGGTAAAGGAGAAGGAACTGCAGCAGTGTATCTTGATCCCAAGCCGCGCGATTTTACTCGCGGACTCTTCAAGTTTCAATCAGCGCCAGCGGGATCGCTTCCCACCGATTCAGACCTTGAACGCACCATTCGCAACGGCATGCCCGGTTCCGCAATGCCCGCGTGGGATCGGCTCTCGGATGCTGAAATTACAAATCTCGTTGCCTACATCAAAACATTATCCGACCGGTTCAAGTCAGAATCTCCATCTGGTGTAATCGCAATTGAAAGGGAGCCACCATCTACCCCAGAGATGATTCAGAACGGCAAAACAATCTATGCGCTCATGAGTTGTTGGACGTGTCATGGCACAACGGGCGCAGGCGATGGACCTTCGGCGGCGATGTTAGCGGATGACTTGGGCAAGCCTATTCGTCCCTACAATTTTACTCGTGCAGGAGCATTCAAAGGGGGCGGAACTCCGAAGGATATCTATAGAACGTTTAGCACCGGCATTGGTGGAACACCGATGCCCGGTTACGGAGAAGACGCACTCGCTCCTTCCCGCGAAGGCTTTGCAGATTTGACGTTTTTGGAGGACAATTATTCAAAACAAGAGATCGATGAAATCAGACAGTTTGTCGCTCAACTGCCCGCTGAAGATGCACTAAAGCAAATGCCACCCGATAAGCGGAAAGCTGTGGCTGATGCCCGGCGCTGGTCCCTTGTCTACTACGTTCTCTCGTTAGCCCGGCCCGGGAAAAATCAGCTTGTCTACACAACGACGGATCATACGCTGAACGCTACAACGGTAATGGATCTCTCACAATATGCTGACCCACTTTCGCAGCGCTGGAATGATGTGAAAGAAACTGAGCTGGCGTTGCTCTCACTCTGGCAACGCGATACACCGACAGATCGAATTATCGTGAGGAGCGTTATTGACGGAACATCAATCGTCTTTCAGTTGGCGTGGGACGACCCAACAAAAGATAATGAGGCGCTCCAAGATTCGAAGTTCGGCGACGGTGCGGCGATACAGTTTCCGCTCAACCCCGCCAGCGATCCGTTTTTTGGTATGGGAGATACGAGCTTTGTGGTAAACATCTGGCACTGGAAAAGTTGGTGGGAGAACGATCTCGAATCCTTCGTTGGAGTGAACGCGGCCTTTCCGCGCAATGCAACAGAGTTTTATCTCTTCGATGTCTCCGGAGGCTCACGCGCAGAATATTTTGTGAGCAAAGACTCTGCGAAAAAACTTTCGATGGCGTGGAATGCCGGCTGGGGGTCGGGCAACCTTCTCAGTGCTCAAGAGCGAACCTCCTCTGTCGAAGATCTAAACGCAAAAGGGTTCGGCACATTGACTTCGCAACCGGTCGGCGAACAAAATATTCAAGGCAAGGGAGTCTGGAAGAACGGAAAGTGGTTTGTCGCGTTTACGCGGACTCTTGCTTCTTCCGAGAAAAACGATGTGGTGTTTAAGCCGGGGAGCACTCTTCCTGTGGCATTTGCTGTTTGGGACGGCTCGCTGAACGACCGCAACGGCCAGAAAATGGTAACCAATTGGTATCGGATAACGATAGGCTCACGATAGGACCGAACATGGACAGAATCCAGCGTACGGCCGCAATCGAGCACGCTGCATCTCGCAGCGCGCTGTACAGATTGCTGGCAAAGTCGTTTCTCTATCCCGCACAACAGCAGTATGCGTATCTCACCGGTAATGGCTATGGGGAAACGTTGAGTCAGCTTCAAACGGTATTGCGACACGATGGGGAACTGAGCAATGAGATTACTGAATTTTTATTTCTTCATCGGGACTGGCGATGCTCACAGGACCGAGAGCAGCTCGAGGCAGAGTATAATCGTCTCTTTGCACACCTCGGTTCCACCAAATGTCCGCCCTACGAAACAGAGTATGGGTTAGACAATATCTACCAAAAGACCGAAGCGATGGCGGACATCGGCGGATTTTATTTTGCGTTCGGACTAGACATTGCTCAGCAGAATACCGACCGAGTAGATTTCATCAGCACCGAGATGGAGTTCATGTCCTTCTTGGCCATGAAAGAGGCGTACGCACTGGAGCGACAGGAGCAAGAGCATGAAGAAATCTGTCGCGACGCGCAGCAGAAGTTTCTGGCGGACCACCTTGGTCGCTGGGTAAGCATGTTTGTGACAATTCTTTCTTTGGCAACCGACAATCGATTCTATGCCGGCTTGGGCGCCTTGACGAAACGCTTCATCGATAGCGAAGCCCGGAACTTTGGAGTTGCGCTCCAAAAGATTACCGAGCCGGGTAATGCTTCCTCAAGCCCACCGGTTCCTTTTCAGTGCGATGCTTGTCTTGTAGCCGATACTGCGGACCCGTCGTTGCCAATGCAGATTCGTGATGATGACAAGGAAAGCCGTGAATAAGGTTCGCACGCTTTTCTGTATCCGAGGAAACCGTTCGAACTGGAGATGAGAAAGCTCGTTGACCCGTTCGGCCCTCATCATACCTATCTCCTCACCAGCCAAGAGATCGGAATGAAACAACTTCTGCGTACTGCAGCACCACGAGCGGAGATCGAACAAGTAATCCGTTCTGCTCTCAATCAAAAACGGTTCCATCGTCCCACCGCCGAGCAGCTTCTCACCACAAAGAGCCGGTCGATGATGGCGATAGGCGGGCAGTCTTGCGCGGTCGTCCTCCGACCACCCGCTTGAAGGAAGCTTCAGAACATCCGCGCGTACTCTCCTTTTTCACTCCTGAGAACCTCGAACGACGATTCCTGATTTTTGGAATCGACCCATCCGAACCCCTCGAAAAAAACCGCAATTCCACTTGATTTCCTCAGGCATAGCCTTTGCCTTCTCTGAGAGAGGACAGCATAACGGTTTCATGTTCTGTTTAGCAAAGGAGTACGAAATCATGGGAACGGTCATTGTAGATGTCACCGACCGGGGTTTTCCGCAAGAGGTTCTGGGTTCGACAACGCCGGTGCTGGTCGATTTTTGGGCGCCGTGGTGCGCGCCGTGCAAGATGATTGCCCCGATGCTCGAAGAGCTTGCGGGGGAATACGGCGGCAGATATAAGTTCGTGCGGATGAACACCGATGAGAACACACAAGTGCCGACGGATTATGCGATCAGGAGTGTTCCCACGCTCGGCATTTTCCGCAACGGACGCATGGTCGATATCATTATCGGAGTGCGGCCCAAAGTGTTCATTCAATCCAAGCTCGATGAAAACCTCACAACGATCGGTACAGGTCAGGATGAAGAATCACAACCACTTTCCGGTGAACTGTATTGAGAGGTGAGCGACGATGTTTATTTCACGAGAACGATACAGGTTTTTGGATCGCATGATGCGAGAGGAAGGGTTGGCACCGAAGGTCGAGAAAGACATGACCATTCGGATGGGCACAACGCCCGCGAAGGTGTATGAACTGAGTCTGGGCATCGCGCTGTTGCTGGTGATCGTGGGTTTTCGTTTTTTCCCGTTTGACGTCCGGACAACAAAGATCGTCGTCGCGACCCGCGAAAATGTAACGGTCGAGGATATCGAACAGACCCGTCAGGAGAATCGACCGCCGCCGCCTCCCAAGCCTGCAGTTCCGATCGAAGCTCCGGACGCGGAAGCGCTCGAAGATGTTCCGTTGGCGAGTTCCGAGCTTAATATCGCGGCGGAAGTCCCGCCGCCTCCCCCGCCGAAGACAGGCGAAGGTGACGACCGTGAAGAAGAATACTTTATGGTGGTCGAAGAACTGCCGCAACTCATCGGCGGCTACGAAGGACTGATGAAGCGGGTTGTGTATCCGTCGATAGCGCTGCGTGCGGGTATTCAAGGGAAAGTACAGCTGCTCGCCTACGTCAATGAGCGGGGCGATGTGGTTCGGGTGGAGGCTGTGAGCGGGTTGGCCGGTGGCTGCACGGAAGCGGCGATTGAAGCCGTGAAGCAATCGAAGTTCACGCCGGGTAAACAGCGAGGACGACCGGTGAAAGTGAAAGTGGCGATGGTTATTCGCTTCAAGATTGCGGGCAGCAGCACGTCCTAAGCCTGTACGGAGGGCGTTCAGAACAAGGAGTTGATCCCATGTTGAGCATACAGAAAATACTTCTGCCGACGGATTTTTCCCGCTGCGCACATCAAGCGCTTATCCACGCGATGTTCCTGGCCCAACGCCTTCAGGCCGAGTTGCATTTCTACCATGTCGTCGACCTGTATGACGACCCGAATAATACCACGCATCACTTCCCGACGACGGAAGAAATGTCGAAGCTGGTCGCGGAATTCGCAACGCCTGATCTCGCGAGCAAGCTCCGCACGAATGAATTGCGCACTATGAAGATCAGGCAAACGCAGGAGCGCGGTCTCTCGATTGCGTCCGCAATCCTGGAGTATGCAGGGAAGAACGATATCGACCTGATCGTCATGGGGACGCATGGCAGACGCGGG
>CAYJSZ010000002.1:0-47452 GCA_964372545.1 uncultured Ignavibacteriaceae bacterium
TTTTACTTGATCGCTTCCACCACTGCGTCATGCAGCTTCGGTCGCGCGTCGAAAATCTTCGTGTTGTTGCGCGTGGGGTAGACTCGATTGGTGAGAAGAATTACGAAAAGATTCCGCTCAGGGTCAACCCAGATGGAGGTACCGGTAAACCCCGTGTGGCCGAAGGATTTCGGCCCGAACAATTTTCCCGCCGAGCTGTAGCCGTTCAAGCTCTTCGTATCCCATCCGATGCCGCGCGTGCTCTTCTCCGACTGGCGCGCGATAAATTGCTTCACAGTTTCTTCTTTGATATAGCGTTTGCCTCCATACGTACCGCCGTTCAAGAGCATCTGCACGATCATGGCAAGGTCGGAGGTGGTGGAAAACAACCCCGCGTGGCCGGAGACTCCGCCAAGCGTTGCAGCATTCTCATCGTGCACGCGGCCGCGGACAGCAACGCCTGTTTTCTTCCAGAACGTATCGACTTCCGTCGGTGCGATGCGGCTCAGCAACAACTTCGGCGGATTATACATGGTGTTGGTCATGCCAAGGGGCTTAAAGAAAACGGAGTCGACATAGCGGTCGAGCGTTGTCCCTGAGACGCTCTCAATCACTTTCCAGATGGTGATGAGGCCGAGGTCGCTGTAGATCGTCGAATCTCCGGTACGGTACTCCGGCGGGGTTGCAAAGACGGAATCGAGCACGCACTGCGGCGTGCTGCAAAAATCGTAGTACCGTCGCCATGCAGGAAGTCCGCTGTTGTGCACCATCAGATTGTAGACGGTGATGTTGTCCTTGCCTTTCTGGCCGAATTGCGGGACGTGCTTCACAACCGGGTCGCTCAGATTGAGCTTGCCCTCGTCGACTAACCGCATAACGGCGCTCGTGGTTGCGATGACTTTGGTGACGGATGCGAGGTCGTAGATGGTGTTCACATCGACCTGCCGAGAGTAAGGATCGTATTCGTACGTGCCGAAGGCTTTGTTGTAACCGACGACTCCGTTGTGCGCGGCCAACACGACCGCGCCGGGGAACGCCGAATCGCTAATCGCTTTTCTTACGACATCATCCACCAGCTTCAGTTTCTCCAGATCGAAGCCTGCAAGAATCGGATCGTCGCTTCGCAGTGAAACTTTCGGCAGGTTGATTCCCGTGCCGTACGCGAAGCCCGCCTTCGGTAAGCCGTCGGCGGACAGGCCGCCGGGTATCGTGACCGGCAACTTTCCTCTCGCCTCGATCTCGCCGAAGATCGCCTCGACCGCCGCTTCGACCACAACATCTGCCTGACTGTAACCCGCGATGTATGCATCGACAGTCGGAAACGCAGTAAGAAGATACGGGTTGCCGAACGAGACGACGACCGTGGGCCTCTTGAGCTTCAGAAGATTGTTGAGAAACTCCACTTGCTGCGGCTGGAAGAATCCCGTCATCTGCGCCGAGCGTGTCTGCACGTACATGTGAACGAGCAGCAGATCGCCCGTCGCCGCGCGCGTGAGAATCGAATCGTACTCGATCTTGTTGCTGCGCTGGTCGACGCGCAGGTCTTCGTACCGCTGAACGCGAGAGCGCACGAGCGAGCGGAAGTACGCTCCCGTCGTCGGGTCTTCCGTATCGCCGAACGCGATGCCGACAATTTTCTTCTGATTGTTCTTCTGCATGGGAAGAACGCTGTTATCGTTCTTGACAACCGTGATGCCATCACGCGCAATTTGTTTGGCGAGCCGGCGGTGCTCGACACTCCCGACAACCGATGCTACCGCGTTCGGGTCGGCAAAGCGGTTCTCTGTTATGCCGAGGGATTCCTTGAAGGCTAAGACTTTGCGGACGGAGGCGTTGATGCGTTCTTCGGAGATCTCTTTACGCCCAACCGCTCCGACAATCGCATCGATGGCAACGTCCATATCGGGCGGCAAGAGAACGAGATCCGTTCCCGCTTTGATCGTTCGGACCGCGGCATCGGCCGTGGAGTATGCTTTCGTGACGCCCTGCATCGTCATTGCGTCCGTCACGATCAATCCTTTGAAGCCGAGCTGGTTCTGGAGCAGGTCGGTGATGATCGGGCGAGACAGTGTCGCCGGCAGTCCTTTGGTCGTGTCGTACGCGGGAACGGACAGATGAGCGATCATCATGGACATAACGCCAGCATCGACCGCGCGACGAAAACCGACGAGCTCTAAAGAATCGAGCCGGCTCTTCTGAAAGGGTAGCACCGGCATGTCGAGATGCGAGTCGACGTCCGTGTCGCCGTGGCCGGGGAAGTGTTTGGCCGTCGCGATGACGCCGCCTTCCTGTAATCCTCTGACGAACGCGGCGGACATTTCAGAGACAAGCTGCGGGTCTTCGCCGAACGACCGCGTGTTGATGACCGGGTTCATCGGATTGTTGTTTACGTCGACGACCGGCGCGTAGTCCTGATGAACGCCGAGTGCACGCGCTTCCTTCGCCGTCACTCTGCCCATTTCGTACGCGTACGCCGGGTTGCGCGTGGCACCGACCAGCATGGCTCGTGGAAAAAGCGTCGCGCGACGCACCCGCATCGCAGTGCCGAACTCAAAATCCGCCGCAATCAACAGCGGGATATCCGACATCGCCTGCAGCCTGTTGATTTGCACGACATACTCATACACATCACCCTGAAAGAAAACAAACCCGCCGATCTTTCTCTCCTTCACCAGCCGCTCGTAGTACTGCCACCGCTCGTCATCGCTGCTGAGATAGCCACCGTCCGCGCGTTCAAACACCAACTGCGCGACCTTCTCTTGAAGTGTCATCCGGCCGAGTGTCTCTTCGACCCAGGAGCCTTTTTCCTCCACCACACTGACAGATACCGGAGCGGAAGGTGCTGAATCCTTGCTACCTTGCGTAGCTCCGGGTTGGCTCGAACAGGATAAGAGCAGGGAGCAGACACCAAGATGAATGAAATTGATCTTCATTGCTGTTTGAAAACTATGGGACAACTCAGTTCATTCCGAAAAATTTCCACAAGGTTGCAGGTGCGCCAAGAGTCGAACTTTCTTCTTTATTCAAGTTGACCAGTAGGTGCGGGCTAAAGCCCGATAATTGTTTGATATTCAACTTTTCCCCGACCTGAAGGTCGGGGCAGTGCCACGTCCTTTGGAACAGGACGTAGACCAATCAAAACCTAGAGCTCCTAGGGTTTTAACCCCTTCCGAAAAGCGGTCAACTTGAATTCTTCACTCTTTTTTCCTTAGACTTCGTGGCATATTCTTTCAAGAGGAACTGCTCAACGCGAGCAACACGGCGCCGTACGACGGCGGGGCGTGCGGCTGCACAATGGAAATCTGAGGCAATGAAAAGGTGATCTTCTGCTTCAAGATTTTCGTGAAGACGTTGTCTCCGCTGATCACGCTGCCGATGAATGCCAGCGAAAGTTTCTGACGCGGCCGGTCCCGCGTCGCAGCTTCGAGCGTCAGCGTGAGTGTCCGCACATGTTCGGCGAGCTCGAAGGTAGCCTTGTTGAGAATCCGCTCGCACTCCGCGTCGTGCTGATCCGCCGCTTCGATCACCAGCGGCGCGACGGATGCGACGTCGAAATTCTCACGATAGACAGCGGCGATGATCTCTTCTTGCGACTTCAGGTTGAATCTCTTCCCCGCCAGCTCAGTCAACAGCGTCTTCTTTCCCCTTCCATCAAGATGGCGGGTGACTGCATTCAACCCATCCCGGCCGATGGCAAATCCGCTTCCTTCATCTCCCAACACCCTGCCCCATCCGCCGACTCGGAATATCTTACCATCATGACTTTTCCCCAACGCGATCGAGCCTGTTCCGCAAATCAGAATAATGCCTTCGCCTCCCTTGAACGCTCCTTCCAGTGCAATGCGTGCGTCGGTCTCTATTATTACCCGCTCAAATGCTACGCCGCGGTTTCGAGCGTATGATTCAAACCCTTCTCGCATTCTCTGCCGGTCGGTAGAACGACCTGCGCCCGTCAGTCCCGCAACGACCGTCTTCACTTGCTGCAGTGTCAGGCCTTCTTTTTGACAACATGCATCGGCGACGGAAAACAATGTCTCCGCAGCTTGTTCAACACCGATGATGAGAAAATTGGAAGGACCGCCGGCCACTTCTGCCAGGACGTTCCCCTGAAGATCGGCAAGCGATGCAGCCGTTTTGGTTCCCCCACCGTCAAGACCGAGAACGAATTGTTTCTTCGCCATGGAACGGTGGGCAAAGTACCGATTTTTGCAGGGAAAATCAAGGCAACGCGGATACTCACTCCCGCCCGAACGACCGAAGTCATTCGGTCGGGCGAGGATTTTCGCGGATGTGCACGGATAAGTTTTTCCGACGTGATCGGAAGCGATAGCCTTGATTCGTGTTAGACTCTTTTCTTTTCAGGAATCATGTTGGATTCTCAATACGCGAGCATCCGCGTGCGGTTGCCCTTGAGGAAGTTCTTGCTTACTTTTTGCTGTTTCACATTGCGCCTCTTTCAGCGTGTCGACCAAACCATGAGGATAAACATGAAAACTCCACGGAGCTCTCGAAGTAAAGAAACGTCACCCAGTCGTAGAAAATTTCTCCGCTCGAGCGTGTTGGGGAGTGTCGCTGTACTGACAACTCTTAAATCGCCGGCTTCAACGGGGAAAGGAGTTGAACAGCAACCGGGAGTATTTGAACTCGATGAAGCGACGATAGCCCAACTGCAGGGAATGATGCAGGAAGGAAGAACCTCGGCACGCTCACTCGCTGAGAAATATCTTGCGCGCATCGAAGAGATCGACAAGCACGGACCGACGATCAGCTCCATCATCGAGCTCAATCCCGACGCGCTGGCGATTGCCGATGCGCTCGATGGGGAACGCAAAGCGAAGGGACCGCGAGGACCGCTGCACGGAATTCCCGTGCTGATCAAAGACAACATCGACACGGCGGACAGGATGATGACCACTGCCGGCTCTTTGGCTCTTGTTGGTGCGAAGCCGGCAAAAGATGCGTTCGTCGTTCAACGGCTGCGGGAAGCCGGCGCAGTCATTCTCGGCAAGACGAACCTCAGCGAGTGGGCGAACTTCCGGTCGTCTCACTCGACGAGCGGCTGGAGCGGACGAGGCGGACAGACAAAGAATCCGTATTCGTTAGACAGAAATCCCTGCGGGTCCAGTTCAGGTTCTGGGGTTGCCGTTGCTGCCAATCTCTGCGCAGTCGCTGTTGGCACAGAAACCGACGGCTCCATCATCTGCCCGTCTTCGTCGAACGGCATCGTGGGCATCAAACCAACACTTGGACTCGTGAGCCGGACGGGAATCATCCCGATCGCGCATAGTCAGGACACGGCCGGACCGATGGCTCGCACCGTTGCCGATGCTGCGGCTTTGCTCGGCGCGATGGTCGGCATCGACAATGAAGACGGCGCCACCATCGGGAGCAGGGGAAAATCCTCCACAGACTACACGAAGTTCCTGGACCCAAACGGCTTGAAAGGCGCTCGCATTGGGGTGGCACGGAAATTCTTCGGCTTCAGTGACAAAGTCGACAAGCTCATGAACGACGCCATCGACGTTATGAAACGGCTTGGCGCGACGATCGTTGATCCTGCCGACTTGCCAACGCACGGGAAGTTTGACGACTCGGAGTTCGAGGTGCTGCTATTCGAGTTCAAAGCCGACATCAACAAGTACCTTGCACAGTTGGGCTCAAGCTTCCCGCTGAAGACGCTGAAAGACCTGATCGACTTCAACGAAAAGAACCGCGACAGGGAGATGCCGTACTTCGGGCAGGAGCTCTTCATCAAAGCGCAGGAGAAGGGTCGGCTCACCAGCCCGGCATACCGCAAAGCGCTCAAAAAAAATCCCCGCATGAGCCGTAAAGAAGGCATCGACGCGGTCATGAACAAGCACAAGCTCCACGCGCTGATCGCGCCTTCCGGAAGTCCCGCGTGGACGACAGACCTTGTGAACGGCGATCATTTCACCGGCGGCAGCTCGAGCCCGGCAGCGGTGGCGGGTTATCCCAACATCAACGTGCCGGCGGGGTTCGTGTTCGGTCTTCCGGTCGGCATTTCATTTTTCGGTCGAGCCTTCAGCGAGCCGACGCTCGTCAAGCTCGCATACGCGTACGAGCAAGCGACAAAGTTCCGCCGCCCGCCGCAGTTCCTACCAGAAGCAAACCTTAGGTCTTCATGAAAACCGAACGTGGGTACAATAACCTCCCCCGATCCCACAAAGCGGGATCGACCCCTCCCTGCCTGTCCGGCAGGCAGGCTTGTCAAAGAGGGGAAAGTATGCTCAGGTACTTTGTCCCCCTTCTCCCGCCAATGAACGGCGGGACGCAGAAAACGCGCAAGGGGGACGCGCGCTTTTCGCGCAGGGGGTCATTTTACTTTCTTCTTTGCGCACTTTTCTTTCTCTATAGTAACATTTTCGCTCAAGACGAGGTCGTGGACTTGAAGAGCGGCAAGGCGATGTACGAAGCCTGGTGCGCGAAGTGCCACGGCGAAGACGGCCGCGGCTTGGTGGAAGGCCTGGAGCTTGAAGTACCCGTCCCCGATTTCACCGATTGCGGCTTCAACTCCCGCGAGCCGCGCAAAGATTGGAAAGCCGTCGTTGCGCACGGCGGACCGGCACGGGGACTTTCCTGGAGCATGCCCGCCTGGAGCGAAGCGATCTCCGACGAGCAGATCGACCTGATCATCGACTACACCAAAACATTCTGCACCGATGCGCGCTGGCCGAAGGGTGAGCTGAACTTTCGCCGCGCGCAGGTTACGGCGAAAGCGTTTCCCGAAAACGAGGCGCTGCTCATCCCCATCTACACTCACAGCCGGCATCGCAGCTCGACCACGAAGCTCGTCTACGAAGAACGCATCGGGCCGCGCGGGCAGTGGGAGATCTCCGTGCCGATCGTTTCCCGCTACCAGAGCGCAGCGACGGGAATCGGGGACGTTGAGCTGTCCGGCAAGCTCGCACTGTTCGACAACCTCGAATCGCTGTCGATTGTCAGTGCAGGCCTGGAGGTCGGCCTCCCGACCGGCGACGAGAGCAACGGGTTCGGTTCGGGGCGATGGAAGCTCGCACCATACCTCGCGGCAGGCAAAGGGGTTGAAGATTTTTTTCTCCAAACGAGTATCAAATACGAGCAGCCGTTGAAGGGTGAAGATCGCGAGCTGCAATACAATTTCGCGCTGACCTATCCGCTCACGGAAGACAAGCAGGGACTCATCCCGATGTTGGAGGTGAACGGCATCAAGTCGTTCGAGACTGGAGCCAACTCTCTCTTCTTGACGCCCCAGATGTACATCGGACTCGTCAAACGGGGCCACATCGCGCTTTCCGTCGGCACGCAGATTCCGATCGCCGGCGAGAGGCCGTTCGACTATCGCGTTGTTGCGTTTTTCTTATGGGAATATGCCGACGGCGGTCTTTGGTGGTGAGGAAAGTGGAATGATGGAGTGATGGAGTAATGGAGAGGTGATGGGTGCGTAGGAATACGGATGACAAATTAACTCCCGCCAAGAAACGGCGGGATGTCCCGCCTTCTGGGATTCCGCTCAAAGGCAGTGCCGTCACGCCTCTCGGCGTGACGAGCATTCTCGTCTCGAACGAAGTTCGGGACGGAAGATTCTGAGAAGCGGAACATAAAGCGCACAATTAGCCAGGTGGGATTTCTCATGAAGATCGGAAAGACTCTATACGCGAAGAATCGACACCAATGGCGAGCGTGGCTGAAGAAGAACCACTCGACGGCAAAAGAGATCTGGTTGATCTACTACAACAAGCAGTCCGGCAAGCCGCGCATTCCGTACAACGACGCCGTTGAAGAAGCGCTCTGTTTCGGGTGGATCGACAGTATTGTCAAAAAATATGATAAAGACCGGGCGGCTCAGCGGTTTTCTCCCCGCAAGCCGAAGAGTACGTGGTCGGAGATGAACAAAGAACGCGTGCGGCGACTCATCAAGCAAGGCAGAATGACGAAGGCGGGATTGGCAGTGTTCGACAAGAAGCAGGGACTACAAGTGATCAAAGAAAACAGGCTCGTCATTCCGAAAGATATTCTACAGGGACTCAAGAAGAACAAGACCGTTTGGAGAAACTTTCAGAACTTTCGGGAGTCGTACAAACGAATCCGCATCGGGTGGATCGACGCCTCACGCAATCGACCCGATTTCTTCCGACGACGGCTGCGCTACTTTCTGAAGATGACGGCGCAGAACAAGCGATTCGGGATGGTGCAATAGACATGAGCAACAACGATGACCGTTGAATCACTCAGGACTCTCTGGTACACCTTCAAGCATTTCCGATCGCCTCTTCGCACAATCCTTCGTTTCTACACGCAAACGGAATTTGTGATTCAGACCAGGCGAGGCAAGGCAGTACATTTCTCGAAGAAAAAAATTTCCTTCGGTTTTTTGCTGCGCGTCTTGAACAACGGATGGACGGTGGTGGATCATCGCGACGACCACTTCCTGTTTCATCGGGACGGGATCTCGCTCTTCCAGCCCAACGTGGGCGTCCTCATGGAGGACTTTGACGAACAATATGGAACGTTTGATTACCACGGAGCTGTCGTAATCGACGTGGGAGGATACGTTGGCGAGACGGCAGTATTCTTCCAAAAATGGGGCGCAAAGACAGTCGTTGTGTTCGAGCCGGTGAAGGAGCATGTCGCCCTCCTGCGGAAAAATCTCAAACTGAACGCAGTGAAGGCGCAGGTCGTTCAGGCGGCGGTCTCCAACAAGAGTGGCAGGCTCTGCATCGGTGCACGACGACATATTCTCGACGCCGGTTTTGGACTGGTCGACCGCGGAGAGCTCACCGTCGAATCATGGTCCTGGAACAAGCTCCTCTCCTTCGCAAGGAAGAAGAATGCCTCCATCATCAAGGTTGATTGCGAAGGGTACGAACGATTTCTTGTTGAAGTGAATAAAAAGGCAATCGCTTACATTCCCCGTTGGTTGATCGAAGCCCATTCACCGGCGATACGCGATTCTCTTGTTTCGTTTTTTGGGCAGGCCGGCTTTCGGCTCGTAAAGACCCTGACGGTCGAAAAGGATATCTTCCTCCTGACTTTTCTCCGGCCATCGTAGCGAACCATCCGGCGAAACTATTTGTTTTCCCAGAGAACAGTCTGTACCTTTGATCATCATCCTTTAATTCATTCGAGGACGTCATGATGCGTACCCTTTCTCTTAGCTTTCTTGTTCTCCTAATTCTGCTTGTTCTTTCGAGTATGGCGGTGGGGCAACAGCAATCCAAACAACAAGCCCCGAACTTTGCCCTCAAGACCTCCGACGGCAAGACGATCGAGATGGCAAAGCTCAAAGGCAAAGTCGTGCTCGTGAACTTCTGGGCGACCTGGTGCGGTCCGTGCCGCAAAGAGATGCCGGATTTCGTCGAGGCGTACAAGCAATACAAACCGAAGGGATTCGAGATCGTCGGCATCTCGCTCGACGAGGATGGCTGGGATGTGGTCAATCCGTTTGTGAAGAAGTACGGCATTAGTTTCCCCGTGGTGATCGGCGACGGAAAGCTTGCGCGGGCCTACGGCGGCATTGAGTATATTCCCACGAGCTTTCTCGTCGACCGTCAGGGCAACATCGTCGACAAACATGTCGGGATGATGCCGAAAGAGCTTCTCGAAAAGAAACTCCAGCCGCTCCTGCAGAACAGGGAACGAATCCAATGAACCGCTTTCGGCCGCTTCTGGCCTCTCTTTCCCTGATCGCCCTGATTGTTTCGCCATCGTTTGGACAAGCCAGCGCGAGCAAGGTCCAGGTTGAAACGAAACTCGCAGCGGACAAAGCAAGCGCCGGCTCCACGGCGCGCGCCGCAGTAATCGTGAATATCGCCGAGGGCTGGCACGTCAACTCGCACACGCCGTCTGAAGATTACCTCATCGGCACGTCGCTCGAGCTTCAGCCGATGGAAGGCGTCATCGTCGCCGACATGCAGTACCCGAAAGGGCAAGTGCTGAAGTTCGCGTTTTCCGAAACGCCGCTCGACGTCTACGAAGGCTCGACTCCGATTTTTCTCACACTGAAACTTTCCGACAAGCTCGCGGCCGGGAGGTATTCGCTCACCGGCTCGCTGCAAGTGCAGGCGTGCAACGATCAGGTCTGTTTAGCGCCCTCTCGCATCGCAGTGACCATTCCGCTGGAACTGGTTTCCTCGCAAGAATCCGTGGCTGAGGTCAATCAAGAACTCTTTGCATCGTACACTCCCGCAGAACCTCAGCAGGGAACGAACGAGCCGCAGAACCAGATCGCGCAGATCGTTGAACAGGAAGGAACCGCCGTCGCCTTCCTCGCAATTTTCCTGATCGGCCTCGCGCTGAATCTCACTCCCTGTGTCTATCCGATGCTTTCAGTTACAGTCTCGCTCTTCGGCGGCCAGACGGACACCAATATTGCTCGCGTCTTTTTGAAAGCAGTCGTTTACGTCCTCGGCATGGCGACGATGTACAGCCTGCTCGGGGTCAGCGCGGCGTTGAGCGGCGAGTTATTCGGAAGTTGGCTGCAAAGTCCGTGGGTGCTCGCGGGAATCGCCACATTATTGTTTGGCCTCGCGCTGAGCATGTTCGGTTTGTACCAGATTCAGATTCCGTACTGGATCACAAGCAGGTTGGGCGGGACGACCGGCACCGGTATCGTCGGGTTGTATCTTTCCGGATTGGTAGTCGGAATTTTTGCCGCGCCGTGTGTCGGTCCGCCGGTGATTGCCCTGCTCGCGTTCGTCGGAGCAAAAGGCGATCCGGTCTTCGGCTTCTGGACGTTTTTTATCCTGTCGCTCGGACTCGGCTTCCCCTATCTCATCCTCGGAACATTTTCCGGCCTGCTCAAGAAAGTCCCGAAGTCCGGCGTCTGGCTGATCTGGGTGGAGCGGATCTTCGGCGTGGTGTTGACGGGCGCTGCGCTCTTTTATCTGTCGCTCGCATTCTTCCCGAAGCTCTCTGCGTACGTTCTCCCCGCGATCCTGTTGCTTGGAGGATTGTATTTGGGATTCCTCGAACCTTCCGGCAAAGACAAAAAAGGATTTCTCAGGCTGAAGTGGTCGTTTGGAGTCGTTGCCGTAGCGCTGAGCATCTACGGATTCAACGCACTGCGCGAGCCGGGGATTTCGTGGGAGGCATACGCCGGCGCGACTGTTGCCGAGGCGAAAGCGCAGGGCAAACCGGTGATGATCGATTTCTACGCGGATTGGTGCATTCCCTGTCTGGAGCTCGACCGCAAGACCTTCACTGACGCTGGAGTCATGGACGCGACGCAAGAGTTCGTTCGTCTCAAAGTCGACCTGACGCATTTCGATTCAGCAGAATCCGAAGCGCTGCGGAAAGAGTTCGCCATCGCCGGTGTGCCGACGATTGTGTTCCTCGACCGCAGCGGCAACGAAGTGAAATCCTCCCGCGTCGTCGGCTATCTTCCGCCGCAGGAGTTTCTCCAGCGGCTTCAGCCTCTTCTCGCAAAGTAGTGCCCCTTCGTCATTCGACATTCAGCATTCGATATTCGTTATTGCCCCTCTCCCGTTTGATTACTACCCATCCCCTCTGTACATTCCATCCCACGTCTTATGGCGATTACGCATAAAAACATTTTCTCCTTTCCCGTCCACCTTCTCGCTTGCGTTGCGGCTTGCACATCACTGGTTTTTGCGCAGCGACCGGTGATGCTGACGGAATCTGCCACAACGTCCGGCAGACACAGGCTCGACCTTTTTCTTGGCGGGGAATACTTCAACAAGCAGCAGGCCCCGGCGCTCGATCGTGCCCGTTCGATGACGCGTGTGGGCGTGATCGGCTGGCATCAGGGCGTAGCCGACAATGTGAATCTCGACCTCGATTGGCGTGGGTATCTTTTCGCGAAGCTTGGGAATGGCGCAAGCGTGAACGATTGGGGCGACGTGACGATTTCGACCCGCGTACGATTCTTGAAGGAAAAAAACCGTCGGCCTGCTCTTGGATTGCGGACATCATTCAAACTGCCGAACACGAAGTACGTTCCCTACGGCCTTGGAAGCAACCAAGCGGACTATTACTCGCATCTCCTGGTCACCAAACATTTCGGCGACGCGGAGACGCGGCTCAACGTCGGCTTTGGTATCGTCGGCGACCCGAAAGCATTAAGCGCACAGGACGATGTCTATTTGCTCAGCGGTGCGGTCATCGTCCCAGCAAGCAGTCGCTTTTCTCTCTTCGCAGAGGTGTACGGTCTGACGGGTTATTACGACGATGACGACAAACTCCTCGCGCGCTTTGGCGGCATGGTGAATCTTGGCGGACTTGAGTTGGCCGTTTTCGGCAGCGCGCGATTGGCCGGCTCGAACATCGATATCGGCGGTGCGTTCGAGGCGAGCGAGAGCTGGAGTATCGGCCTCGCTCTGAGAAAAACCTTCGAGTTGAGTTTCTTGAAGGAAGAAGAGTAGTGTCATCAGTCCGATGTGAAGACCAAAAAACGTAGCCCACGAATCTGCGCGAATCTCCACTAATAATTGTTCGTCTGGATTGACGGCAAACGGAAAGGAGCTGAAAGCCATGCCTGAACTACTCCTGAAGGATGAGGTGTACACTCTTGTCGGTGCAGCAATGGAGGTGTACAACGAATTGGGGAACGGATTTCTTGAAGCAGTTTATCAAGAAGCGTACGAAATGGAATTAGGCGATAGAGTAATTCCATACGAGCCTCAGAAGCTACTGACCATCTACTATAAGACTCGCAAACTGAATAGAGAATACAAAGCGGACGTGCTGGCATACGGAAAGATAGTCGTGGAGCTAAAATCTGAAGAGCGTCTTACAACGAAGGATGAAGCACAACTATTGAACTACCTCAATGCGACTCGATTGCCGGTTGGTCAGCTCATTAACTTTGGCGCAGAGAATAAACTCGAATGGAAACGAATGATTTTAACGAAGAACATTCCTCACAATATTCAATGATTGATGCAATACTCTTTCGTGAAGATTCGTGTAGATTCGCGGGAGGAAGTAAATGACGGGTCAATTCAGGAATTACTCGCTTGCCATTTTTTTCGTCGAAAATCCGCCTTGTCTTTCGGTCAAAAATCCAGTAGCTTTGTCGCTGCGTTTTTCCCCCGTGAACGAATGAAGGACGCCTTCTTGCCTGAGGCCATGGGAACGGCCGCGAACGAATCATCAGCCGGCGGCCGTGCACCAGAATCGATGCGTGCAGTTCGTGCTGACTCAGGCGCTCCCTTGTGACGACCGACGCACTACATACCGCGTACCAACCGACCGGCGTAAAAGAGTACGCCACCAGCCGACCTCGTGTGCTTGGCTGGATTCGCAGCGCCGCACTGCTCGACGGCGACTGGGGCACCAGCATCGCCTATGTTCTCGGCATCAGCTTTGCCCTCTCCGGCTACAGCAGCTTTTGGTATCTGAGCCTCATGCTGGCTTTTACCACTCTCGTAGCATTCAACTACGTTCACCTCTGCCGTCTGTATCCGAATGGCGGCGGCGTGTACAGTTCCGTCTACCATCGCTCGAAAACGCTCGCCGTCATCGGCGCTCTCCTCCTTGCTGCCGATTATGTCGTGACGATGGCGCTCTCTGTACTGGACGCGTTCCACTATTTCGACATCCCCTCTCCGGAGCTCTGGGCGATCGGGGTCATCCTCTGCATCGGAGTGTTGAACTGGTACGGTCCCCGCCATAGCGGCGGCTTTGCGGTTGCGATTTCCGTCGCCACATTCGCGACCATCCTCATCATCGTCATCGCGTCCGCCCCGACCGCACTGGAATCCGCGACGGTGGTGAAACCGACGGGACCTCCGCTGGAGAATTGGGGCCACTTCGTCGGCATTATCTTGAGCATCTCCGGCATCGAAGCAATTTCCAATATGACGGGGTTGATGAAAAACCCCAATGCCGACTCCAGACGTGCAATCTATTCCGTCCTTTCAAAAGTCGTTATCGCAACGGTGTTCCTCGGCCTTGCGATGCAGGCAGTTCCAGAGTTGACGGGACATACGGAAGACATGGTTCGATTCCTGGGTGAGCACTACGTCGGTTACTGGTTTGGCTGGGTTGTCGCGATCTCTCTCGGACTGTTGCTCATCTCCGCCGGCAATACTGCTATGAACGGCCTTGTATCCGTACAATTTCTGATGTCCGTCGACCGGGAACTACCCAAAGAGCTGCGCAGACTCAACAAGCACGGTGTTCCCGTTATCCCGCTGATCGTCGCAACGGCGGCGCCGATTATCGTCCTCATCTTCATCCATGACGTGTTGACCTTAGCGCAACTCTATGCCATCGGGGTGGTAGGGGCCATTTTCATCAACATCGGCTCGACGTCGACAGACTACTCGTTGCCCCTTCGTCGATGGATACGGATCCTGATGCTCGTCTCCGCCGTCATCCTTTTTTTCATTGAGATTTCGATTGCCGTCCAGAAACCGAAGGCGGCTATTTTTGCTTCGATTGTGTTGACGGTCGGATTAGGCGCGCGGGCCATCGCCAAACGAAGCCGTGTCCCCGTAGCCGTGCCCGGTGAAGCCGCGGCACAGCAAGTCCGGCCGAGACGCCATGTGCGACGGCGTGCCCCGGCAACGCGATACCTCGTGGCGATCAAAGACACGAGCGACCGTCTCCTGAAATTCGCCATCGATGAATCGAAGGCCCGGAACGCGCTGCTTGTCGTCCTGCGCGTCAAAGAAATCGCCGTGGGAACGCTGCCCGGCAAGATCGAGATGGAGAGCAACGGCGTCGAGCAGCGCATCGAGGAACTCTGCTCGCAATCGAGCATCGATTATGAGATTCTCACCATCCCGAGCTACGAAGTCGGCTACACGATCGTCGAACAGGCTGCGACATTCGGCGCCGACCGCGTGATTCTCGGGGCAACGCACCGCGGCGTGTTAGAAAACGCTCTCAAGGGCAACGTCATCCGTTCCGTCAGTCAGCTCCTTCCCGAAGAAGTGCAGTTGGTGATCTTCGGCGGATAACGGAATCCAGTTTCTCACCCCACACAAGGAGGAAACAGCCCCCATGCACAATGACCAGTCCAACGGCCCCGGACTGTTACGGCAGATCGGGCTGGTTTCTGCCATCCTGATCGTCATCAACAACGTCATCGGCTCGGCGATCTTCCTGACGCCGAAGAACGTTGCCGCAGCCGTGGATATCCCCGGCATCGCAATTGGCGTCTGGGTTTTCACCGGACTTCTGACGTTAGCCGGCGCGCTGACCAACGCCGAAATCGCCAACGAAATCACCGACGCAGGCGGACAGTACGTATACTTCCGGGTGCTCTTCAAAGACTGGATGGCGTTTCTCTACGGCTGGACGGCGTTCATCGTCTATCAAACGGGAACGATCGCTACCGTTGCCATCGCTTTCGGGCTCTACTTCAACCATCTCGTCCCTTTACCGCACTTCAGCGCCGAGCTTGAAGCATGGAAGCTGCCGCTCCTCGGCAACATCTTTCCGTTCAAAGATATCGGCGTGAAGCTTGCTGCCATCGGTTCGGTCGTGATTCTGACTGCTGTTAATTATTATGGTGTGAGATGGGGGGCGTTCGTCTCCGACCTGTTTACCTATTTGAAGCTTGGCGCAATAGCCGCTATCGTTATCCTCGCGTTCACCTTCAGCGGCGGAAGCACCGATAATTTTTCCCCACTCTGGGGGATGCCGAGCTCCGGGTCATTCATCGGCTCCTTTGGCGTGGCGATGATTGCAACATTGTGGGCGTATGAAGGCTGGAACAACATCAGCTTCGTGGCCGGGGAGGTGACCAACCCGCGGCGGAACGTTCCGCTCGCCCTTACGCTGGGAACGGTGGGGATCATGCTCGTCTACGTCGTCACGAATCTCGCCTACCTCTATGTGCTGCCGATTGGCGAGATTGCAAAGTCGAACCTCGTTGCGTCCGATGTGATGGAGAGGATCGTGGGTCCGGCCGGCGGCGCGCTCATTGCCGTTGCCGTAATGATCTCGACCTTCGGCACGGTGAACGCCACGGTGCTGACTGCCGGGCGTGTCACGTACGCGATGGCAAAAGATAAGCTGTTCTACAAACCGTTGGCAGAGGTAACGCCGAAATACCATACGCCGGGCAAGGCGCTCATCGCTCAAGGTGTCTGGACGTCGCTCCTGACGCTCTCCGGAACGTACGACCAGCTCTTCACGTACGTGATCTTTGCCGGATGGATCTTCTATGCCTTAGGCGCTGCGGGCGTGTTCATGCTGAGAAGGAAAATGCCCAATGCGGAGCGCAGCTATCGCGTGCCGGGCTACCCGGTCGTTCCGCTGTTGTTCATCGTCGTGGCAACTTGGTTTGTGATCAACACGCTGGTGGAGCAGACGGCGGATTCGCTCGTGGGACTCGTCTTGCTACTGCTTGGAGTGCCGTTTTATCTGTACTGGAAGAAACATCTCGACAACAATAACCGGACGGCTCAGGCTTCCTAGTGCCGTTTCAAATAAATAATCTTTTCAAGTTGACCGCCTTATTGGAAAGGGCTGAAGCCCTTGGGCTTTTTTATTGGGGTTCTTCGTGTCCCCGACCTAAAGGTCGGGGCTATAGCCAAATCTTACAGAGGTTTTAACCCCTTAGCTAAAGCGGTCAACTTGTGTAATCTTGTAATGCGTGAAAAGTTTCACCGCGGAGGTCGCAGAGGAACGCCGAGTAATACAGAGAATAACTCTCAGCGCACTCCGCAAACTCTGCGGTTGAAAATACAATAGAAGTTCTTAGAAACAGTACTAGACCCTTTTTCCTCCGATGGAAAACGACGAAACACTTCTCTTCATCGGCTTCAATATCTTCGTCGTCGTGCTGCTGGTGATCGACCTGAGGGTCTTTCACCGTCATGCGCATGAAGTGAAGATCAAAGAGGCGCTACTCTGGAGCGCTGTCTGGGTCGTGCTGTCGCTTGCCTTCAACGTCGGCGTGTACTTCTGGCACGGGTATGAAGCCGCGCTGCAATTTTTCACCGGCTATTTGATCGAGAAGTCGCTGAGCATCGACAACCTCTTCGTCTTCCTGCTCATCTTCACGTACTTCAAAGTGCCGGCCCAGTATCAACACTACGTGCTGTACTGGGGAATTCTCGGCGCCCTGGTGATGCGCGGGCTGCTCATCCTGCTCGGCGTGACGGTCATTCGCGAATTCCATTGGGTGATCTATCTCTTCGGTGCGTTTCTCGTTTTTACCGGCGTGAAGATGGCGTTCCAGAAGGAAACGGCGGAGGTGCATCCCGAGCGCAATCTCGTCGTTCGGATCTTCAAGAAGTTCATCCCGGTGACGGCCGGCTACCACGGTTCGAAGTTCTTCGTAACGGTCGATGGCAGGCGCTGTGCAACGCTCCTGTTCGTCGTCCTCATCGTCGTGGAAACCACCGACCTCGTCTTCGCGGTCGATTCGATTCCCGCCATTTTTGCCATCACCACCGACCCGTTCATCGTCTACACCTCCAACGTCTTTGCCATTCTCGGGCTGCGCGCGCTCTATTTCGCGCTGGCAGGATTGATGAACCTCTTCCGCTTTCTCAAACTCGGCCTTTCGATCGTTCTCAGCTTTGTCGGTGTGAAGATGCTGGCGAGCGAGATCTTTCCCATCCCCATCGGCATTGCGCTTTCGGTCGTTGCGACCGTGCTGATCGTCTCCGTGATTTTTTCTATCATGATCAAGCCGGGAGAGTCTCGACGGTAGCCGGTTATTCCTGAATGCCCGACAATTTCCTCCTCATTTTCTTTGGAATCCTTTCGACACTTGGTCTGGCGGTAGGAATTCTGGGCGTCTACCTTGCCGTGAAGGCTGCCAAGAAGAGCGACGGCGAGGTCAAGATGGCGCTCTGGTCTGTGGTTGCGCTCGCCGGCTTCACCCTTGCCGGCATGAGCTGGGCGTATTTCCTGATCCCGATTATCATCAACCGCCTCTTCTAAATAAGCCACCACCACGTTCCATTCTTCATCGTTCATTACTCATTGAACATTGTCTATTAAGCCTCCCCTCCTGGTAGTGGTACGTTTTCAAATTAATTGTAGGGCGAATCGCTGATTCGCCTGGCGAGACAGCGTCTCGCCCTACATATAGAACCAAGACGTACCATTACCCCCCTCCTAGTTACCTTGCTTGTCCCTTCATTATTGGCTACATTCGTGTTGGCATGCGCATTCCGGACGAGAAGATAGAAGAAATCAGAACGGCGAACGACATTGTGGAAGTGATTTCCGCGCACGCGCCCCTGAAAAAGCGCGGCAAGAACTACATCGGACTGTGCCCGTTCCATCAGGAAAAAACCCCCTCCTTTACCGTGAGTGCGGATAAGCAGATGTATCATTGCTTCGGTTGCGGAAGGGGCGGGAATATTTTCACGTTTGTCATGGAGTTTGAGAAAGTCTCGTTTGTCGAGGCCGTTCGTTCACTGGCGCAACGGGCAGGAATCGCAATCCCGGAAACAGAGGCTCAGTACGAGCAGTCGAGTGAGATCGAGAATCTCTACAACGCCTGTCGTTTTGCAGGACTGGTCTTTTATGCGAATCTCACCAAGACCGACGAAGGCAGAGCAGCGCTCGAATATTTCCACGAGCGCGGCTTTTCTGATGAGACAATTCGCACATTCGGTTTGGGGTATTCGCTGAACTCGTGGGAGAACCTGCTGCTGAAGGCAAACGAAGAAGGCATCTCGACAGAGTATCTACTGAAAGCAGGTCTCGTTCGAGCACGAGACGACGGCTCGGGCTATTATGATTATTTTCGCGGGCGAGCGATGTTCCCAATTTTTTCAACGACCGGGCGTGTGGTCGGTTTTGGGGCGAGAAAAATCCGTGAAGATGACCCAATTGAGGGAAAATACATAAACTCTCCGGAAACGCCGGTCTATAATAAGAGCCGAATTCTCTTCGGCCTCTTTCAGGCCAAAGATGCCATCCGCACAGAAAACAGCGCTCTGATGGTCGAGGGTTACGCCGATCTCATCTCGTTATTTCAAGCCGGGTTTCAGAATGTGGTCGCGTCGAGCGGGACGGCGCTGACCGTCGAGCAGCTCCAGCTCATTGGCCGCTACACGAAGAACCTGACACTTGTCTACGATGCCGATAGCGCCGGCTCTCAGGCGACGTTGCGTGGCGTCGATTTGGCGCTGGAACAAAACCTCGACATAACAATCGTTGAATTGCCGCAGGGGGAAGACCCCGATTCGTTTGTCCGGAAGCAAGGCGCAAAAGCATTCCGTGCACTGCTGGATGGTGCCGTTTCGTTCATCGACTATAAAGCAAGGCAATTCCTGAACGCAGGCAGATTAACAACACCGGAGGGACAGACAGAAAGCGTCCGGTCAATCGTTCAATCCATCGGCAGGATGAAGGACGAACTGAAGAGAAACTTCTACATTAAGCATGTCGCCGAGAAGTACGAGATCTACGAATCGGTGCTGTACCGTGAGCTGGAGCTGACGTTGGAGAAGGAGAAGCGCATACGACGGGGAATTCCCGATGCACAGCGCGTGCCGGCCTACGATGCTCAGGTCTCCGAAGTAACCCCTTCGCGAAAAAAAGAAATTCCAGCAGCTGAACGCGACATCCTGAAGTTGTTCCTCGAAGGAACTCCGGACCTCATCGGTTACGTTACATCGTTTATTTCCCCGGAAGAGCTTGTGGACGATCGCGTCAGGAAAGCGGTTGTTTTTATACTGGAACGACTCGAAGGAACCGGCACCGCTTTTCCGGCGGCGATCATCAACGAGGTCGAAGATGTCGAGTTGAAGAGCCTGATTTCCGACCTTGCGTTGAGCAAATACGAGTTAAGCAAGGGGTGGGCAGAAATGGAAGTCGAGATCGAAGAGCCGGATCCGTGGAAGATCGCCCGAGATTCGATCGTTGCTATCAAGCGGCAGGCAATCCAACGGGAGATCGAGCAGAACCAGCGGCGCTTGAAAGACGCATCGCAGCACGGTGAGGATATTGCTACTCTCGTTCATCGACACCAGGATCTGCTCCAGCGGCTCAAGGGAATCGAATCGACCGAGTTCCTGAAAACTTGAAATCTTGGGTGATGCAAGTCTCGCCGTTTGCTCGTTTCATTGCATTTCAGACGATCTGTTTCTATTTTTGATGCAACGGCACATCCCCCTGAACGGGGGACTTTCATCTGTGAAGGATCCCATGCCTCGTAATGCGCCATTGATGATTCACATCGTTCCCGGCAAATGCGACTTTTGCGGTTGCTGCGTCGGAGTGTGCCCCGAGGATGCCATCGAGCTGATGGAATCGGAAATTCGGATTATCGACGAGCGCTGCACGAATTGTCGCAAGTGCGTGTGGGGATGTCCGTGGGAAGTGATCGAGTTTCATCGAGAGGGAGTAGACCATTTACCGAAGGCTGTGGTTCTTTCACCTTGATGTTCTCAATCAGCGCGAATGTGGTGAGAATGAAATTCTCTGAAGGTGGTCGATCATCGAAACGCGAACGCTCAGGGAAGCGACAAAACATTGAAACGGGGTATGTGGATGAAGAGGCTTGCTCTACAAAGGAGAGAGCGGTACGATACGCCGGCCCGTGTATCGGTCTTAAGAATCGCTTTGGCCATTACGGTTGCCTGTTTGTTGCACCTGCAACCGGACTTCTCCCAAAACCTCGGCGCCATTGTTGCCAAAGTCGACACGATCTGGAGTCCCGGCAATTCCAGCCGGATCGTACCTATGTCAAATGCGCAATCCGCATTCACGAGCGCTGAGCTAACAGCTGTCAATGGTTTTTTCCAGAGCAGCGGCAGTACCTTTCTTCTCGGGAGCGGCGCCTTGTGGCTTGCGACGCATCCCGGCTCGACGCTCGACCAGTATCCCATGAATCAGATTGGGTCCCTGTGTGGTTATCGTTGGATTGACGGTCTAATTGTTGACCCCGTGCATAATTCGAACGGGCGACTGCTCTTTCTCTGTTTCTATCCAGCCGTGGAGCTCCAATCATTCCCGAACGCCTTGGCTTTTATTGACTCCGTTGCGACTGCGTACCCTACCAACATCCGACAACAAAGGGAACGTCACAGCCGTCAATTCGAGCGTCACATCGGTAGAACATCGTTCCTCCGCCGATCTTCCCACCGAGTATGAGCTCGAACCAAGCTATCCCAAGGCGTTCAACGGGTCGACGTTCATCCGTTATCGACTTCCCTCCCGGTTCTATGTCTCACTTACCGTCCATAACCTGTTGGGGGAGAAAATCGAAACGCTGTTCGAGGGAAACCAGGAAGCGGGAAGTCATTCACTTCAATGGAACACCAACCACCCGAGCTCGGTCTATTTCTGTCGTTTGCAGGCAGAAGGCGTGGTTCGTGTACGAAAATTGATCCTTCTCAAGTAAGATGGCTCTGAGAGATATATATGACGTTATCGTTGTCGGTGCGGGTCCGGCTGGCTCGACGGCAGCGCGGTATGCCGCGGCCGGGGGCGCTTCGGTGTTGATGCTGGAGAAAGACCGCGACGTCGGCTATCCTGTTCGCTGCGGCGAGGCTGTGAGTCATGAGGGCGTCGTTCAATTCATCGAGCCGGATCCGAAATGGATTGCGACGACAGTGACGCGGTTTCGCATCTTTGGTCCAAATCGAAAGCATGTCATTCCGCGCTTAGATGGCATTGGCTATGTCCTTGAGCGCCGAATCTTCGATTACGAGTTGGCCAAGGTTGCAGCACGCGCAGGAGCAGAGGTCATCACCAAAGCGTACGTCTACGATTTGATCAGGTCAAACGGACGGGTCGAAGGTGTTCGAGCGTTGATCAAAGATGAGAAAGTCGAGATTCACGGCAAAGTCGTCATTGGTGCCGACGGTGTAGAAAGTCGTGTTGGGAAATGGGCTGGCATCGACACCACGTGTCATATTCGCGACATGGAAAGTTGTGCGCAGGTGACCCTCACCGGCGTTGAGGTGGAAGAAGACATCCTCGACTTTTACTTTGGTGAAAATGTGGCGCCGGGCGGGTACTTATGGGTATTTCCGAAAGGAAAGGATTCTGCCAATGTAGGTTTGGGCGTGAGTGTGGAGCAAGCAAAGAAGAAGGCTGCGATCAAGTATCTTGAAGAGTTTATTGAACAAGAATTCCCGGGCGCAGCCATCTTAACGAGAATTGCAGGAGGAGTACCCTGTGCGAAGACCTGTGATGAAATCGTCAAGAACAACGTCTTGTTAGTTGGCGATGCAGCCCACCAAGTCAACCCTCTGACCGGTGGCGGCATCATTACTGGCATGATCGGTGGGATGATCGCTGGCCAAGTTGCAGCAGAGGCAATTGGCAAGAATGATCTGCGCCATCTTCGAGAGTACGAAAGGCGCTGGCACAAGCGTCTCGGCTGGCGACATGAGGTCTTTTACAACATTAAAGAAGCGATTTCTCAATTCTCGGATGACACGTTGAACAAACTTTGCGAAAGCGGCTCAAGGCTGCCAGAAGAAAAACGAACAGTCGGAGGAATTTTTCGAACCGCGCTCTGGAATCAGCCGTCGATGTTGTTGGATGTCGCCCGCGTATTTGTTTCTTAAGCCGAACTTTCGTATCCTCAGGAGAGCATGTAGATGCGTCGGGGGGAATTCTGATACAGGTCCGCCCCGTGGTGTACGTGGTGAGCGAACAGAGGACCCCTGAATCCCTGCGAAGAACCTTCGCGGGGATTCTTCGTTTTTGGACGTGCACCAGCAACTCCTTGCGATTATTGTTAACCGGTGTCTTTGGCAAGACGCAACAACTCCAAACAATTCTTTCAGCACAACGAAAGGCATGAAGGGTGGCGACGGTGCTTGAAAAACTGGAACGTGCTTCACGAGGTTCTATCCTCCTGCTCGGTTTCCTTCTCAGCGGAATTCTCGGGTTGGTTGATTACTGGACCGGATGGGAGATCTCCTTTTCCATTTTCTATTTGTTGCCGATTCTCTTCGTTACCTCCTACGCAGGCCGCTCACCGGGCCTGATTGTCTCCTTCGCTTGTGCAATCACATGGCTTATCGCCGACAGGATGCTCGGTACCCTGTATTCGAAACCCATCATTCCGTATTGGAATGCGTTCATGCGTCTTGGCTTTTTTGCTGTCGTCGTGTATTACGCATCATCGTGGAGAATGCTCGTACAAACACTGGGACGGCAAGTCCATGAACGAACAGCATCCTTGACGACGGAGATCGCCGAGCGCAAACGAGTGGAGGATGAATTTCGCACCGTACTTTCAGACATCAAGACTCTCAGCGGCCTGCTACCCATCTGTTCTTCGTGTAAACGGATCCGGGAGGATGACGGCTCCTGGCATCAGCTCGAAGCGTACATCATCGGGCACTCCGAAGCTCAGTTCACACACGGCCTCTGTCCCGACTGTTTAGAACGGGTCTATCCAGAATTTTCCGGAAAAAAGAGAGAAGGATAGCATCCACGATTCGCGGTTCAGCAGAGGTTCTCCGACCGCTATTCCTTTCCTTGCACCTCATGACACCTTCCTGTATATTGATTCAACAAATTTCTTTCTGAAGTGTGGCGCAACCTCAATTTCACAACGTTCTTCTCTGTCGGATTGACCGTATCGGCGATGTTGTTCTTTCGCTCCCGATGATCTCAGTCCTTCGTTCGAATGCCCCTTCTGCTCAAATCTCATTCTTGATTCGCTCGTACACAAAAGAAATTGTCGAAGGTCATCCGGATCTCAACACGATACTTCGTTACGACCTTGCAGGAGAGCCTAAGCCGTTTTTCACCATGCTGGCAGAGCTCCGGGTACACCGGTTCGACCTTGCGGTCCTTGCCTACCCGACGTTCCGTCTTGCCCTGCTTCTGTTTCTTGCCGGTATTCCGACGCGCGTCGGGACAGGCTATCGCTGGTACTCGTTTTTGTTGAATCGCAGGGTGTATGAGCACCGCAAGACGGCGGAAAAGCACGAGTTAGAATACAATCTTTCGCTGCTCAAAGCGCTCGGCTATTCGTTTGACGCGTATCCCAAACCAACGCTGTCGCTTTCCGACCATGATATTGCCGTTGCCGGACAAACGCGTCGGAGGTTAGGACTCCTGCTCGAGGACCGGGTGGTCGTTCTGCACCCGGGCAGTGGAGGATCTGCAAGAGAATGGAGCGCGCGTAATTTTGGCCTGTTGGCGCGAGAGCTTCGGGAAAAGAAGTACAAAGTTGTGGTGACAGGCGGACCGGGCGAGGAGGAGCTTGTGTCCTCTGTTGTCCGGGTAGCTGGCGACGGTGTGTTTCCGCTCGCCGGTCGAATAACGCTCAAGCAGCTCGCGGCTTTTTTCTCGAGCGTTCATCTCTTCATCTCCAATTCGACCGGCCCACTGCACATTGCGGCCGCCGTGGGGATACCCGTGATTGCCTTCTATCCTCCCATTCGAGCGTGCAGTCCTGAGCGGTGGGGGCCGTATACAGAGGAGAAAGTGGTGTTTGTCCCGGACGAAAACAAATGCCCTCGATGCCATGGCGGGCCATGCCAGGGGAATGATTGCATGGATCAAATCTCCGTAAGCAAGGTGGTCGGGGAAGTGGACAGGATACTTTCGAAACATCGAGAGCAATTAGAGAGGGAGCGGTCGTGAGGAGGTCACTGTTCACCGTGATGCTCTGCGTGTCTGTCGCGGGCGTTGATTCGGTCGCGCAGGATTCTCTGAACAACCGGGTTGACACGCCAATGCTGCGGTCGGTGCGGAACACCGCATTCTCCGTCGGTGAGCGGCTGGTCTTCGATGTCGGCTTTAGTTTCATCAAAGCCGGAGAAGCGGTCTTTGAGATTCCACAAATCGACTCGGTCAACGGCCGCCCCAGCTATCGGATACGGTTTAGCGTCAACTCCACGCCATCATTCTCGTGGATTTATCGGGTCGAAGACCGCTATGAAACTTCTGTCGATGTCGACGGAGTTTTCCCGTGGCGCTTTTCGCAGCAAATCCGCGAAGGAAAATATAAGCGTGACTTCCAGGCAGAATTTGACCAAATTAAGAACGTCGCCCGCACGACGGAAGGTATTTTCCCGATTCCACCGTACGTGCAGGACATAGTCTCGGCGTTTTACTACACCCGCACGGTCGATTTTTCCGGCTACGCGGTAGGGCAGCTTTTTTCCATGCAACATTTCTATAAAGATTCCTCCCGCACCCTTGCAGTCAAATTTCGCGGGCGGCAACGAATCAAGGTCGATGCGGGCACGTTCAATTGCATTATCGTCGAGCCGATGGTTCAGGAGGGCGGTCTCTTTAAGAGTGAAGGACGGCTGCTCGTCTGGATGACGGATGACGAACGGAAAATCCCCGTGAAGGTCAGCACGAAGGTCGTCGTCGGCTCCATCGATGCGGAATTGCGGGAGTACTCCGGCATCGACGGTCCCATACGGGCAAAGGTAAAGTGACTCACATGGGTGCGTCAATGATCGCATCCGCAAGAATCGCACTACGATGTCAAAATTCAAGCAGATAGATTTATCCCGGATCAAGACGATCTCTATCCGCGAGCGCAAAAGCAAAGTCTCGCAGAAAGACTTCGCGCGTCCGGTAGACCCTCACAAGAATACTGTGGCAACGTTTCTCGATTCATTGCCGCACATCCTCGTTGGAAACGATCTGCGCGAGCTTGTGGACGATATCGTTCGATCTCGCAAGCGAAAGAAGCCGGTCATTCTGATGATGGGCGCGCACGTTATCAAGGTAGGCATGTCGCCCATCATCATCGACCTTCTGAAGCATGGTGTCGTGACGCACGTTGCCATGAATAGCGCAGCAGCGATCCACGATGTCGAAACGGCGATGTGGGGGCAGACGTCGGAAGATGTGGCGGTGAACATGTTGGACGGAAAATTTGGCATGGCGCGGGAGACCGGAGAGTTCATCAATAAGGCGCTTGTGAAGGCAATGACAGAGTCGTCGGAGGGGTATGGCGAGGCGCTTGCCAAGAAGCTCCTTGCCTTGAAAGCTCCTCACAAAAAGGTCAGCATTCTTGTGAACTGCTACAATCTTGTTGTTCCCGTGACGGTCCACGCGGCCATCGGCACGGACATCGTGCACCAGCAGCCGACAATGGATGGCGCTGCGACGGGGGAGATGAGCTTTCGGGATTTCAAGATTCTGGCCAACGGTGTGAAGGAGTTGAAACAAGGGGGAGTGGTCCTAAACATCGGGTCAGCAGTCATTCTGCCGGAAGTGTTTCTGAAGGCCCTTACCGTCGCTCGGAACTTAGGCCACCGGGCGCAGGGATTCTCGACCGCAAATTTTGATATGATTCGCCACTACCGTCCACAAGTCAATGTCGTCGAACGTCCCACGCTGAAGCATGGCCGGGGGTTCAACTTCGTCGGCCACCATGAGATCATGGTACCTCTGCTGGCGGCGATGATCAAAGCAAAGCTAGGCTGAACTCTTGCATGTCGGAAGACTCCCAACATACGGCATCCGTCGAACAGCCGGCGCAGTTCCCGCTTTCGTTTGTCGAGCGCAATAACATTCACCCGATCATTTTTGCCATCGGCTGTTTGTTCGTCATTTTCGTGCTGTACCAGCTTGTGGCCGGCACGATTACGGTGCTGGTCATGGGCGGCGCGAGGATCACGCGCGAAAATGTCTTTTCGACGCGGTTGTTCACCATGGTGGGCCAGATTCTCTTCATCTTCGGACCTTCCCTTCTCTTTGCGCGTCTCTTAAGCGTACGCCTTACCGATGTGTTCCAATGGCGCATCCCGACGGCGAGGGAAACGATCTATGCGTTGCTCGGTCTTGTCTGGCTTCAACAGATTTTTCAGATTTATCTTTTCTTTCAGGAACGCATTCCGCTTCCCGATGCCGTCAAGCAACTGGTCGACCCGCTGAAACAAATGATGGAGGAGATGTTCAAGGGGTTGGTGACGGCGCAGAGTATTCCCGAGCTTGCGTTCGTCTTGCTGGTTGTTGCGTTCGTGCCGGCGATTGTGGAGGAGCTCCTCTTTCGTGGTGTCATTCAGAGCACGTTCGAGCGCCTTGTCACCCCCCTTCGCGCCGCTCTCATTACCGGGATGATCTTCGGCCTCTTCCACTTCAACCCGTTTGCTGTGCTGCCCCTCATCGGTTTGGGATGTTACTTTGGGTTTCTCCGCGCCCGGTCGCACAGCATCGTTCTCCCGATGACGGCGCACTTCCTCAACAACTCTCTTGCGGTGATTGTCGCCTACTTCGGCATGGAAGAAGAGGAGCTGGTGAGCATGGGCGTTACCGCACATCCGACGACAGCCGCCGTACTGGTTCAACTCGGGTTTTTTGTGATGCTGTTTGTTCTTTCGTTGTTGGCGTACCTGCGCGCGACGGCAGAAACGTCAGACTCTGGAAGAGGGGAGTGAGTCTATGCGATGCGTACAGTGCGAGTTGCCCGTAGATCATGCTCGATCATTCTGTCTGCACTGCGGTGCGTTGCAGAGGGATCGTCTCCATGAGCCTCTTGAATGTGAACATCACGCCGGGGAATCGGCAATCGGGCTTTGCATCGTGTGCGGAAAACCGGTGTGCGGCGACTGTGCAGTAGCATCCGACGGAAGAGTCGTGTGCGACGTCGTTGACCACCGGTCAAAGGCGTCACATTGGTCGAGTATTTATAGCTCGGACTTCGTTTTCGAAAGCGAGATGATTCGGCAGAATCTCATGAATGCCGGTATCGAAGCAGACATCTTTTCGTTCGGCGACCATCTCGAAACGTTCTGGCTCCCCGATGCACGATTCGTTCACGTGATGGTTCCAGCTCACGAGAGAGCAAAGGCTCTTGAGCTGCTCCATCAATTGCATCTGACCGATCTTTCAGACCCTACGCGACCATGAGTTCAATGACCTTAAACGATCGTCCCTTTGGAAGTTTGGCGATACGCGTAGCTGTCGCCGTTGTCGCTATTCCGCTTATCCTCTGGGCGGCGCTTCAAGGCGGCTATCTCTTCTTTGCATTCGTTGCCCTGATATCGGGATTTTCCCTGTACGAATTCTACACGCTCGCAGAAATGAAGAGTGCGGTCCCGCAGAAATATCTGGGACTGGTCTTTGGCTTCCTTGTCAACGGTGCATTCATTTACGAACGTGCGCAGGTCGAGCTCTATCGGTTTTTCGAGAACATGGGGGTTCGGCTCTCGATGTTCTCGCAGTTGCAGCTACTTCTCGTCGTTCTGCTGCTGTTTCTTCTGCTCACGCTCTTGGTCGAGCTGTTCCGGCAACAGGGCTCGCCGATGATGAACATTGGCGTCACGGTTCTCGGCGTTCTCGTCGTCTCTCTGTTCTTCGGCACGCTCGTTGCGATTCGAGAGCTGTTCCCTTACGGTTTTCCGACCTATAAATTCTTTTCAGGCAGTCTGGCCAATGCCGAGAATCTGCCCATCATCGATCGATGGGGAGGTTATACCATTGCTGCAATTCTGGCGTCCATCTGGATATGCGATACCGCGGCGTATTTCGGGGGGCTCGGTCTCGGCAAACACAAATTGTTGGAGCGGGTCAGTCCGAAGAAAACGTGGGAGGGAGCGATTCTGGGGTTTGTGTTTGCGGTGGCAACGATGATCGTGGCCAGAGAATTTGTTCTGGAGTATCTCGGACTTGTCGACGCGATCATCTTGGGTGTGATCGTCGGTGTTTTCGGCCAACTGGGGGATCTCGTGGAGTCACGTTTCAAGCGGGATGCTGGTGTCAAAGACTCTTCTGCAATTATTCCCGGCCATGGCGGTGTGTACGACCGCTTCGATAGTCTGGTATTTGTGGCGCCGATTGCCTATCTTTACATAGATTTTGTCGTGCTTTCCTGAATTGGAACAATCGAAAATGTCAAACGAGAAACAACGGTCAAAGATCAATGTTGTGACGCTGGGGTGCTGGAAGAATGCTGTCGATAGCGAGAACCTTCTCGGCCAGCTTAGGGTGAATAACGCGGCGCTCGTTGATGACGTTGAAGATGCCGATACGGTTGTCATCAATACGTGCGGCTTCATTGACGCGGCGAAAAAGGAATCTGTCGACACGATCATGGGCGCTGTGCGACGAAAGGCGAATGGCCAGCTCAAGAAAGTGATTGTGATGGGTTGCCTCTCCGAGCGTTATGGAAAGGAGCTCGCCGTCGAAATTCCGGAAGTCGACGCGTTTTTCGGCACGGATCAATTGCCGGGCGTCGTCCGGGCGCTCGACATCGATTACAGGCGAGAGTTGGTGGGAGAACGGCTTCTCACCACGCCATCGCATTATGCCTATCTGAAAATCTCCGAAGGCTGCGACCATCCGTGCTCGTTCTGCGCGATCCCGATCATGCGCGGCAAGCACCGCACAAAGCCGCAGGATGAAGTCCTCGCTGAGGCAGAAGCGTTGGCTCGGCGCGGAGTGAAAGAGCTTATTCTCATCGCCCAAGACTCGACATACTACGGGCTTGATCTCTACGGTGAACGAAGGTTGAAACCGTTGCTCGAAGATCTTTGCACGATCGACGGGATAGAGTGGATTCGGTTGATGTATGCGTATCCTGCGAGATTCCCGCGTGAAATCCTTGACGTATTTCAAAAGAACCCCAAGATCTGCCATTACTTGGATATCCCGGTCCAGCATGCGTCCGACGACGTGCTCAAGTCGATGCGCCGAGGCATGACCAACCGCGCAACGCGTGAGTTGCTTGCGACCATCAAGACAGCGGTTCCCGACATCGCTTTGCGCACGACGCTCATCGTCGGTTATCCGACGGAAACGGACGGGGATTTCCGGATTCTGTGCGACTTTGTGCGTGAGATGAGATTCCATCGACTCGGCGTGTTTACGTACTCGCAGGAAGAGGGAACTACGGCGTATCCGCTTCATGATCCCGTTCCTCAGGAAATCAAGGAAGAACGCCGTGGGGCCATCATGAGTACCCAACAGGAGATTTCCGAGGAACGAAACGCCACGCTCGTCGGCACTTCGGTGAAAGTTCTTGTCGACAGGCACGAACAGGGCCTCGCCGTGGGCCGAACACAATGGGATGCTCCGGAAATCGACCAGGAAGTACATATACGTCATGGTTCATCAGTCAGTATTGGCAACTTCTATGAAGTGAAGATTGTTAGTATGAGTGAATACGACCTTTATGCAGAGCTTGTCTAACCTTTGGGAGGGATGTGTATGAAGAGAGGACTTCTGAGAGTTGGGACGGTCGGGACGCTGGCACTCATCATCCTCCTTTTCGGCGTCCAGGTTGTCTCCGCACAGACGCCGATTGAGGCGTCGGGCGAACCTGTTTTTTTCTTTGAAGCTATCAGCTATGCTTCCGAACAGCCCGGAAAGGCGCGCATCGATGTCTACGTGCAGGTTCCGTATGACGAGCTCCGTTTCGTCAAAGAATCGGAACTGTTTGTTGCGAGGTATGACGTCGTACTGAGCTTGTACAACCCCGACGGACAACTCGCGCTGGAGAGAACCTGGACAGATGTCGTCCGGGTCAAGGATTTTTCACAGACGACTTCGAATAAGTTTTACAGTCTCTCTCATCGACCGATCGAGGCTGACCCTGGAAATTACCGAGCCAACGTTCAAATCCAGGACCAGGATTCAAAGAAGACGGCGCGCCGGCATCGGAATCTTCTCGTGACCGACTTCGCCAAAGATTCTCTGAGTATGAGCGACATTATGCTCGTGAATCGTCTTTCCACGACCGGCGACAAGCGGAGCATCGTGCCCAACATCTCGGGTAATGTGGGACATTTGACGGAAGGGTTTTTCCTTTTTGTCGAAATCTACAACAACAGCAGTGTCGATTCCCTCATGCTCAGGTGGAAGATCCTCGACCAACAGCAACGGGAAGTTCTCAACCGGACGCAAGCGGAAGCGACTACCGGCAGAGTAACGCAGACGTTCTTGAAAGTTGATAAACTGAGTCTCACCGCCGGAACGTACTTCCTCTCGGTCGGCGCAGAGCCATTGCACAATCTGAGCATTCATCCCGCTCTTGCTGCTCTGACGTCGAGGACGTTTTCGGTTCAGTGGTCCGACCTCCCGCGAGTCGTTCAGGATATCGATAAAGCTGTCGACCAACTTCGGTACATTGCCCGAGATTCTGACATGTCTCATATTCGGGAGGCAACATCGCCGGAAGAAAAGAAGCGGCGATTTGTCGAGTTCTGGAAGAAGCGCGATCCTGATCCGCAAACGCCCGAGAATGAATTGATGGAAGAGTACTACGGCAGAATCGAGTATACGAACAAGAATTACACGCATTACATTGAAGGATGGCGTACCGACCGGGGGATGGTGTACATCTACCTCGGAGCGCCGGATAACGTCGAGCGCTATCCGTTCCAAAACAACAGCAAGCCGTACGAGATTTGGTACTACAACCAGATCAACCGGCGCTATGTCTTCGTGGATGAAACCGGGTTTGGCGATTACCGGTTGCGGTCGCCGATCACCGAACTGTGGGATCGAGTTCGCTGACGATGCAGCAACCATCGTGTGCCCGTTGTGTTGAAGCCAGTGCTGAGAGCCCCTCCACTGGCTTCTTTCGTTTTCTCTGCACGGTGTTAATGCTGGTCATGCTATCCCAATCGTTGCACGCTCAGCAGAGCGTCACCGTAAGTTCTATTGTTGTTCGCGGGAGCGTACAGTTCGAAGAGCGCGAGATCCTTTCGTGGCTGCAATTGAAGCCTGGTGCGGAGTTCATGAGAGAAGTTCTTGCCAATGATCAAAAGACCATCCAACAGCACTATGCGCTTGAAGGGCTCCTCTTTGTCGCTGTCGACACTCTGGTAACGACCGATGAAAAGGCCCGCACAGTGACGGTAGCATTCCATCTCCGCGAAGGTAAACCTGCGATCCTTCAGACGATAGCGTTCGAGGGGAACAACGCCATTGACACTGATGAGCTGCTGTCAGGATTGTCGAGTCACATGAACGGCCGTTTTCGTCAATCTGTCCTGGAACAGGACCTGCACTTCATACTGAAAAAGTACGAGCAACGCGGATATTCCTTTGCCAAGGTTTCCATAAAGAACATAACGCTAAAGGAGAACGACGCGGAATATCAGGTGGATGCGCTGGTGACGATTGACGAAGGAGAACCGGTACGAATTACGGAGCTCACGATCGAAGGCAATACGACCACACGTGATTTCGTGATAGAACGTGAAGCGAGACTTCGTACGAACGAATTGTTCAGGCCTGAATTGGCTGCGAGCATTCAACAGCGGCTCCAGCGCCTGCAGCTGTTTTCGTCGGTCTCACAGCCTGAATTGTATCTCCGAGAGGGAGCGGCCGGGTTGCTCATCCGTGTGACAGAAGGAAATCCCAACCGCGTTGACGGCCTGGTTGGGTATGTTCCCTCCAGTGTCTCCGGCGAGTCGGGTTATTTCACCGGATTAGCGAACTTGCAGTTTCGGAATCTCTTCGGTACGGGGCGAAGATTCTCGGTCCGTTGGCATCGCGAAAACCAGTCGACACAGGAAATCGGGCTCCGGTATCATGAACCGTGGATAGCATCCTATCCGGTCAACGGTGAAATCGGCTTTTTCCAGCGCAAGCAGGATTCTTCCTACGTGAAACGGAATCTCAATCTGCAAGCGGAGTTCATGCTCTCGGAGGAATTTCGCATCGGAGCGACATTCAGTCAGTACAATGTCGTTCCTTCCGTGAGCCAGACAGCGTCTTTGGTATCAGACAGCCGTACGATCACGATTGGCGGCTATCTTTTCTATGATTCCCGGGATGATGCGGTGACCCCCACGAGCGGGATACTCTATCGCACGGAGTTTCACACCGGCACCAAGAGATACTTGGTTGCCGCGGGGACGGTTACCAACAGTACACAGCGGTTCGGTATGGACCTCGAGTATGATGTTTCTCCATTTCAACGTCAGGTGTTCGCTGCTGGCTTGCACGTCCAGGAGTTCCGGTCGGGCAGCATGGAAATCAGCGACCTGTTCCGCCTGGGAGGAGCGTCAACACTCCGTGGATATCGCGAAAGTCAGTTTCTCGGATCCCGCGTCGCGTGGGCTAACCTGGAGTACCGTGTTCTTGTTTCACCGCGCTCTTTTTTCTTTGCCTTCACCGATGCCGCTTATGTTGCTTCCCCGTCGCAGCCTGCGTCAGGTATTGTTCAAGCCGAGCTCACCAAGATCGGCTATGGTGTCGGTCTCCGTCTGGATACTGCAGTCGGCTTGCTCGGAGTCAGCGTCGCGTTGGGGCAGGGGGATACGTTTGGCACGGCAAAACTCCATGTGAGATTGGCGAATGAATTCTAAGAAACTCAAAGCCTTTGCAGAATTGATCCGGCCGGTGAATGTGGCAATCGTGTTCCTGGCAATCGGGGCTGCCTCGCTGCTCGCAGGTGCGGAATTGGCCGACTGGAAAACGATTCTGCTTGCGTCGCTTTCCGGAGCTCTTATCGCAAGCGGCGGCTACGCTATCAACGATTATTTCGACGCCGATATTGATTCCATCAACAGGCCAGATCGTCCGTTGCCGCGGGGAGCGTTGGAGAAATCCGAAGCCTGGTGGATCTGGAGAATGAGCTCGAGCGCGGGGGTCATCGTGAGTGCATTTCTTGGCCCGGCTCCACTTTTCATTTCACTTGTCTGGGTTATCTCATTATATTTCTACAGCAAACGCTTCAAACGGGTTGTGTTGGCCGGCAATATCATCGTGAGCGCTGCAACCGGACTTGCGCTTCTCTACGGCGGGGTGGTCGTCGGTAAGATCGAACGCGCACTCGTGCCGGCACTGTTTGCCTTTTTGGTGAACTTCGCCCGCGAGGTAGTAAAAGACATCGAGGACATGGAGGGCGACGCAAAAGGAAATGCCCAAACACTGCCGGTGAAGCATGGAACGAAACCTGCTCTAGCTCTTGCAACAGTAACGTTGCTCGTGCTTATCGCTGCGACGCTGGCAGCGTTTCAATTCGGTGTCTACAATCTTCGGTATCTTGTCGTTGTCGCGCTGGTCGATGTTGCGTTGATTATCGTGATTCTGTCGATGTGGCGGAGTTCAGCTCCGGCGACGATGCACAGACTCAGCACGGTCTTGAAAGCGTCCATGCTGGTAGGGTTGGTCGCACTGTATCTTGGGTCGTCCTGATGAACGGTCTCGACTACGAGCGCACGTACTGGCACCGCGGCATTGAACTTCTCGCCGGTGTCGATGAAGCCGGCCGCGGACCTCTAGCCGGTCCGGTGGTTGCCGCGGCCGTGATCTTTCCAAAGGAGATGTTCATCGATGGCGTGGATGATTCGAAGAAACTGTCGGAAAAAAAGCGAGAGAGTATCTTTGAGTTGATCCGGGATTCGGCGATTGCACTCGGCGTCGGCGTTGTGCAGCACGATGTCATCGACCGTATCAATATCTACCAGGCATCGATTCTCGCAATGCACAAAGCGCTGGATGAGCTCAGGCTTCCTCCGCAATTCGTCGTCGCGGATGGGAACAGTTTTCGCCACGAGAGTTTGCCATTCGAAAACGTCATCGATGGCGACGCCAAGGTCTTTACGATTGCCGCAGCGTCGATCGTCGCAAAAGTGACGCGCGACCGGTTGATGCGGGAATATCATGAACGATTTCCGGAGTACGGGTTTGCCCGCCACAAAGGCTACGGCACGAAACAGCATCGTGAGGCGATCCGACAACACGGGTTATGCGAAATTCATCGCAAAACGTTCCATGTCAAACTCGACTAAAGCCCGGCAAGCACGAGATCCTCGAAAACGACGCGGCGCGGTGGGGGAATTGCTTGCCGTGAGATTCCTCGAACGGGAAGGAATGAAGATCCTTCGACGCAACTACCGCTTCGAACGAGGCGAAATCGACATCGTGGCTGAGGAGGGGGAGGAGATCGTGTTTGTCGAAGTCAAGGCTCGCCGATCAAAAGCCTTCGGTGAACCGGAAGAAGCCGTGACCGATCACAAGCAGGAGCAGTTGCGTAAAGTTGCGGAAGGCTATCTCTTCGAGCATGAGCTCAGCGACCGGGCGTGTCGATTTGACGTTGTGGCAATTTTTTTCCACAATGGCAGGGCGGAGATCAACCATATCAAGAACGCCTTTTGACGTATGACCATCCTCGACAAACACACAGCTCTCTACACCGATTTTTATCAGTTGACCATGGCGCAGGGATATTTCCTGACCGGCAAGTCGGAAACCAGCGCGGCGTTCGACTACTTCTTCCGCGAAAACCCGTTCGAGGGCGGCTACGTCGTTTTTGCCGGGTTGAGCGATTTGGTGGAGACTCTCCAGCATTTCCGTTTTGAGAAAGAAGACCTCGACTTTCTTAGCGGGCTAGGACTGCAAGAACCGTTTCTCAAGTATCTTGAGCTTTTCCGATTTCGTGGTACCATCCATTCCGTGCGCGAGGGTGAAATTGTCTTTCCGCTTGAGCCCATCGTGCGCGTCGAGGGTAACATCATCGAGACGCAAATCATCGAAACGCTGTTGCTGAATTTTTTGAACTTCGAGTCGCTCATCGCGACGAAAGCGGCTCGGATCAAACATGCTGCCGGTCCTCGTCGCGTCGTCGATTTCGGTCTGAGGCGCGCGCAGGGCTTGGGCGGCATCCTGGCGAGCAAGGCGGCTATCATCGGAGGGGTGGAGGCGACGTCGAACCTGTTCGCCGCGTACCATTGGGGCCTGGAGGTTTCTGGAACTCAGGGGCATTCCTGGATTCAAAGCTTTGACGATGAGCTGACAGCCTTTCGAAAGTTTTCGGAAGTTTATCCGGAGCGTTGTGTCTTGCTGGTCGACACCTACAACACGTTGCGAAGTGGCATGCCGAACGCGATTACCGTTGCAAAGGAGCTGGAGAAAAAGGGACACCGCCTGCTGGGGATTCGGCTCGACAGCGGCGACCTGGCCTATCTCAGTCGACATGCACGGGCGCTGCTCGATGCAGCGGGACTTCCCTACGTAAAAATCGTAACCTCGAACCAGCTCGATGAATACGTCATCCGGAGTTTGCTGGAGCAGAACGCGCCGATCGATATTTTCGGTGTTGGGACGCATCTCGTTACGGGCAGGAATTCACCCGCGCTCGACGGCGTGTACAAGCTCAGCATGTGCGATGGCCGGCCGCGATTGAAGTTCTCAGAAAACTTTACGAAAACAACATTGCCCGGCCTGAAGAAGATTCTCCGCTATGTTGACGCTCATGAGAATTTCTACGCCGATGCCATCGTGCTGGAGGACGAACACGGCATCGACAACATCTATCATCCCTTCTATCCTGAGCAGAAGAGCAAGGTGGAACAGCGAATCGCCGAGCCACTTCTCCAGAAAGTGATGGAGCGCGGGCGGGAGTTGAATGGCACAACCCCCTTGAAAGAAACGGTGGCGTACGCAAAAGCCCGGCTGAACAGACTTTCTCCGGAACACCAGCGCTTTGAGTTTCCGCATGTGTACAAGGTCGGCATCAGCCACAGGCTGATGAGCCTGCGGTCGCAGTTGATGGAGGAGATTCAACAAAAAAACGGTCTTGGTGGAGGGAAGTGACATGAAGGCGTTGCTCGTGGTCGATGTGCAAAACGATTTTTGTCCGGGAGGCTCGTTGGCGGTGCCGGAGGGTGACAAAGTCGTTCCCGTCATCAATCTGTTGTTCGAGAAATTTACGCTGGCCGTCGCGTCAAAGGATTGGCACCCGCACGAGACGGTGCATTTTCAGAAATGGCCTGTCCATTGCGTCCATAACACGAGGGGGGCGGAATTTCACCCAGACTTAAACTCAGTGAAAATCCGGCAAGTGTTTCTGAAGGGAACCGGCAATAAGGATGACGGCTATTCCGCATTCGAAGCGACGAACCTGGATTTGGCAAAATATCTCAAGGGAAAAGGCGTCACTGAGCTGTACGTAACCGGCCTGGCAACCGATTATTGCGTACGTGCCTCGGCGATCGATGCGTCCAGGTCGGGATTTAAGACGTTCGTAGTCGAAGATGCTGTCGCGGCAGTCAACATACATCCCGGAGACGACGTCCAGGCGTTTGATGATATGAAGAAAGCCGGCGTCACGATCGTCGCATCGAAAGATATTCAGTGACTTCCTTCATAACGCATGAGCTATAACCAACCACCAGTCGCTCATTACCAATCATGAATGCACTTCCCTTCATTCTCGGCGCGCTCTGCGTCATGGCCATCGCCTACCGATACTACAGCGCGTTCCTTGCCACAAAAGTCGTTGCGCTGGACGACGCTCGACAAACACCGGCCCACACCTTGAACGATGGGCAAAACTATTACCCGACCAACAAGTGGGTGCTCTTTGGACATCATTTTGCGGCGATCTCCGGTGCGGGTCCTTTAATTGGTCCGGTGTTGGCGGCGCAGTTTGGGTTTCTTCCGGGATTTTTGTGGCTGTTGATCGGGGTTTGCCTCGGCGGTGCCGTTCATGATTTCATGATTCTCTCTGCTTCTGTGCGTCGCAATGGAAAATCGCTGGCCGAGATTGCGCGGCACGAGATCAGTCCGATGGCAAGCGCCGTGGGGTCGGTCGCTATTCTCATTATCGTCATCATCGCGCTCGCGGGACTCGGTCTGGCAGTCGTGAACGCGCTCCGCGAAAGCTCGTGGGGGACGTTCACGATTGCGATGACAATCCCGATTGCGCTCTTCGTCGGCTTGTGGATGTACAAGATCCGTCCGGGGAACATTGGCGAAGCGAGCCTCATCGGCGTCGTCGGCGTGTTTGCCTCCGTATTCGTCGGTAGCTTCATACCGGAGTCGTCCTTCGCACAATACTTTACGTTGTCGCGCGAAGGAATCATCATCGCAATTGCCGTCTACGGGTTTATCGCATCCGTGCTGCCCGTCTGGCTGCTGCTCTGCCCGCGTGATTATCTGAGCTCGTACATGAAGATCGGAACGATCGCCGCGCTGATTCTCGGCGTCGTGATCGTTGCGCCGGAAATCCGCATGCCCGCCATTACGGAGTTCATCCACGGCGGCGGGCCGATTATTCCCGGCAAAGTCTTTCCCTTTGTGTTCATCACCATCGCTTGTGGTGCGATTTCAGGATTCCACGCCTTGGTCTCGTCCGGCACGACGCCGAAGATGCTGAACCATGAAACCGAGGCGCGCGTGATCGGCTATGGTGCCATGCTGATGGAAGGCGTGGTCGGCATCATCTCCCTCATCGCAGCCAGCTCGCTCTTCCCGGCTGATTATTTTGCGATCAACCTTACTCCGGAAAAATTCGCGGCGCTCGGCATGTCTCCGGTCAATCTACAAGAACTCTCGCTCGAAGTCGGTGAAACCGTCGCCGGCCGTCCGGGCGGCGCGGTGTCGCTCGCGGTCGGTTTTGCCCAGATCTTTTCCAGCATCCCAGGCATGAAAGGGTTGATGTCGTATTGGTACCATTTTGCCATCATGTTCGAGGCGTTGTTTATCCTCACCACGATCGACACGGGGACGCGTGTCGCGCGTTTTCTGGTACAAGAGTTCGGCGGTAGAATGTGGAAGCCGTTTGAAAGAACTGACTGGCTCCCCGGGACTCTTCTTTCGACTGCTCTGGTGGTTGTTGCGTGGGCGTATTTCATCTGGAACGGAAGCATCAGCACCATCTGGCCGATGTTTGGAACGGCAAACCAGTTGCTCGCCAGTGTTGCGCTTGCCGTGGCAACGACCGCCATCATCAACGCCGGTAAGCAACGCTACGTCCTGGTGACACTCCTGCCGATGTTGTTCGTCTCGAGTACCACGCTCACCGCGGGCTGGCTGAACATTACCGACAACTTCTGGCCGCTGACCGCCAATCCCGCAACCGCAACGCAGGGGTATGTCAATTCCATCCTGACGGGAATCATGATGGCCTGCGCGGTCATCATTATTATAGAATCGTTTCGACGATGGCATCGTGTCCTCGTGAAAAAGCAGTACTCGGTCGCCGGAGCGCTCGTACCGGTCGCAGAGGGAAATTTCACGCCGCCGTCCTATGGTTGCTGCTGATCCTTTGCAAGGACAATGCTAATCTGAATCCACACCGAACAAAGGCCGGTACGCTCCGACGCATCAGCTTCAAGCCCCCCATACCTACTTCAAAGATCAGCAGCCCCTTTTGTAGAATTTGCCTTGCCCTCTCGTGTGCACTCCCCGAAGAACCAAGAAATCCAGTGATATTCGCTGGCATATTGCTTGACCCTCTTGGTGCGACATGACACATCGTATTGTGGTTCGACCAAAGGAATCAAGCCATGCAAGTCCTTCGCGTTGTTGAAGATTATCGCTATCGTACCAGCTCTCGACCGTTCCCGACGAAGCCACAGAGAAAAAATCCGGGAACAATACTCTTTCGCAGCACGGAGGGGATCCTTTCCTCGGTGTGGGAACAATCGAAAGATGGAATGCTTTTGACGGATGAGGATGGAATTATCGTCGCGGTCAACAACGCCTACTGCAGACTGGTAAACATGCAGCAGCGCGAATTGATTTACAAACCGCTAACGGTGGTGTATGCGAGCGAACAAGATAAACAAGAGGTGCTGAGCGACTATCGACGGAGATTTGAGAGTCGAACCATGCAGGAGGATGCTGAGAAAGAGTTGAGATTGCATGATGAGAGAGTCATCGATATCCAGACTGCGTATTCGTTTATCGAAGCGGAAGACGGAACGCCGCTGCTGCTTGGCGTATACCGCGATGTGTCCCGCAGGAAAAGAGCTGAGCGTGCATTAGCCCAGAGTGAACAGAACTATCGCGAACTGTTCGACAAGTCCGTGCAGGGGATGTTCCAAGTGACGATCGATGGGAAGCTTCTAGACGCAAACCTGACGCTGCTGCGCCTTCTGGGATACGACTCGCTGGAAGAACTCAAGAGCGTCAACATCGGCAAGGCAGTGTATGTGAACCCTCAGGATCGTGAACGGTTGACGGAGCTGCTGTTGCAGCACGGCTTCTGCCGCGATGTGGAGCTTCATTTGAAGCGGAAAGATGGCAGGCGGATTACTGTGCTGGAACACTCACGGGTCATAAAGGATGCCCAGGGAAAACCGCTGATGTTTGAAGGGATTTTAGAGGACATTACGGAGCGAAAAGAACAGGAGCGACAGTTGCGGGAAAATGTGGACGCGCTCAGGGTCGCCTACGAAGTGTTAGCAGAATTGAATGCGAGAAAGGATAAGTTGCTCTTTGCGCTGTCGCACGACCTCCGCTCACCATTGGGAAGCATTATCGGCTTTTCTGAAGTTCTGCTCGCCGATGGTGAAAAGCTGCCGAAAGAGGAGTTGCAGCAATTCCTGACCTATATTCACGATGCTGCGCAAAACCAGTTGCGCTTAATTAACGAACTTCTTGAAAAACCGACGCCGGAAACCGACGACCTCCGGGTGAATCCGGAAGAAACTGACCTTGCCGAAATCGGGATCAAAAGTGCCCAATTGTTGTCGACCGTCGCGAAACAGAAATCGATCGTTTTGAGCATGGATATCCCTGCGGACACAAGGGCACATGTTGATGGGCAGCTTGTCCTTCAGGTTTTCAACAACCTGATCAGCAACGCGTTGAAGTTCACACCGCCCGGCGGCTCGATTTCCCTCGAGCTCCTCGATCAGACCGAACGAGAATGGGTAGTCGCCGTGCGGGATACCGGCATCGGAATTCCGACAGAAGACCTTCCGAAGTTGTTCCGCGACAAGGGGACATACTCGCGCACAGGCCTTTCCGGCGAGAAAGGAACCGGTCTTGGGCTTTCGCTCTGCGCGGAAATCATGAAAGAGCTCGGCGGGCAAATCTCGGTGAAGAGCACGGTGGGTAAGGGGACGGCCTTCGTCTTGCGGTTTCCAAAGTCTGATCCCGAACAGAGCCTGAACATCCTCGTGGTCGACGATGAGGCCGGCATCCGGGCGCTCCATGCGACATACATACAACGAGTGCTTCCCGGTGCCCGTGTGTTGCAAGCCGCCGATGGCCAGAAAGCCTTAGAGCTGATGTTTCGTTACCGGCCGCACGTTGTGTTTTGCGACTACGCCATGCCAAAGATGAACGGTCTTGCACTCCTCGAAGCGAAGAAACTACATGACGAGACAAAGGATATCCCGGTTGTGATCGCGACAGGGCATGACTCGTGGGCAGTTCGGGGAGATCTTGAATCGGCGGGAGCGTATGAGGTTCTCTCGAAGCCCGTTCCGGTGGCGAAAATCGAGTCGATACTGCGGGCGACGGCATGTTCCCTCAAACCGATAACATGCTAACGAATCTTATTTGGATTCAGCTTGTGGCCTCTTGAGGTCCAGTTGCGTGCGAAAGGTATGAAGGATTCCGTCGACCTGGAGAATAAGTTTCTTTTTCTCGACGCGGGGCGCGAAAATTGATCCATCCAGCATATACAAACGTTTGGAGGCAGTATCGTAGAACGTGTAGTTCACGAACGGTCCACCACCGGACTTGTCACTAAACCGCCAGTTCCCTCTTGTTTCCAACGCAAACCTGCCAAGGAAATCCGATTGGTGCATTTCCAAATTGTACGGTGCAATTTGAACGTACGCGTCATCCCCCGTGGTGCGGAAAAACATCTTCGTGAGGGAATCGCGTAGAGCGAGGACAGAATTCTCCGTTAACATTCCGGGCTGGGCGGCATCAATCCAATGGACGAAGATCCACCGTTCCATGTCGGAGGGTGTGGCGCGTCGCATCCAGAAAAAACGAGAGCCGGCGGAGTCGATAGCAACGACGTAATCATGCTGCGCAGTCATCGTCCAGCCGTACCGGTTCAGCAGTTTCTCCTCAATCTCCTTCTTGTTGTATCACCGTTCCGCCTCCAGGGAAGCCAACTCCCGTTTGAGCGACATGTTGGTAAAATAGTAGAGTAGATCCGGCGCCCGGTTTTGAATCGACGCCCACAGAATAGGAAGGTCACGACCCGTCAAATACATCACCAGTTGTTGCCGCGCATGAACGTCGTACTTCGCGAAGACGAATTCTTTCCCCTGCTGAACGAGTGACCGAACCGTAGTATCGAGTGTTGAACGCAGGTAGCCGGCAACAGTGTCGGCTCCGTTGAGCGGAGCGACAATGAGTCGATTCTTGTGCGTAGAGAATTCGTCAAAGCGATTGAAGCTCGTCCAGCGCAGGGTGAACCAGGGTTCGGGCTGGGGAGTGAACACTGTGTCTTCGAACGTCTCCCGCAAGACCGCCTGCAGAGCCTCCCAGGTGGTCGTATCGGCGAAGACGACGATTTCATCTTCCTTGCCCGTGGCTATGGTTTTTGCTTTCTCGCAACTACTCAAGGTGACGAGGAAGATGATGAACAGGGTTGTGCAGATCGGTTTCCAACGCATCATGGATTCCCTTGACACCACGGTCTACACGAATGAAAAAAGGTCGACGGAAGGCAACAAGAGCACGTACAAACCCCACATCACTGCACCGACACTGAGGGGGACGGACAGGTTGTCGTCGATCGGCAAAGGGGCTGACTCAGCGACGGCAGCGACGGCAGCTCCAATGACACCGATACCGTATTCCAGCGGGAGCCCTTCGACCTTCGGCGTGATGAAAACGACGACGACTGCAGTAATGAAAAAGGCGAGAGTACCTTCCAGGCTCTTGCTGAGGAACGGCCGCTTGCCGAAACGACGTCCGACCAGCGCAGACGTGGAGTCGGAGATTATGAGGATCGAAAGTGCCGTCACGACGAGCACTTTTGGAAAAATCAGCACACAGAGCGACGATGCGATCAGGACATTCGTTGCGCCATTGAGGCGTTTCCTCTGCTCATCCCGCTCGTGCCTTCGCAACAGCCATCCAAACCAGCGATAAAACCAGTCGCTCGTTGGCTTGTGGTAGTATCGGGCGAGGTCGACGAGAAAGAATGCGGCCGTGAGCGGCAGAAGGAGCTGTAGGGCAAGCTGCTTCGAAATAAAAGAGTAGATGACAGGAATGGAAAGGGAGCAGAGGTGAATCGATTTGCGAATGAGTTCCGACCGGTAGTTGATCGTCGCAGAGTGTTCGAGCGACTTGTTCACATCGTGGGGTTGCCGGTCATCGTGAGAAGATTCATCCCTGGATTGCATGAATTCCACAGGAGATTCGCTCATGAACCTTTATTGGATTTCTCCGGTAGAGCATCCGGTGACCCAGGATTGTTTGTTCTCGACTGTGAAGAGGGTCCTTCAGCTTGTTGAGCTGTTGCTTGTTGTCCGTTCTTTCTTCTGTCCACCGGAGGGAGTTCTTCACCGCGCATGATCTTGTTGATTTCCTCGGCGTCGAGAATTTCTCGCTCGAGCAACTCGTTCGAAAGGCGGTGGAGGGTCGAAATATTCTCGCGCAGAATTTTCTCCGCTCGTTTCATCGCCGCAGTCACGATCTTTTTCACTTCATAGTCGATGGTAATGGCGGTATCCTCGCTGAAATTGCGCGTGCGTGTGATTTCACGACCCAGGAAGAGCTCCTCTTCTTTTGCGCCGTACGCGAGAGGGCCGAGTTTGTCGCTCATGCCCCACTCGCACACCATTTTGCGGGCAAGTTCTGTGGCACGTTCAATGTCGTTTCCCGCTCCGGTGGTGAGCTGGTTGAAGATGATCTTTTCAGCCGCCCGCCCGCCGAGCGCGTAGGTGATCATCGCTTCAAGGTATTCCTTCGAGTAGGTATGCTTTTCGTCGATCGGGAGGTAGGTGGTGACGCCCAACGCACGTCCGCGTGGGATGATGGTGACCTTGTGAACGGGGTCTGCTTCCGGCATGAATTTGGCGACGAGTACATGGCCGGACTCGTGGTACGACGTTACCTTCTTCTCGCGATCCGAGATGATCATCGTCTTCCGTTCCATCCCCATCATCACCTTATCTTTCGACGCCTCAAAGTGCCGCATGGCGACTTCTTTTTCATTCCCGCGAGCGGCAAGCAACGCGGATTCGTTCACCAGGTTAGCAATGTCGGCGCCGGAGAGTCCCGGAGTTCCTTTTGCCAGGACCTCCAGGTCGACATCATCGGCAAGCGGCGTGTTCTTCGTATGAACTCGGAATATCCCTTCGCGGCCCTTCACGTCCGGTCGGTCGACTACCACCTGACGGTCGAAGCGGCCCGGACGAAGGAGCGCCGGGTCGAGTACATCCGGACGGTTCGTTGCCGCAATAATGATGACGCCGCTGTTTTGCTCAAAGCCATCCATCTCGACCAGCAGTTGGTTCAGCGTCTGCTCGCGTTCGTCATGTCCGCCGCCCAAACCGGCGCCGCGATGACGGCCCACTGCATCGATCTCGTCGATGAAAATAATGCACGGGGCGCTCTTCTTTCCCTGCTCGAAAAGATCGCGCACGCGGCTCGCACCGACACCGACGAACATTTCGACAAAGTCCGCCCCGCTGATCGTATAGAAGGGTACACCCGCTTCGCCGGCGACCGCGCGGGCAAGGAGCGTTTTGCCGGTGCCCGGAGGCCCGAGCAGTAACACGCCGCGAGGAATTTTTCCACCCAGTCGCTGGAACTTGCCGGGGTCTTTGAGGAATTCGATGATTTCCTGCAGCTCGAACTTCGCTTCATCCGCTCCGGCCACATCTTCGAAGGTGATTTGCGTGCCGCCTTCCGTCAACAATTTGGCGCGACTCTTCCCGAACGAGAACAGGCCCTTCGGCCCGCCGGCTCCTGCCTGCATCCGCCGGAAAATGATCAGCCAGATGCCGATGAGCAACACCCACGGGAGAAATCCCACGAGCATGTTGTACCACGCACTGTCTTCCTTGACAATATTAAAGCGAACCCCTTTGCCGCTCCAGTCGGAAATAATCTTGTCATCGATGTTCGAATAGGGGAGCGTCAGAACGATGCGGGATGCGTTTCGTGCACGTTTGCCGCTAACGGTGGTCAGCTCCATCGGTTGCGAGAGTCTGCCGTGGAAATCGTAGTCGTTCAGGTTGGATTTCTTGATGAGTGCTTCGGAGATTTTTCCATCGCTCATCAATTGTTGAAACGTGGTGAAGTTGACCTCATACTCCGTTTCCTCGTTGCTCTTGAAGGCATACATGACGAGAAATACCGCCAGGAGAATCCCCAGCCAGCTCGCGATGACGCGCCCGACCTTGTTCCAGTTGAACTCGTCGTCGCGGTACTGCTTCGATTGTTTTCGTTGCGGTCGCTGTGGAACGAAGCGCCTCTTCTGTTGGCCGCTGTCTCGTTGTTTGGGATCGCTGGAATCTTCTTTGTAGAACGTGTTGCTCATGATACACTCCTCAAAATGCCCGACGCCGTTCTCAGTTCTTCTGTTCAGTCGGTTCAAGCCTGTAGACTGCGCGTAAGTTACGAACTTTTTGTGCGTAGTCCAAACCGTAGCCAATCACAAATTCCGGCGGAATCTCGAAGCCTACGTAATCGATAGAAAAATCAATTTTTGCGACGGTTTTCTTCAGCAATAACGTCACGACACGGAACGAGCTGGGGTTCTCGCGCATGATGAGCTTCTTGATAAAATCGATCGACAACCCTGAATCGACGATATCTTCGACTACGACGATATCGCGGTTTGTTACCTCGCAGTTCAGCTCCTTCAACAACTTTACCTGGCCCGAGGAAATCTTTGCGTCGCCGTAGCTGGAGAGCTTGAAGAAATCCACCTCGCAGTCGACGGTGATTTCACGGATCAAATCGGAGATGAAGATGAACGAGCCGTTCAGGATGCCGATGAAGATCGGCGTTTTCCCCCGATAGTCATTGTTGATCTCTGCAGCGAGCTCTTTCACGCGCTTCTGGATTTGGTCTTCGGATAAGTATTGCTTAAAGCGCTCGCCGTTGACAGTGACGTATTCGTGCATGTGAAGGTTATCCGTTCGAGAGGGGAAGGAATTGAAGTGTTGCGACCGAAACGGTCTCCTGAGTAAGCTGAAAGCGCTCGTCGAGTCGTTGGCCACACACCCAGACGATGGCGCCGTCGGATTCAAGCACGGGAATACGATGTTTTTCGTGCAGCGGGATCTTCTTGTCGACGAAAAAATCGCTCAGTTTTTTCTTTCCGTGTAATCCCAACGGGATGAACCAATCCCCGTCCCGCCAGTTTCGAAGAACGAGCTCCTTGCCCAACCGCCCGGCATCGACGAACGCGGTCATCGCGCCGCGTTGAAACGTGCGCGGCGTGTCGTGTTCGACGACGGAAGAAAACTCAAATCCGGGAAATCGATAGGCCTCCCCGAGTTGCACAGGATACTCGAACGGTTGAACAGCTGTGGAGCTATCGAAGACCAATCGATCGCGGTCTCGGAAAACTCGAACAGACCGTGAAAGCGATAGTGACCGCCCGGTTTGTTTGGAACAAAGCTCCAACACGTGGATCACTTTTTCAGCAAGGGGTTCAACGTCGAGTCTTCGGAAGAGCGAGAGAATGATTTCGTCCTGAAGAAGGGGAGATTGTTTTAGAAGAAGCGGGATGTCCACGAATGTTTTCTTGTTATCTCGAGAAACAATCTGTCGAAGCACGGATTCCGTTTCAGCGGTGAGTCTTCCTTCGAGATCGCGCATCGACGCGGCAATCCGATTGAACGACTGTGAGACATCGATTTCCAGGCTCGTGCGCAGAAAAGGCATAACCTTATGGCGAATGAGGTTCCGCGTGTACTCCAGAGAATCGTTTGATGAATCCTGCCGGAACGCGATCCGGCGCTCCCGTGCGTAGTGCTCAATTTCCTTCCGATACGCAAAGAGCAGCGGGCGGATAATAGATCCATTCTCTCGCTTCGAGGGAATCCCCGCGAGCCCATGAATACCGCTGCCGCGCAGCGCATTCATCAGGACTGTTTCCGCGTTATCGTCCGCATTGTGAGCAGTTGCAACCAGATCTGCGCCAAGAGCCTTCCGCGTTTCTTCAAAGAATCGGTAGCGCAACTCGCGAGCTGCTTCCTGTTTTCCTACGCCGTGCTGATGAGCGTAGTCCAGCGTCTCGACACGAGCAGAATAGGAGGGAAGACCCAGGCGTTCCGCTGCCTCCCGAACAAACTCTTCGTCGCCACTTGCCTCATCGCCGCGTAATTGATGGTTGACGTGAGCGACGCTGAGTGTGAGCTTCCATGGTTCTTTCAGTTCCAGGAAGAGATACATCATGGCCATGGAGTCGATTCCCCCGCTTACGGCGAGCAGAACATGCAAACCCGGTGTAAGCAGCTGGTGTGACGTGAGAAACTCCTCGAACCGAGAGAGAAAATGTTCAGGATGGGTCATCATTGGCATCGTTCATACAAAAAATCTTGATCCGGCGATACCACGGCGCGATCAAGAGTTTTTTTGAATTTTAGGATTTCAACACGTTGCGATCCCGACAAAAGTCGACAGGGATTCTGAAAATGGCAGTCACTCATTGAAAACGTTCGTGGGCCACAACTTTCGATCCCGCCACGAAGCGGCGGGGTTCTCAAAATCACTGCCACTCGCACAATGCGCTCGCGGGTGATTTTGGAAGTAGCGGGGGAGGGATTCGAACCCACGACCTGCGGATTATGATTCCGACGCTCTAACCAACTGAGCTACCCCGCCAACAAATCGAGACTGACGACGCTCTAACCAATCCCGTCGAACTGCGACGGGATCCTCAAAATTGCAGTCCCGCAAAGAAACTGCGGGAGCAATTTTGGGACTGAGCTACCCCGCCAACAAATCGAGACTGACGACGCTCTAACCAATCCCGTCG
>CAYJSZ010000002.1:47552-57313 GCA_964372545.1 uncultured Ignavibacteriaceae bacterium
ACTGAGCTACCCCGCCAACAAATCGAGACTGACGACGCTCTAACCAATCCCGTCGAACTGCGACGGGATCCTCAAAATTGCAGTCCCGCAAAGAAACTGCGGGAGCAATTTTGGGACTGAGCTACCCCGCCAAGAAGAGAAGAAACCTTGCGAAAGTCCAAGAAACCTCCGCAAGGTTTATGACAAGATACACGAATTCGTAAAGAGAAGCAAGAAGTGAGGGAACAGCTCAACTATTTCTTTGAACCTGCTTCACGTGCAGGATGTTGGGGGGTCTCACGAGAGCTGAGAGTGCGTGCGCTGCAAGAGTCACTCAGTACGAGCCGTTTCCGGTTTTTCGGGTTTCAGTGGAACGATACGGATCAAAACAGGTGATCGCTTCAAAGTCCGGGAACGAATTGAGCTTCTGGAGCGGTGTGAGTCCACCGAGGGACGCGAGAGAGCGATGATTGTTATGAAAGAAGAGAAAATTCACAAGTCCAACAATCACTTTTTCTTCCGACGTTTCCTCCACACTGCCTTCGAACACACCGCCGAAGACGTACCTCGTAATTGCCCGCATGATGTGGTGGTTCATGGGGTCGAGGGCGATGGAATGGAAGATTCCAAATTTTTTCGCTTCAGCAGTGAACTGGTGCTCGGATTGAGTTGAAAAAGGATTGATGAATACAGGGTCACCGTTCGTGCGAATCTCTTTTAACTGAAATGGGTAATGGTGGAGAAGGAATTGCAGGAAGTCGATTGCCGATGCATGAGTGGGAGTCAGGTACATTCTTGCAATCTGCAGGTGCGTGCAGACATCCACTGCCGAGAACAGGATCGGACGCCAGCCATCCCAAGTGTAGGAGAGCCGTTTGGCCTCGACATAGACCAACGTGCCAGGTGTCGGTGCGATTTCGTCGATGGCTTTGATCAGGTCGGCCATGCGAGACATCGCAACTTCATGTAACAGGCTCCAAATACTCGCGTCGGCGGCCTTCTGGTCTACCCGAATCGACTGCTCAGTTCTTTCCGGTTGAATGATCTCTGCTTGCATGAATGTGCCTTTCACTGATTGTTGATCCCATCGTCTTTCCGATTTCTGCCGCCTGGCATTTTCATCCGCGGCCACGCACTCCTTTCCACTATCCTTGTGCCAGTCCCGCGGGGGTAATACCAAAGCAATATGGATTCGTGCACTGAGGATGCATCGGTTTTTCTTGGCGGAATTGAACTTTTTTTTACCTTGTCGAGACATCATCGCACTTCAAACGGGAAGACGTGTAGATTCTACAATCTCCTGCACTCAAGATGCTTTCTTGATTTTGCAGTGGTCGATGGATATATTGACGCCATGTCGTACGGAATCCTACCGGTCGTCCCGGGTGCATATGAACACTGCTGAAGAAGCGCTCAATATTATTCTCGGATCTGTTGCACTGCTGCCTGACGAGTGCGTTCCGTTGTTGCGAGCTCATCAGCGAGTACTCGCGCAGGCTATTGTTGCAGATGGTGATGTACCATTCTTTGATAACTCATCGATGGACGGTTTTGCCCTTTCGTCCGCCGATACGCGGTCAGCGACTGAAATTGCTCCTGTGACATTGCAGGTGGTCGGTGAAGTAGCTGCGGGAAGCACGTTCTCACAAGCCATCCCCGAACGATCGGCCGTGCGTATCATGACTGGAGCCCCAATCCCGCCTGGTGCCGATGCGGTGCTGGAGCTTGAGGCGGTGGTTGCGAAGAATGGGTCGGTGCAGCTTGGAAAGCCCGTGGCAACGGGGAGGAATATTCGGAAGAAGGGTGAAGATATTCTGGCTGGCTCGACCGCGGTTGAGCGGGGTACGTTTCTCCGGGCATCTCATATGGGAGTCCTCGCATCATTGGGCGTAACGACGGTACCGGTGTATCGGAAGCCGTTTGTGGCGTTGCTGACAACGGGGAATGAGCTCGTGGGGGTTGACCAAAAGCCACAGGCGGGACAGATTCGGAATAGCAATGCCTTCTCGCTCTGGGGTTTGACAGAGGAAAGCGGTGCTTTACCGGTCAATCTCGGAACTGCGCGAGACGACGAGGAAGAACTGGCGCTGAAGCTCCGTGAAGGGCTTCAGCAGGATATGCTGGTTACGTCGGGCGGGGTTTCCGTCGGAGCGTACGACTATATGTTGAAGCTGCTGGGGCAGATTGGTGTCGATATCAAGTTTTGGAAAGTAAACATCAAGCCGGGCATGCCGCTCCTCTTCGGCGTACATCATGACAGCGCAAGACAACGCGACATTCCCGTCTTCGGATTGCCGGGGAACCCCGTGTCGACAATAGTCACGTTCCTGCAATTTGTGCGCCCGGCAATTCACAAGATGACGGGTCGGGAACATGCCAAGCCAATCCGTCTTGCAGCAACACTGGAACATGATTTCCAGAAGAAAGACGTCAAGCGCCACTTCGTCCGCGGCATTGTGCGGAATGAAAACAACCGTTTCGTTGTTCACTCAACAGGTTCACAAAGCTCCGGTGCGTTGACATCGATGGTTAAAGCAAATTGTCTCATCGTGATTCCCGAAGAACGGATGGAAATCAAGGCGGGAGAAGAGGTCGACATCGAGCTGTTGTGAATGAACGAATGATGACTGGCGAAGTTTAGTATGCACGTGATAGTGAAATTATTCTCTGTGGCAAAAGACCTTGCGGGGTTTGACGAAGAGCGGGTGCAGCTCCAAGAAGGAGCGACGGCAAACGAAGTGATGCTCTATCTTGCACAGCGGAATTCCAAGTTCGAAGAATGGAAAGCAAGCATACGGCTTGCCGTCAACTACGAGTATGTGGCGAACAGCCACCCGTTGCGCGACGGAGACGAAGTCGCCGTGTTACCACCGGTGAGCGGAGGATGAGTCTATTGCGGATTTCGGCCATTGCGGATTTCGGATTGTGGGTTGCGGATTGTCGTCCATGATTGAGATAACACGATCGGTCATTGATCTTGGGAAAGTCGTCGAGTCTGTTGTGACGCCGGAATCGGGTGGCATCAATGTATTTCTTGGAACGACACGGAACCACTCGAAAGAAAAGAGAGTACGCATGCTGGAGTACGAAGCCTATGAACCGATGGCGGTGAGGACCATGGAGAAGCTTGCAGAGATCGCGAAGGAGCGATGGCACGCTCATCGGGTTTCCATTGTGCATCGTGTCGGTAAGGTTCCGATTGGAGAAGCGAGCGTTGCCATTGCGGTCTCTTCCGCACACCGCGAAGAAGCATTCAAGGCATGCAAATTTGTGATCGATGAATTGAAGCGAGTCGTACCGATCTGGAAGCGAGAACATTTCGCGGACGGCACCGTCGAGTGGTCTCAACACTCACACGAACAACCTGCATCTGCAGAGCTTGAAAAATGAATCCCAACTCACGACTCACAACTCACAACTCACCAGTCCTCCAGGATTCCTTCGGCCGCGTCATCAACAATCTCCGCATCTCGGTGACCGACCGTTGCAATTTCCGATGCCGCTACTGCATGCCGGAAGAAGGGATGGTATGGCTCGACAAAGCTGAATTACTCACCTATGAAGAGATCGCCCGTCTCACCCGGGTCTTTTCCGAGTTGGGTGTCTCGAAGATTCGGTTAACCGGCGGCGAACCGTTGATGCGGAAAGAGCTGCATCTACTGGTCGAAAAGATCGCGCTCATTCCGCAAATCACGGACCTGGCACTCACGACCAACGGCTATTTCCTGGCTGAGCAAGCTCTTCTCTTATATAAAGCGGGGTTGCGGCGCATCAATGTCAGCCTCGACTCGCTCGACGCTGCCAAGTTTCATCTGATGACCCGCAGGAAGTACTATCACAAAGTCTGGGAGGGGCTCGAAGCGGTGGAAAACTTGGGTATCCGGCCGATCAAGATCAACGCGGTGCTCATTCGCGGCATCAACGACGACGAAATCCTGAACTTCGCGCACCTTGTCCGCACGCGGCCGTTCGTCGTCCGGTTCATCGAGTTCATGCCCATCGGTATGGACGATGGCTGGAGCTCCGACAAAGTCGTTCCATCGAAAGAAATCGTCGAGCGTATCGAGCGCGGACTTGGCAAAAAGCTTGTGCCGGTCGAGTATCACGGCACTCAACCGGCGGACCGTTATCAGTTTGAAGACGGGCTCGGCGAAATCGGTTTTATCAGCTCGGTCAGCGAGCCGTTCTGCGATCATTGCAACCGTGTCCGCATCACGTCCGACGGCAAGCTGCGCACCTGTTTGTTTTCACTGACGGAGACCGACTTGCGATCGCTCGTCCGCAACGGCGCATCGGACGACGAGATCAAGCAGACTATTCGTGAAGCGGTGTGGAAGAAAGAAGTCGGACATCTTATCAACCGGCCGGAGTTTGTGCGACCGAGCCGAACCATGTCACAAATCGGGGGCTAACATGAAAACCGTTCTTCTTGTGCTCTGTTTAACCGTGGCGTTGGCCTGTGATTCGGGCAAGAGAAAAGAAGAGGACCAAAAAATGATGATGGTGCAGGATGAGTCGGCGATCCGGAGTCTCTTTGTCAACCTGCACGCCGACCTCAAAAAACTCTACAACGGAAAGGTGGGCGACGTCGACAGCATCTTTGCTCGGTACTACCTCGACGATATGTATTATGTAACGCCGTGGGGAACATCGGAGACGCTCGATTCGACCAAGTCACGCCTGAAAGCAAATGTCCCGCGCATTCTGGATTATGAGAACTCCATCGAGAACCTCACGGTCAAAGTCTACGGCGACGGCGCATACGCATTTTTTGTACTGCGCCAGGGCTATTCAATCGATGGGTTCAAGCTCGATGAGTATTTACCGACGACCGCCGTCCTCGAGCGCATGAACGGCACATGGAAAATCGTCCACCTCCAGCGCACTACCGATCGTGAAACCATGCAACAATACCTGACGATGCAGCAACAGAGCGCACCGCAGAGTGCTCAGAAAAAATAGATGAGGTGCAGGCGGACCAAGCACAAGGGTTGAGAACGACCGGACTCGATGAGCCTATTCAGCAGGAAACAGACGGTGGAGGGCGTGAACTATTTCGGCAAGCCGAAGCTCCCGCCGGGACAGTATATCACAGAAAAGTTTCCAGTCCTAACCTATGGTGAGACGCCATCGATTTCGTTGAAGGATTGGCGCTTCCGCGTCTGGGGACTTGTCGAGCAAGAGAAAGAATGGACGTGGGAAGAGTTCCTCAAGCTGCCGCAGACAAAGCTCCACGCGGATTTCCATTGCGTCACTCACTGGAGTCGCTTCGACGATGAATGGGAAGGCGTGATGTTTCGCGACTTCATCAAACTGGTCAAACTCAAGCCGGAGGCGAAGCACGTGCTGCAGCATGGGTACGGCGGTTACACCACGAACCTTCCTCTGCAATGGATGATCGATGAAGACGTGATGTTCGCCCACACGGTCAACGGGCAGCCGTTAGATGCTGAACACGGCGGCCCGATGCGTGTCTTCACCCCGCGGCGCTACGCATGGAAGGGCGCAAAGTGGATTCGTGGATTAGAATTTCTCGCAAGAGATAAACCGGGATTCTGGGAAGTGAACGGCTACAGCAACTCTGCCGACCCGTGGAAGGAAGAACGGTTTTGGTAGTAGCGATAGCGTCGCCACGAATCTGTATTATTGGAACAGTTGGGTCCAATGAAATTCAGTGAATTGGTTATAGTGCTCGAAGAAAACGGTTTTGAGGTAGTGAAGGGAAAAGGATCGATCCGATACTATGGAAAAGAAGGTTGGCCGAAGTTGATTCGAGTCGACTATCATGGTGCGAAAGAAGTACTTACAGGGACATGTCATGCGATCTTGAAAGCTTCGGGCATTAAGAAAAAATGATGAAAGGAGTCCGAGAATCATGATTCAACTAGAGTATTCTTTGGTAATAGAAGCAACGGATGAACCGGATTACTTCGGGTTCTATTCTCCCGACCTCGAGGGCTTTACAGGTATAGGTCATTCCATAGAAGATTGTTTGTACAAAGCTCGCTGGGGGATGCTGGAGCACGTGCGTCTCCTGAAAGAGCAAGGGTTACCTGTGACAGAGAAAAATCCGAATCCAAAAATCATCATCCAGAATGAACACAAGTCGGCAGTTGCCTGACGATGGAATTGGGGAAACATTCCCCATCGTTCTGCCGCTCGTGCGAGTCTATACACCTCTTCGCTCTACGCGGAAGGGCGCCAAATGGGTTCGCGGACTGGAATTTCTCGCGAAAGATAAACCGGGGTTTTGGGAAGTGAACGGCTACAGCAACTCCGCAGACCCATGGAAGGAAGAACGATTTTGGTGGGCTCCGTGAATGCTCGCGAACAAAAGGAATTGCCGATGAACAAAATTTTTTTTCTCTCGCTGATCCTTTCATCCTGCTTGATCACGTTTGTTTCGTGCAGGTCTTCAAAGTCTTCTGAGGATGGCCGAACCATTGCAGTCGACTCCAACAAGAAACCATCGGACCCCGGACCTGGACTCTCACCGGATCACTGTCGGATCATCGCCACCGTGGTAAGTATTGAAAACCTGCTCTCCGGTCATCCTGGCGACCCATGCTCGAAAGCGGCGTGCACCGCAGCGATTCGCGTTGACGAAATCCTTGGATACGGGAGCGGCTTCAACAAACCTCTTTCGAAAGGGAGCGAGATTCGAGTTCGATTTCTCTACACGCTCGCATCAACAAAAGAATTATTTCCTGCCATGAACCCTGGACTGCCGGGATTGAAGGTCGGATCGTCATTCGAGGCCGATCTCTTTGCCGGCGAGGAACCGATTGCGACGGAGGTTGATAAAAGACCGATACTCGTCGTTGGACTTTACAAGGTGCGATAGATTGCCAGTTCATCAACCACTAACAAAAAGGAGGAATGTATGAAACCGCAGATACGATTAATGGCGCAGATCATCGCAGCGTGCGGCGTCTTTGTCTTGTTCTTTGGCTCCTTCTCGACATCGAACAAGACAACTAAAGACGAAAGGTTAATGAAACGACTTAGCAAGGACCAAGGCGATGACCCCTGGGCGAGGGAGGCATGGGAATTTCTTCGCCTGAGAGATCCAGCGACCGGTCAGATTCCGAGAGACATTCGCGCGAAAGAGCTGGCATTTGCTTCGACACTTCCGCAAAAGGAATGGCTTGCAAATCAGCTTGGGAAAAGCCAGACAATGCCGGTGTTCAACTGGACCAAACGTGGACCGTACAATGTGGGCGGACGAACGCGCGCGTTAGGCATTGACGTTCGCACAACGACCCCTCCCAACGTCACCATTATTGCTGGCGGAGTTTCCGGAGGGATGTGGAAATCCACCGATGACGGCGCGAGTTGGACAAAGACCACGGCGCCTTCCCAATTACACAGCATTACCTGTCTTGCTCAAGATACTCGCAGTGGACAGCAAAATGTGTGGTATGCAGGCAGTGGTGAAGCGCGGGGCAATTCGGCGAGCGGAGGCGCTGCGTCGTTTCGTGGAGGAGGAATCTACAAGTCGACGGACAATGGGTCTTCCTGGACTCTGTTGCCGTTAACCGCGTCAAACACTCCACAATTCTTTGACAGTGCATTCGACTATGTGCATAATGTTGCCGTTGATCCGACTAATGGCAACGTGTATGCTGCTGCATCGAATACAATCCAACAAAGTACGAATGGAGGAACGAACTGGACAGTTGTTCGCGGCCTATTGGCGGACAATTCTTTTTCAGACGTACAAGTCGCATCCAATGGAATTGCCTATGCTGTTTTGAGCAGCTCTGTCACCAATGGCGGAATCTGGCGGTCGCCGGATGGCGTCTTGTGGACGCAAATCAATGCAGGAGTTGCGGGGTTTCCATCGGTGTATTCGCGTGTGAAAATCGCCCTCGCTCCATCGAACCCGAATGTCGTCTTTTTTCTCGTTCAGCAGGCTGACACATCAACGACTGCCACACAGATCCGGGGACATCAATTATGGAAGTATACGTACGTCTCTAATGATGGCTCCGGTGCAGGCGGAACCTGGGTCAATCGCGGCGGCAATCTGCCGTTGCAAAGCGGACTCAGCGGCAACGCGCGCTTCGATACGCAAGGCGGGTACGACATCGACATGGTTGTCAAGCCGAACGATGAGAACTATTTGATCCTCGGCGGCGTCAATCTCTATCGTTCAACGGATGCGTTTGCGACCACGTCGAGCTGGATCCGGATTGGCGGATACTCATCCCCGACCACGTATGGTCTGTATCCCAACCATCATCCCGACCAACATTCCGGAATGTTCTTACCGGGAAGCAATACGGTATTTTATTCTGGCAACGATGGGGGGATCTCAAAAACCAATGATGTCACCGGAAGCTCGGTCGCGTGGAACTATTTGAACAATGGTTACCTTACCTCACAGTTTTATACTGTTGCGATTGACCATGGGACGCCCGGCGACAATGTGGTTTTTGGGGGACTGCAAGATAATGGAACATGGTGGACAAACAATACAAATGCGAACAGCTCCTGGGTCGACGTGTTCGGTGGAGATGGAGCCTACTGTGCCATTGGAGATGGAAAAACCTCCTACTATGTCTCATCTCAGAATGGCAACATGTATAGACTCATTCTTGATGCGGCGGGGAACTGGGGGGCGTCGAGCACTTGGGCGAATATCCAACCGACGGGAGCGACAGGATACCTGTTTATCAACCCCTTCGTTCTTGACCCCAATGACACGAAGAAAATGTATTTATCAGCCGGTACCACCATCTGGAGGAACACCGATCTTACCGCGATACCTCTGGGAGTCGACCAAACCACGACGGTCAACTGGATCCAGTTGACGAATACCAATGTTTCCGGAAATCCGATTGTTTCGCTTGCGATCTCCAAGACCCCAAGTAACAGGCTCTATTACGCAACCTACAATTCTTCGACACAAGCGAGGCAATTGTACCGATTAGACGGTGCGGCGACAGGTAACCCGACTCCATCAACAGTCACGGGCTCGAATTTTCCCACTGGCGGCTACATCAGCTCCATCGCAATCAATCCAAACAACGCGGACCAGGTTTTGGTCGTGTTTTCGAATTACAGTATTCCCAGTCTGTTTTACACGACGGATGGCGGAAGTTCCTGGACTGATGTCAGCGGCAATCTTGAACAAAACCCGACCGGAACTGGGAACGGCCCATCATGTCGGTGGGGCGCGGTCATCCCGACTTCCACCGGCACAAATTATTTTGTCGCCACGAGTACGGGCGTGTATTCCGCGACAAGTCTGAGTGGCTCCAGTACCGTCTGGGCACAGGAGGGTTCCACAACGATCGGTAATGTGGTCGTGGACATGTTAGATTATCGTACCTCTGACGGGCTTGTCGTCGCTGCAACGCACGGGAATGGTGTGTATAGCACGAACATCGTCACCTCCGTCTCTTTGACGGATCCGATCGTTCCGAGTGAATTCAACCTTGCTCAAAATTATCCCAATCCGTTCAATCCTTCCACCACCATCCGGTACGCTCTGCCAACGGAAACTTCGGTCGAGCTGAAGGTCTTTGACCTGCAGGGCCGTGAGGTTGCAACCTTGGTCGAGGGAAAGCAAGCGCCTGGAACGTATACATTCCAATGGAAAGGTAAGGACGATCACGGGATGAATGTGAGCAGCGGGACGTACTTCTATCGACTCGTCGCCGGAGACCGCTCGTTGACCAAGCGTATGGTGCTCGCAAAATAATGGTTCTTTGATTATTCCAAAAGAAATCCGGATACCGAAAAAAGGGTCTCGATGTTTCCATGATCGTTGCACC
>CAYJSZ010000003.1:0-36092 GCA_964372545.1 uncultured Ignavibacteriaceae bacterium
AAATTTGTGTTCATTGATCCACTTAGTATATTTCTTGCAATAGTGTGAATCCTCAACTTGCGAATTCGGATCTACGGTCGTTCCTAATCCATCATTTCGATGGATTCACATCGATGCTGGAATCATTTAGGTTGGACATTTATACCTTGGCTTCATTTTTCCGCGAGCAGAGTCTCCCGCTCTCGTTGAATCTGCCCTATGTAAAGCGCATCGTTGTTTAGAGTTTGTTGTGTTGCCGTCACAGCGTCCATCATCTTAGATTGGAAATTTCGTTAAAAAAGGTTATCATTAGACAATTTTATGTAGCAACTCACTCACCCAACCAATAATAGTAAAGGAGGATCTATGGATCCCATGGAACTTACCAGTGTAGCTTTTCGCTGGTTGCATATTGCGGCAGGTATCTTGTGGATCGGGCTGCTCTATTTCTTCAACTTTGTAAACGCCGGGTTTGCAGGAACGATGGATGGGGAGACGAAGAAGAAAGTTGTTCCTGAATTGATGCCCCGCGCGCTGTATTTTTTCCGCTGGGGGGCGGCCTATACGTGGGTCACAGGAGTTCTGTTGTTGTTGCTCGTGTTTTACCACGGCGGACTAATGTTTGACGAGGGAATTACCTGGAACACAGGCAGCTACGTCATGATTGCCGTTGTGTTCTTGGCGTTCTTTGTCTATGACCTGCTGGCAAAAAGCGGTCTGGGCAAAGACTTGAAAGTCTTCGGTGCTGTAGCATTTGTTTTGATCGCGGTTATCGTATCTTTGATGGTTGAATATGCCCAGTTCAGTTATCGAGCGTATGTCATTCACGTGGGAACCATGTTCGGAACAATCATGGCGGCAAACGTCTGGATGCGGATTTGGCCGTCGCAGAAGAAGATCATTACGGCAATAAAAGAAGGCACCGCCCCTGATCCGGCCGTGGTCGCACTCGCTGGAGCTCGGTCTCGTCATAACACGTACCTTTCCGTGCCGCTTATCTGGACGATGGTGAATGCACACACGACCATAGGGGCGACAGGTATGTTTGGACTTCCCCACTGGGTCAATCTTCTTGTAGTCATTGCAGTAGGCTGGTATGTGGTAAATCTCATGTATGACAAGGCAGCAAAGGTAAAAGGATTTTAAGTCCGAGTATAGCGATTGGACTAATCAAAGTAATGAAAGGGTCGAGTTCAGAGCTCGACCCTTTTTCTTTTTCAAAGATCTTTGTATACTCTTATCCATCACATACTTGTCTCCGCAACCTATGTCGACATTTTCCTCTCTGAGTTTTACACTTCTTCTATTCTTCCAACATGGTCTCTCCACGCAAGCTCTCGTGGAGCAGCGGTTTGCTTCTCAGGTTTCTCAGTCTATTCTGCAAGAGACCGTTCACGATCTGGTTAGATTTGGGAACAGGATGGGAGGAACGGTGTCCGGTGACCGTAGCGCAGAGTATATTCTTCGGAAGTTTCGAGAACTCGGGTTGGAAGCTGAGGTCGTTGAAGATCCGGAACAACTCACATTCACAAACGATGGATGGCTGCTGCACGTAGATGAACCGACCTCGCTTCGTACATTGATCACGAACGAATGGCTTTCGGGTTTTTCACCCAGTGCGCAGCTCAGCAAAGCGCGTGTGGTGTACGCCGAACTTCAGCAACCGACAAAAGAGGGGATGTATGATGGTCTTATAGTCCTCACGGAACGCTATGTTGACGGCAAGTTGTATCAAGACCTTGTCAAAGCCGGAGCTGTCTGCATTCTCAGCTATGCGCCCGGCGATGAATGGAAATACTCGGACTGGGCGTTGATTACGACTCTCAGGTCCTCAACTGAGAACCCCATACCGGTCTTCAACATTTCCTACAGGAATGGTGCGCGGCTCAAAGCGGAGGTGCAGCAAGGCACGGAGATTCTTGTGTCATTCATGACGAAGACAACCGTTGCGAAAGGGAGGCCGAAGACAGTTGTCGCCACACTCGAGGGAGAAAGCGACGATTATTTTATCGTCTGTGCGCACGGGGATTCTGATTCCGGCGGCCCCGGCGCCGACGACAATGCGTCCGGTGTTGTAGGCGTGTTGGAAGTAGCTCGAGCCTTGAACGATCTCGTGCGGACAAAGGCTCTGGCGCGACCGAAGAAGAGCGTCAAGTTTATTGTATGGGGCAGTGAGTATTTTTCGACGCAACACTTCGTTCAAGAGCGTGCCGGTTCATTGGAGAAAATCCTTGGAGTGATGAATTATGACGAGATAGGCACGGGTGCAGAGCGAAACTGCATCTACTTCGAATCAAACGATGTTCTTCATAACGAGCAACTCTTGAGAACGTTGAGCAGTGTCGCGGAAGACTACGTCGGCAAGGAAGGCTTCTGGCAAGAAGCAACGACGAACCCTTCGCAGGGCGGCACGGACTCGTACATCTTTCTTCCGGACTATCTCAAGCAACTGAGACTGCCGGAGGTCAAGATACCCTCGGTTACAATTTACACTGCGGCGTGGGATGAGTTGAAGACGATGCCACAAACTACCGGCTGGTCGTCAAAAGCATGGAAGGGACATCCGGATTCCGTCACGATCGATTACTCCCGGTATTACCACTCGTCGCTCGACGTTCCGAGCCTCACGACGGACAAAGAGCCTTTCAACATGGTCTGGGCGGTCAAGGCCGTCGGCATCGCGCTCTTGCGGATGGCGTGGTAGATCGCGGAAACGCCGTGTTGATTCCGGCCGATCAAATTCTTATTTTATGTCCGTGAACGATCAAACAACCACCTCAGATAACCAGCAAGAACAATTTCTCAAGCAGGACGAATTTCATTACTGGCAATATTGCGTCAACTGTGGCACCTTGCTCGAAGGGCGCAAGTGCAAGTTGATCTGCCCGAAATGCGGTTTTTACCATTCCTGTAGTGAGCCGTAATCACTTTCACCGTGTGTCCCGTCCTTCCTGCTGGCGCCCTGTAGGCCTGCGCCACGATCTTCAAGAATTCCATGTCCCAAGCACCAGCTACCTCGAAGTTTGTTTTCAAGTTTGGTCGTCAGGAGTATGACCTTGCTTCTCGTACGCACATCATGGGCATACTCAATGTGACGCCCGATTCGTTTTCCGACGGAGGCAAGCATCTCGGTCTTGAACAAGCAATAGCTCATGCCCACCGAATGGCAGAGGACGGCGCCGACTTCATCGACGTAGGCGGGGAATCTACGCGGCCGGGATCCGATGTCGTGCCGCTTGAAGAGGAATTGAAACGCGTCATTCCTGTGGTCGAGCGTTTGGCGAGGGAGCTGAGCGTTCCGCTCTCCGTCGATACCTACAAGTCACAAGTTGCACTGGAGGCGCTGAATGCAGGTGCAACGGTAATCAACGACATTAGCGGGTTTACGTTTGATTCGGAGATGCCGGGTATTGCCGCGAGCCGCCATGCTTCAGTAATTCTCATGCACATCAAAGGCACACCAAAAACGATGCAGCAAGATCCGACGTACGAGAATGTCACACAGGAGGTTTTCAATTTCTTGGAAGGGCAGGTCGACAAAGCTCGCTCGGTGGGAATCGAACAGCTCATGATTGACCCGGGGATTGGTTTCGGAAAGAATTTGCAACACAATCTGCAAGTGATACGGGAGTTAGCGATATTCAAAACGATAGGATGTCCGGTACTGGTTGGCCCTTCGCGAAAGTCGTTTATCGGAACTATCCTCGGTCTTCCGGTCGATCAGCGGCTCGAAGGGACGGCCGCCGCGGTTACGGCCTGCATCCTGAACGGCGCGCAGATCGTTCGTGTGCATGATGTCAAAGAGATGAAGCGCGTTGCCCTGATGGCAGATGCACTCAAAGGTGCGTAAGTGGAGCGCACGGCGATTTTGATTCCGGCGTACAATGCTTCCGAAACTCTACCGGAGCTCGTCCATCGAATCGAACAGCTTGTTCCTCGCTCGGACATTCTCGTTGTGGACGACGGCTCAAAAGACATTACGTTTGAAGTTGCACGAGGCCACGGTGTCAAAACGTTGCGACATGACCGGAATTACGGCAAGGGTAGGGCACTTCGGACCGGGTTTGATTACATCCTGACATCGACAGACTATCAAGCGGTGGTAACGATGGACGCTGATTTGCAGCATCGTCCTGAAGAGTTGCCATCGTTCTTCGCAATTCGGGAGTTACGGCAAGCTGAGCTTGTTATCGGATATCGCCTCCGTTGGGGAACATCCATGCCGCTCCCGCGCAAGCTTTCGAATACGATCACTTCGGCCCTCGTTTCTGCCCGGACCGGTCGAGCCATCAAAGATAGCCAGTGCGGATACCGCTTGATCTCGCGCAAGGTACTTGAATCGGTCGCAACGACCGCCGACGGATATGAAGCGGAAACAGAGCTTCTGATCAAAGCGGCCCGGAAGGACTTTCGAATCGACTTTGTTCCTATCCAGACCATCTACGCCGATGAAAAAACCTACATGACGAACTTCCATACAACGGTTCGATTTTTGAACGTCCTGCTCAAGGAGTACTAGTGCCTCGGTTTGAAGAAGAACGAAAGGAAATGATCCAGCTGCTTCGCGAACGTGGCATTACTGATGAGCATATTCTCGCTGCGATGATGATCGTTGAGCGGCATTGCTTTGTCAGCGAGCCGTTTACCAGCAGAGCTTATGAGGACACTGCGCTTCCTATCAGTAAAGCCCAGACAATCTCTCAACCGTATACCGTCGCTTTCATGACACAGGAATTACGTCCGCGACCGGGCATGAAAGTTCTTGAAATTGGCACCGGCTCCGGTTATCAAGCGGCAATTCTCGCTGAGCTTGGATGCAAAGTCTACACCATTGAGCGCCACATCGAGCTCTTGAACAACGCGCGGAAGATCTTTGAAAAACTGGGCTATCGTGTTCTCTCTCGCGGAGGCGATGGTACCGTGGGTTGGTCGGAGTTTGCACCGTATGAGGGCATCATGGTGACCGCAGGAGCGCCGGGGGTACCGGAGCCGCTCTTGAATCAGCTTGCAGAGGGTGGGCGATTAGTTATCCCCGTTGGCGATCTATCGATGCAGACACTTCGGGTAGTACAAAAAATGAATAATGCGTTCGAGACAAAGGATATATACGGCTTCAAATTCGTTCCGCTAATCGGCAAAAAAGGGTGGGAAGCAAAGTAAAAACTGTTCAGTGGTTAATTTGTTAATCGGTGAGTACAAAGAGAAGGTCAACAAGATTTCAAAATAATTAGCCAATCACTCCCGCTAAAAAACAGCGGGATACAAAAAGCGTACAATTAACCACCCACCGATCTGCAATCCACATGTCCTCTCTTCCTCGTGTTCTTGCCATTGTGGGTCCCACAGCTTCCGGTAAAACTCCTCTCTCTGTTCTCGTTGCGGAACAGCTCAACGGTGAAATCGTCTCAGCCGATTCTCGGCAAATCTATCGGCACCTCGACATTGGCACGGCAAAGCCTACTAAGGAAGAGCTCAAGCGGATTCGCCATCATTTCATCGATATTCTCAATCCGACGGAAGAATATAGCGCCGGTCAATACGGAACGGAAGCCCGCAGGACGGTACAGCAGATTCTTCGTCGCGGACGGACACCCATTCTAACCGGGGGCTCGGGCCTTTATCTGAAGGCCGTCATCGATGGTCTCTTTGAGGGGCCAGGTAAAGACCCAGACCTTCGGTATCGACTTGAGCAACAAGTTAAGACCGAAGGCGCGGAATCGCTGTACGAAACATTAAAGAGAATTGACCCTGTTTCGGCAGAAAAAACATCGCCGACAAAACCACGACGGATCATTCGGGCCCTCGAAGTGTATTATGCGACCGGAACACCGATTTCAAGATTTCACATCGAACAGAAGCGCGAGCCAAGCTTCGCGTTCGTTCAGGTTGGACTCGATTGGGAGAGAAAAGAACTCTATCAACGAATCAATGACCGTGTTGAAGGAATGATGCTACGTGGGTTTGTTGAGGAAGTGGAGCGGCTGAGAGAGATGGGCTTCGAGAGAACATCCAATGCGCTCAACACCGTTGGCTACAAAGAGATGTTTGATTATCTCGAAGGCAACGTGAGTCTTGAAGAGGCAGTGGAGTTAATGAAACGAAACACGCGCCGATTCGCGAAACGACAACTCACATGGTTTCGCGCGGACAAGAGAATAGCATGGCTTAAGGTAAACGGACAAACAAGTTTTGAGAAACTTGCTGACCGGGTTGCCAAAATGTTAAACGATTAAGAGTGCAAATCGTTCATTGTGTTTCCCGCCAATGTTTGTTATATTCAGACGGTTTTGAATTTGTTGGGGACGTAGCTCAGCCCGGCTAGAGCGTGGCGCTCAGGCGCCAAGGTGGGGGTTAGATTGTGTTGCGTAAGAGCGGTTCAGTGGAAAGTTATTTGATTTATCTTCGGGGCGTGGCGCAGTCCGGCTAGCGCGCGTGGTTCGGGACCACGAGGTCCCGGGTTCGAATCCCGGCGCCCCGACGATATGTTCTACGGTTATATTCTCCGCAGTAAAAAGAGATCTCGCTATTACGCAGGCCATACGCAAGATCTGAAAAATCGCCTCTCCGAACATAACTCTGGTGAATCAAAATCGACTCGCCATGGAGTCCCCTGGAATCTTGTCCACGTTCTAGAATTCAACACTCGTGCTGAAGCGATGGAATGGGAGAAAAAGGTTAAAGCCCGTGGAATAGAACGTTACCTGCGTGATCTCGGTTAGTATGGTTCCGGCTAGAGCGTGGCGCCTTTGGCGCCAAGGTCCCGGGTTCGAATCCCGGCGCCCCGACGATATGTTCTACGGTTATATTCTCCGCAGTAAAAAGAGATCTCGCTATTACGCAGGCCATACGCAAGATCTGAAAAATCGCCTCTCCGAACATAACTCTGGTGAATCAAAATCGACTCGCCATGGAGTCCCCTGGAATCTTGTCCACGTTCTAGAATTCAACACTCGTGCTGAAGCGATGGAATGGGAGAAAAAGGTTAAAGCCCGTGGAATAGAACGTTACCTGCGTGATCTCGGTTAGTATGGTTCCGGCTAGAGCGTGGCGCCTTTGGCGCCAAGGTCCCGGGTTCGAATCCCCCCGTCCTGACTTCTCCTTACCCTTCTTTTTCCAACTCGCTGAAATCGTTGTAACTCAAGCCATTTTTGGCTACTTTCATATGCAACGAAGCCCAAAGTAGCCATGTCCTCTAATATTCTCGCCATCGTTGGCAGACCGAACGTCGGGAAATCTACGCTCTTTAATCGCCTTATCGGTGTGAGGGAAGCGATAGTGCACGACCTACCCGGGGTCACACGCGACCGTAAGTACGCGGAAGCAGAGTGGGCTGGCAAGCATTTTACGATCATTGATACCGGGGGATATATTCCACGAGCAGAAAGCGCTCTCGAGCGGGGGATACGCGAACAAGCGGAGATCGCGATTCAAGAAGCCGATGCTGTGCTGTTTGTCGTCGATGCGAACGATGGCGTGCTTGAATTAGACCGCGACATTGCCAACATCCTGCGCAAGTCGGAGAAAACCGTCCATCTCGTCGTCAATAAGATCGATTCAGCCAAACACGAGATCAACAAAAACGATTTTTACAAGCTTGGACTCGGTGAACCCTTTGCCATCTCCGCGCTCGGCGGCAGACAGATCGGTGATTTCTTGGACGCAGTAACTGCTCCCTTCGCGAAGAATGGGGAGAAGAAAGCAGAATCGAGACTCCAACTGGCGATCATCGGAAAGCCGAATGTTGGCAAATCCTCGCTGGTCAATGCCTTGCTTGGCAAAAAGCGACACGTTGTAACCGACACTCCGGGAACGACGCGCGATCCCACCGATTCCATATTGAAATATCACGGCGAAGAAATTGTTCTCGTAGATACCGCAGGATTGAAAAAGCGGAAGCGAATGATTGAAAGTATCGAGTTCTTCAGTGCTTTGCGCACGTTGAAGAGCATCGAGCGGAGCGATGTTGCAGTGGTTCTGTTCGATGCAAGTCGCGGCATCGACAAACAGGACCTTCACATTGTCGAAACGGCACTTGAGCATAAACGGGCTTCGATTATTGCTGTCAATAAATGGGATTTGGCGGAGAAAGAAACCAACACTGCCCGGATGATTGAGCGTGAGATTCGAAAGCGCCTCGGGATGTACGATTTTCTGCCGCTCATCTTCATTTCAGCGCTAACAAAACAACGGATTGTGAAGGTCATCGACCTCGCCAAGCATGTCCACGAAGAGCAATGCAAGCGTATCGAGACGAACGAGCTGAACAATGTGATGCTTCCCGTTATCGAACACTATCCACCCAAATCATCCAGCCCCAAGGAAATCAAGATAAAATTCGTGACGCAGCTGAAAACCCAGCCACCGTTGTTTGCGTTCTTCTGCAATCATCCTAAGCTCGTGCAGGACTCATACAAGCGCTTTCTCGAAAACAAACTACGCGAGCATTTTGGATTTCAGGGCGTACCACTCTCTTTGGTGTTCAAGCAAAAATGAAACAACGGATAGTGGTTATCGGCGGCGTTGCAGCGGGTCCGAGTGCTGCCAGCAAAGCAAAACGCGTGAATCCGAACGCGGAGGTGGTCTTGCTGGAGCAGGGCGAACACATTTCCTACGGCATTTGTGAGGTTCCCTATTACATCGGTCGTGTCGTGAAGAATGCCGATGATCTTCTTCCGTTCTCACCGCAACGGTTGGAGCAAACGAGGGGAGTGAAGGTGAAAACGTTTCATCGTGCGGAAGAAATCATCCCTTCAAAAAAGAAGATCGTCGTGAGGAATCTCGCACGGAGTCGGGTTGAGGAGTTTCCGTACAGCAGGCTCATTATCGCTACCGGATCGAGGGTGCGGAGATTAGGCATCCCCGGCGAAGACGCGGGCAATGTCTATCACATCAAGTCAGTGGAAGACGGCTTTGCAATTCGGAAGTTGATTGAGGAGCAGAAGCCAAAAAAAGCAGTGATCGTCGGCGGCGGATATGTTGGCATGGAGATGGCGGAAGCGCTTGTGAACAATGGCATCGAGACAACGATGCTTCATCAAAGCGACCTGCCGATGTCCGGACTGGAATCAGAGACGCGCAAGGCAGTGTTCGAAGAACTGAAAGCCAACAACGTGCGCTTTGTTCCTCGGATGGCTGTTAAAGAGTTTAGAGTTGATTCGTCGAACCGGGTGTACCAAATTGGAACGTCCACTGGAAATTTTGACTGCGACCTTGTGTTGCTTTCGATCGGTGTTGAGCCGAACACGGAGCTGACGACAACCGCGCGTCTTCGCCTGGGACCCCATGGCGGAATCGTCACCGACCAACGGCAGTCGACGAGCATCGACTCGATATTTGCGGCAGGAGATTGTTGCGAAGTCAAAAATATTGTGAACAACAGATGGATGTACATTCCGCTCGCAACGACCGCCTCTCGACAAGGTTGGGTAGCAGGAGAAAACGCAGCGGGCGGAAATGCTGTCTTCAAAGGTGTTATTCGGGCGATTGCCGTGAAAGTGTTTCGATTAGAAGTCGCGCAAGTTGGGATCAGCGCGGAAGAAGCGGAGGAATCCGGCTTTAGCGTTGTGACAGAACATATCGCAGGCAACTCTAAGGTTGGCTTTTATCCTGGCAACGCGAAAGTCGACATCGTTGCCATAGCCGACAAGAAGTCGAAGCGATTACTCGGTGCGAACATCTACGGAGAAGATGGGGCCACGCTGCGGGCCAATACGCTTGGGGTTGCCATTCAGAACAAACTGACGGTCGACGAAATCTCGCGGCTGGATCTCATCTACACTCCGCCGTACGCTCCGCTATGGGATCCCATGTTGATTGTCGCTCACCAGCTCAGAAAGAAAGTCTAATTCATGAAGAACCTGACGATCATCGACCATCCTCTTATCAGGCGGGATTTGACGCTTCTCCGAGATAAACGGACGCCGAGTAATCAGTTCCGCGCAATTCTCCGTCGAACATCGATCCTCATGGCGTACGAAGTTACTCGTGATTTGACGATGAAAAGAGTAAGCGTTGCAACACCCCTTGAGCGAACGAAGGGTAGTATTGTTGCCCATCCCATTGTGCTTGTGCCGATTCTTCGCGCCGGTCTCGGTCTTGTCGGAGGATTTGTCGAAGTCATGCCCGATGCGCGCGTGGGCCACATCGGATTGTATCGCAACCAGGAGACACTCCAGCCTGTGGATTATTACTTCAAAGTCCCTCGCAACTTACACAAAGTGTTGGTGTTTGTTCTCGACCCCATGCTTGCAACGGGCGGAAGTGGAGTTGCTGCGATTTCCTATCTCAAACAAAAGGGGGCACGCATCGTGCGCTTCGTGAGCCTCGTGGCTGCGCCTGAAGGGGTTCGGGCGCTTTCGAACGCTCATCCCGACGTCGCCATCTACGCTTGCGCACTCGACCGCAAGCTGAACGACCATGGCTACATCCTGCCCGGACTCGGCGATGCCGGCGACAGAATTTTCGGCACGGAGTGAGCGCAGTCGTGAGAAGGCACATATTCTTTTTGCTTGGAATCTTTTTTCTTCCCACACGCATCCTTGCGCAGACCCAACCTGCCTTACACCAACCTCTTGATTCTCTGCTTCTGCAGGGAATCGATCTTATCATGCAGCAAAAGTATCCTGACGCCCTTCAGCACTTTCGCGAGGTTTCTCTACAATATCCGGATGCTCCGGAAGGCGCTCTGTTTGAAGCCGCAGCGTTGCAGACTGCCGCTATTGATCATCGGGATTTTCGCCAAAAAGAACAGTTCGATTCACTCCTACACATCGCAAGATCACTCGCTGAAAAGATGATCGATTCTCAGCCTTCATCACCCTGGGGACATTATTGTTTGGGGACCGCGCTGGGAATGGAATCGTACGATAAGATTCAGCGCGGAGAGTACATCTCAGGTTATTTTAAAGGACGATCCGCCGTTTCTGAGCTTGAAAGGACTCTCAAGATGGATTCAACTTTCTATGACGCGTATTCCGTCCTCGGCACATATTATTATTGGAAGAGCAGGAAGACGGAGATTCTCAACTGGCTTCCGTTTTTTCGTGATGACCGTGCAAAGGGCATGGAGTATCTTCGGTTGGGCACCGAAAAGGGCCGTTACCATCGATATGCCGCCATGAGTAACCTGCTCTGGATTTATCTTGATGCTTCTGATGTTCTTCATGCCGAGGAGCTTGCGCGGGTCGCTTTGCAGAAGTATCCAACGCATCGAATCTTTTTACAAGGGTTAGCTGGAGCTTTGAACAATCAGAACAGATTGATTGAAGCTCTCGATGCATACGAGCGTCAGCTCAGTGCGATTGTGGCCGATAGCGCTCCGAATGATTACAACGAAATCGGATGTCGCATGAACATTGTCAGTGTCAAGATTTCTCTGCAAGACACGACACGCATTCGAGAACATCTCTCCGTCGTTCTGTCAAAAGAGCAAAAACCTATACCTTCATTCCTCCGTTCGAAGGTGGAGGAGAAATTCCAGCAAGCTCGTCGGTTCCAGGAGCAGCTCTCGAGCGGTGGGATTTCAAGCCATTAGCCGCTTTACCCCGTTAGAGAAAGTCACAGTCAGAGGGAACAGTGGGAGAACGAAGTTCTCTCACGGGGTTTACTTGAAAATAGTCCTGTAATTATTATATTGAGAGTAAGCACCGAATTTTCATTTACTTACCGGCGACCGGAATTTTCAAGGAGCCGTCGCCGAGGTGTTCTTGTCGTATGATCGATGGGCAATTCAAGAAGAAGCTCGATGAGCTTCTCGCGGCGTGTCGGACGAATCTCCGGTCACTGAATGAAGACTTGATCTCACGGGCCTTCGAGATGAGTCTTGCGGCGCACAAACACGATCTGCGCGCGTCGGGTGAGCTGTATTTTAATCACCCTTTCGAAGTAGCGATGATCCTAGCGAAGGAGATTCCTCTCGATGATGTTTCGGTTGCCAGTGCGCTGTTGCATGACGTCGTTGAAGATACGACGTTCGAGCTGAAAGACATCCGGGCCGAATTCGGAGACGAAGTTGCCGACATTGTCGATGGTGCTACAAAGATTTCCGACATCTTTCGCAGCCATGAGGTAACCCAGGCAGAGAGTTACCGCAAGCTTCTTCTCTCCATGGTCAGCGACATCCGGGTCATGCTGGTGAAGTTTGCCGACCGCTTGCACAACATGCGAACGTTGGAGTATCTCCCCACCGAACGCCAGCAGCGCCTGGCGAAAGAGACCCTCGAAATCTACGCTCCATTCGCCCACCGTTTCGGTCTTGCCAAGATCAAATGGGAGCTTGAAGACCTCTCGTTCAAGTATCTTCATGTACAAGACTATACGCAGATTGCCCGCCAACTCAAGTCGAGACGGCGTGAACGCGAACATTATATCCGGAAGTTTGTGAATCCTGTCGAAAAACGTCTACAACAGGAGGGCCTCATCTATGAGGTTGAAGGACGGCCGAAGCATCTCTACAGTATTTTCAGCAAAATGGTAAAGCGGAATAAGCCCCTGGACGAGATTTACGACCTGTTTGCCGTACGTTTTGTTCTCGACACCAAAGACAATAACGATTGTTTCATCGTCTATGGTATTATCTCGGAAATCTATAAGCCGATTCCGGAGCGTTTCAAAGACTACATTTCCCTCCCGAAGAAAAACGGTTATCAATCGATCCATACGACAGTGATCGGACCCGAGGGAAAGATGATCGAGGTACAAATCCGAACAAAAGCAATGCACGAAGTGGCGGAGAAGGGCGTTGCGGCACACTGGATGTACAAGGAGAACAAAGCGTCGATAGACAAGGAATTGGAGAACTGGGTAAATTGGGTGCGCGAGATTTTCGAGCAAAAATCGGATGAAGCGCCCAAAGAATTGATGGAAAGTTTCCGGCTCGCGTTGTATCAAGATGAAATCTACGTTTTCACGCCCAAGGGTGAGCTCAAGATCCTTCCGCGTAATGCCAGTCCAGTCGATTTTGCGTTTGAGATACATTCCGATATCGGGTGGCACTGTATTGGGGCGAAAGTCAACGGCCGTATTGTGCCGTTGAATACATTGCTCAGAAGCGGAGATCAAGTAGAGATCATTACTTCGAAGAATCAAAGCCCTAATCCAGATTGGGAAAAATTTGCTGTTACCCACAAAGCGAAAACCCAGATTCGGAGATGGATTAAGGAAGAGCAACGGCGTATTGCTGAACGGGGCAAGGAAAGTTGGGAGAAAAAACTCAAGCGTCATAAATTGCAGTTGCATGAGGATGATTTTACGAAACTTGTTCAAACATTGAAGTTTGAAAATGTGCAACGATTCTATCTCGCAGTAACAGAGGAGAAGCTCGATATCGATGCCGTGATTGCGCAATTAGTGGATATTCAGCGCAGAGCGGTTGCTGAAGGATCGGAGCGCGGTCCGGAAGAGCCGAAGTCGCTCTTTGCCAAGTTCATCAACACCGCACGGGATGTGGCAAAAGGAATCTCCGTCTTCGGCTCGCACGATAATTTTATGCACCAGTACGCGAAGTGCTGCAGCCCGATTCCCGGGGACGAGATTGTCGGGTTTGTCACGATCGGTGAGGGGATCAAGATTCATCGGAAGGATTGCAAGAATGTTATCTCGATGCGGATGACGTTGAGCGAACGCGTCGTGGAGGTCGCATGGCCATCGGCGAATGGGGCGAACTTTATCGCGGCGATCAACATCTCCGGCAGCGACCGTCCGGCGTTGCTCAGCGACATCACGCACGCGATCTCGAGCTATCAAAATACAAACATACGAAGTGTCAACGTAGACTCAAAAGACCAGATGTTTAGCGGCCAGATCATTCTCTACGTGAAAAACACAGATCATCTTCGCAGAATCTTGGAAAAAATTCGGCGTGTTCCCGGCGTATCGTTGGCAGAACGCTTCTTAGGATAGCGATGGCTTCCAATTCAGTCACAACATACACCAAGAGCGATATCGCGAAACGCGTGGCCGAGTTGCGTGGAGAGAAATACGCCAATGCCATCAAATGGACGGATGCAACATTCCAGGCTCTACGTGAGACATTGATGAAAGCGAGTCCCGAGTTGCGCGTTGAAGTTCGGGATTTTGGGGTTTTTGAGATCAAGCTTACGAAATCCAAACCTCATGCTCGTAATCCCCGGACGGGCGTCATGATCTATGTGCCATCGCATAGAAAATCACACTTCAAGCCGGGTAAGCTGCTGAAGAAATTTCTAAGCCAGTCGCTTGATGGCAAAGATACATTTGACGAGAAGAAGGATTATCGCTGATGGATGATGTCAGAGTTTTAGGCATCGATTATGGCTCGGTAAGGATTGGCCTGTCACTGAGTGATCCGCTTGGTATCATTGCGCAACCGTTCCAAGCTGTACTCAACAATGGCGGATTCTGGAGAGAGATTGATGCAATCATCAAAGAACAGAAGGTACACGTCATTGTTGTTGGAATGCCGCTGAATCTTAAAGGCCAAAAAGGGAAGAAGGCTCAGGAAGTGGAAGAGTTCGTCCAACAACTGAAAAAGAAAACCGACTGCGAGGTCCTTGTGTGGGATGAGCGGTTTACGAGTACAATCGCTCGTCACACGTTGCTCGAGATGGGCACAACAAGAAGCCAACGCCGTACCGACAAGGGCCGGGTAGATTCGATGGCCGCAGCGGTTATGCTCCAGAGCTTCCTCGATAGCACGAAGCGTTCGATGAGCTGTTAGGAACATGGAAGAGACAAAGAATGATCAAGCTCCTCGAGTTAAGGTATTATTGAGGAGAATACTTCGCCACGTCAAGGAGAATAAGTGGAAAACAGTTTTTGCACTGGTCGGACTTCTGCTCTTTCTCGAAATCGTGACGCTGCCGTTTGGCGAAATTGAAAAACTGAAGTTGGAAAACCCTGCCGAGACAGTCTTCATGCGAGAGCATGCGGAGATTGCGAAAGAGCGTGGGAGACGGTTCCGAAGAATTCAACAGTGGGTGCCACTGAGCCATATTCCAAAGGAGACGATAAACGCGATTATCGTTGCGGAGGACGGCGCATTCTGGTCTCACGGTGGTTTTGACTGGTTCGAGTTTAGAGAATCGATATTGCGAAACATCAGAGAATTTCGGTTTGTTCGCGGTGCAAGCACCATTACGCAGCAACTCGTCAAGAACTTATATCTCTCGTCGTCGAAAGACCCGGTCAGGAAGTTGCGGGAATGGATCCTCACCTGGGAAATAGAGAACACACTCTCAAAGTCGCGTATTCTCGAACTGTATTTGAATGTCATTGAGTGGGGGGATGGCATCTACGGGATAGGAGCGGCCACGCAACAGTATTTCCACAAACCGGTTTCTGAGTTGACGAGAGAGGAATCTGCTCGGTTGGCCGCGGTTATCCCAAACCCGAAACGGTATCGAGCAGATTCCGATTCACGGTTCGTACTCCACAGAACAAAGCTGATTTTGAATCGCATGGAAGCACGCGGTTATTAGCAGGAGGTGCCGCCATGAAATACAGAGACATTGAGCATTTGCTCGATGAAGGCGAGGGGTTTGAAGTTGAATACAAACGGAAAGTATCGACGCCGGAAAAAATTGCCCGTGCGCTTGTCGCGTTTGCAAACACGAGAGGCGGAACGATTCTCTTCGGCGTTGATGATGACCGGTCGATTGTCGGCGTCGAGAGTGAAAAAAATGAAGTAGAAATGATACAAACGGCAGGGCAGTTCTGTTGCGATCCGCCGATCATGCCGCGTATTGAGATCGTTTCCCATAAAGGAAAAGACCTGATAGTCGTTGAGGTCGCGGAAAGTCATGAGAAGCCACACTCTGTGATGGGGGAAGGCAATGGTCACGGAGAGGAGACGAGGGTGTTCATCCGCGTCAAGGACAAGACAGTCGTTGCCAGCAAGGAGGTCGTCCGGATTCTTGAGGCAGAAAGTCCTGATATGCCGCCGCTCCGGATTTCCATTGGCGAGCCAGAGCGGCGTTTGCTAGATTACCTTGAGCAACACGAGCGAATTACAGTGAAGGAGTTCGGCGATCTGGTGAACATTTCCAATCGGCGGGCATCGCGTATTGTCATTCAATTGGTCCGTGCCGGTGTGTTGCGGATTCACACACACGAAAAACAAGATTACTATACCCTGGCATTTGACATTTGAGTTTTCGTCTCTGGCAGTTGATGGGAGTGTGCTCTCCAGGTCCGAGCAAGTTCAAAGACTGCGATGCCATATGCCACTGCGACATTCAGTGATTGCTTCATCCCGAACATCGGTATTTCAATCGCCAGATCGCACTGCTGGATGACCTCGGGCGACACGCCGACGATCTCATTTCCGATGACGAGGCAAAGTGGGAAATCCACCGGCTGGATACTGTCGTAGGCTACGCTGCGGTCGGTAAGCTCCAGGCAACAGACCTTTACTCGCTCTTCTTTTAGTTGCCGAATTGCTTCCAGCGGATCTTTGAAGTATTCCCATTTCACGGTTCTTGTTGAGCCGAGCGCAGTTTTCTCAATCTCTTTGCGTGGCGGATGTGGAGTGAATCCAGTCAGCAACAATTGTTGAACCATTGCCCCGTCGGATGTACGGAAGATCGAACCGACGTTGTAAAGACTCCTCACGTTGTCAACAAGGACCGTAACGGGAATTCGAAGGTCATCGGTGATCTGTTCCGGCTTGTGTCTCTTCCGAGAGATTTCATCGTAACTGAGCTTGCGCATGGCACAAAAAGATACCGGAAAATCGTTCAAAAATGAAATGAGGAACGCTTCAAGTAGTGTCCTACTTTCAGTCGACAAGGAGGTCACGGACCCCCGCCTGCCACAGCGAGAGCAAGTTCAAGGCGGGCAGGAATCCGTGACCGTTTTCTCTTTTTCCTGTCACGGTATGCCTGCCCCGCAAATCTTTTCTGCGGGGGACTCCCGACAAGAAACGTCGGGACAAGCGTGACAGCCCAGCAAATTAGGACACTACCACGCTTCAAGAGAAAGTGGCAATTGAGTTTACGGTTGCCCGACAGGTATTTATTCGTTATATTTGGAAGCCAATTTCGTGACAGCGAAAAAGATCGTTATCGCCATTGACGGCCCTGCGGCCTCGGGCAAAAGCACAACGGCAAAGCTCGTCGCAGAGCATTTAGGCTATTTGCACATCGATACGGGGGCAATGTATCGGGCAATAACACTCAAAGTTCTCGAAGAAAAAATCCCGCTCGACGCCGTCGACCGTATTCAGTCACTTGCCGAGGAGACAAATGTTCGGCTTGAGCGTCGAGGGAAAGAACATCGAGTGTACCTGGATGAACGAGATGTGACGGCTGCGATTCGTTCCCCGAAAGTGACTCAACGTGTCAGTCTTGTGAGCAGTTACCAGCCGGTTCGTTCCGTCATGGTGCGAGAGCAGAGGAGGATGGCGGAGGCGGGAGGTGTCGTGTTGGAAGGCCGCGATATCGGCACGGTCGTTCTTCCAAATGCTGACCTGAAGATTTTCATGGTCGCGGATGTGGGGGAACGAGCACGTCGGCGAAAAAAAGAACTTGAAGTAGCAGGTGTCGGAGTTGATGAGCGATCGCTCCGTGAAGAAATTGAAGAGCGCGACCGAAAAGATTCCACCAGGGAAATCAGTCCGCTGCGGAGAGCGCCCGATGCGATTGTCCTCGACACCTCACATTTGACCGTCGAGCAACAAGTGGACTTCATCGTTCAACGGGCGAAGGAGATCATCGAAGGGAAGGTGAAGTAGAATGCAAGTATCTATCGACAAACATTCGGGTTTTTGTTGGGGGGTAGTCCGAACGATCGACATCGCCGAACAAGAGTTAAGCGATTCGAGTGAGCTGTACTCCCTGGGTGAAATAATCCATAACCCGATAGAGATTCAGCGGCTTGGGGAAAGAGGGCTCAAGGCGGTTAAGCATCAAGACCTGGCGATGCTCAAGGGCAAGAAAGTCCTCATCAGGGCACACGGCGAACCTCCTGAGACCTACAGGATGGCCGAAGAGCTGGGCATAACGATTATCGACACAACCTGTCCCGTCGTCACCAAAGTGCAGGAGCGTATCCGAAGATTCTATCTCGATGGCTACCAAATCGTTGTGTATGGAAAGAACGAGCACGCCGAGGTAATCGGCCTTGTTGGCCAGACGAACGGCGAGGCGATCGTCATCAAGTCGCTCGAAGACATCGACAAGGTGAAACTCGACCGTAAGACGGTCTTGTTCTCGCAAACGACCATGGACAAGCCGACGTTTTACAAGATCAAAGAAGAGCTAAGCAAGCGTGTAAAAGACTTGGTCGTCGGGTCGATTGAAGACGAGGCGATCGATTTCCACGCGAAGGATACCATCTGCGGTCAGGTCTCAGGACGCGACAAGAAGATTCGGGAGTTTGCGCGATCCAACGATATAATCATTTTTGTTGCCGGGCGACACAGTTCAAACGGCAAAGTACTGTACGAGATGACGAAGCAAGAGAATCCTCGTAGCTATTTTATCGAGGATATTCCGGAGTTACGGCCCGAGTGGTTTGACGGGGTTGAGACCGTCGGGATCACGGGGGCGACGTCCACACCACAATGGTTGATGGTAAGCGTGAAGCAGGCGATTGAAGAGAAATTTGCGCCGAAGCGTTCCATGCCTGAGCTTGTGGGCTTCGAGAGTGTTCACAGTCATCACTAATTCAAAATCTCATTCATTGTTTATCAGACCGATTCGTGTCGTGAGTCGATGTGTCGATGACTGGCATCGAATGGCGGTACGAAAAGGTCAGGCCCGTGTGTCGGGGTCACGATTCCGCCAAAGCGGAATTGGGTATCTCAGGAGGTTGAATGGTTGAGGCATTAAACGCATCAAACGGACTCGAGGAACGAGAGTATTCAGAGACCGAGTTCAATGAACTAGCAAAGATGTATGAAGGGACGCTGGGAAAGATCAGCCAGGGAGAGATTGTGCGCGGGCGAGTCGTTCATGTCGGTGACTCGCACGTGACGATCGATATCGGGTTCAAGTCAGAAGGGCAGGTTGCTGTTGCCGAGTTCCCCAATCTCAATGACTTAAAGATTGGCGAAGAAGTTGAAGTGTACCTTGAGTCTGTTGAAGATAGCGACGGTCAGTTGGTATTGTCCCGGAAGCGCGCCGATTTCATGCGCATTTGGGAACGTGTGACACGCGCATTTCAAACGGGCGAGGTGTTGCGCGGTCGTTGCGTCCGTCGAACGAAAGGAGGTATCGTCGTCGACTTGATGGGGATTGACGCATTCCTTCCCGGCTCGCAGATCGATGTTCGTCCAGTCCGCGATTTTGATGCGTTCATCGGGAGGGAAATGGATTTTCGCGTCGTGAAAGTCAACCATCCTTCTGAGAACGTCGTTGTTAGTCATAAGGTGCTGGTGGAAGAAGAGCTCTCCGGTCAGCGAAAGGCGATTCTGGAGCGGCTCGAGAAAGGCCAAATCCTCGAAGGTCACGTCAAAGCAATTACCGACTTCGGTGTGTTTGTGGATCTTGGCGGTGTCGATGGCCTGGTCCATATTACCGATCTTTCGTGGGGTCGCGTGAGCCATCCCTCGGAAGTCGTGAAGTTAGACCAAACGGTGAACGTGGTCGTTCTGGACTTCGATCAGGAAAAGAAGCGCATCTCTCTCGGGATGAAGCAGCTCCTGCCGCATCCGTGGGAACATATCGACCTGAAGTATCCCGTCGGTACCAACGTACATGGTAAGATCGTCTCGCTGACGGATTATGGGGCGTTTGTTGAAATCGAAAAGGGGATCGAAGGCCTCATTCATATTTCAGAGATGAGCTGGACACAGCATGTAAAGCACCCTTCGCAGATAGTCTCGATGGGGCAGATTGTCGAAGCGGTCATTCTCTCCCTCGATAAAGATGGGAAGAAAATTTCTCTCGGCATGAAACAGCTCGAGCCCGACCCGTGGAGATCCTTGCTCGAAAAATATCCCGTCGGTTCCAGACATACGGGCGTCGTCCGCAATCTGACAAACTTCGGCGTCTTCGTTGAGTTGGAAGAAGGTGTCGATGGACTTGTGCATATTTCCGACCTTTCGTGGACAAAGAAAATTCGTCACCCTGGTGAAGTCGTAAAGAAGGGAGACAAGATCGACGTCGTCATCCTCGCGATCGATATTGATCAGCGGAGGATTTCACTCGGCCATAAACAAGTTCAGGAGAATCCATGGGATGTCTTTGCGACGAAGTATCAAGTCGGCACGGAAGTAGATGGTACGGTCGTTCGAATCGTGGAGAAGGGAGTAATCGTTGAATTACCACTGGGCGTCGATGGTTTTGTTCCCCTGTCACAATTGTCGCAGACGCCGATCAAGAATCTTTCGGAATCATTCGCGGCCAGCGCTGCGTTGCCGTTAAAAGTTATTGAATTCGACAAAGACAGCAAAAAGATCGTTCTTTCGGTCCTTGAATACCTGCGCGGCAAAGAACAACAACTCGTCGATGACTACGTCTCGACCCATAAGCTGACGCCCATGACGCTGAAGGATGTTCTCTCGACGTCATTGACCCAGGAAGCAACGGTGCAGGACCCTTCAACGACGCCATAACCATGTAGACAACTGGAGAGAGTTGTTCCGAGAGAATGGCCTCGCCATTCGAAGTTCGGGCAACTCTTTTCCGCTTTATGAAACGAGTCGCTCTCCATACACTCGGCTGTAAGCTTAATTTCGCGGAAACGTCGACGATCGGCCGTCAATTTCGCGCGCAAGGCTATCAGCTCGTCGAGATTGATGAACCCGCTGACGTTTGTGTCATCAATACCTGCAGCGTGACGGAACGAGCCGACCGAGAATGCCGCCAGATAGTCCGGCGGGCACTTCGTCATTCGCCGAATGCGTACGTCGTCGTCGTTGGGTGCTATGCCCAGCTTCAGCCGGAGGAAATTGCCTCGATCGAGGGGGTGGACCTCGTCCTGGGCGCGAAGGAAAAGTTTGATCTCTTCAACTTTACGCGCGATTTTCAAAAACAGTCACACCCAGAGATCTACGTCACGCCAATCGAGCAGGTCGATAACTTCGGACATGCATCGTCCGCCGGCTTTGCGGACCGGACGCGGGCATTTCTCAAAATCCAAGATGGGTGTGATTATAACTGCGCTTTTTGCACTATACCTCTCGCTCGTGGTTCAAGCAGAAGTGTGCCGATTGAGGGCATAGTCGCTCAGGCGCGGGAAGTCACGCGGCAGGGCTATCAGGAAATTGTTCTTACGGGCGTCAATGTTGGAGACTACGGCAAGAAGATCGGAACAAATCTCCTGGCGCTTCTTCGCGAACTCGTGAGAATAGAAGACCTGAAGCGAATCCGAGTAAGCTCCATTGAGCCGAACTTGTTATCAGATGAGCTGATGGATTTCTGGCTGGGGTCGGAAAAGATCTGCAAACATTTCCACCTCCCCCTGCAAGCGGGCACCGACGAAGTGCTCAAGAAGATGCGTCGTCGGTACATTACCGGCTGGTATGCGAACCGCGTCGAGCGGATCAAAGCGGCCGATCCGGATGCAGGGATTGGCGTGGATGTGATCGTCGGATTTCCCGGTGAGACGGAAGAATTATTTGAGCAGACCTATCGGTTTCTGAATGAACTACCCGTTTCGTATCTTCATGTGTTCACCTATTCGGAACGACCGAACACGGCGGCGGTAGCATTCCCAAATCCGGTCGAGCCGCGCATTCGCTTCACGCGAAGTGAAATGTTGCGTAATCTGAGCGTGAGGAAACGTCGGGCATTCTATCAATCGTTCGTCGGAAAAACTGTCGATGTATTGTTCGAGTCCGATCACGAGAGCGGTCTTGTAACGGGTTTAACAAGTGAGTACGTTCGTGTAAAGGTCCGGACGAATCAGCAACTGGTCAATCGGCTTCTTCCTGTCACTCTGGTAGGCGCAGATCATGAAGCATGTGAGGGATATCTTGATGCGCCGCAGCCCTTTTCTCTGAGTTCGCAGCCAATGGCAACAGTCTCGTTTGCATGAGCAAGCTCTATTTCATAATCTGGTGTGCGGTATTCGTCATCTCTTCGAGTGTCGCACAGATATCCTCTCGCCACGGGTCCTCCGTAGACATGAAGCGTGAAACTCTCAGCTTGAAACTCGATGCGTTTCAACCGGAGCGTGAGTCGAAGTCCGTCACCATCGCTGTCGTTCTTTCCCTCATAGTTCCCGGGATGGGCGAATGGTACGCGGGCAATTTTGGCACAGGGAAATACTTTCTCATCGCGGATGGGACATTCTGGTTGGCCTACGCGGGTTTTGAGTATCGTGGGGACTGGCTTCGCGAGGACGCGCGTTCTTTCGGTGCAACACATGCCGGCGCAAATTTTGGCAATAAAGACGATCAGTATTCTGTGAATGTCGGAAGCTATGCGAGTCGAGACGACTATAACCAGGCTCGTCTGCGCGACCGGCGATACGATCAACTCTATACATTACAGGCGTACGACTGGCAGTGGGATTCGGATGTGAACCGGTTGCGTTTTCGCGATTTGCGCGTGCAGAGTGACCAGATGTACGAGAATGCAAAGTTTGCGGTCGGAGCGTTGGTCGTCAATAGGCTTATCTCTGCGTTCCTTGCTGGTCGAACCGCTGCCAGAACGAATCTCCCCTTTTCGGCTCTCGGGGCATGGCGAATGGCGGCCGCCACGAAAGGCGGATTTCAGGATGCTCACGGAATCGAGTTGAGGATAACGAGAGAGTTCTAATTGCGAGAGAGAGAAAACCGAGCATCCCGCCTGTAAGAGCGGGATTTTTTATTATGGGGCTTTTCGGTGAGAAACATCAAGCTCACGTTGGAATACGACGGCACGAACTTCGTCGGTTGGCAAATGCAGCCCAACGGACGGTCGGTACAGGAGGAACTCGAAAAAGGGCTCCGGCAAATCCTTCAGGAAGATTGTAAGACCAACGCAGCCGGCCGCACCGATTCAGGAGTCCATGCAAGAGGTCAGGTGGCGAATTTTTTGACAACGAGCAATACTTCGATCACCAAGTTGCTCAGAAGCTTGAACGGCGTGTTACCGGAGGATGTTGCGGTTCTGGGGGGAGAGGAAGTAGACGAGAAATTCCACGCACGCTATAGTGCAAAAGCTCGTCGTTATCAGTACCATATTTCTCAGAAGCCCACAGCCTTGAGGCGGTATTACTCCTGGGAGGTGGGTTATCCGCTTGATATTGCCGAAATGCGGCGAAGCGTGGACCTGATTCGCGGGGAACATGATTTTCAGTCATTCAGTAAAGTAGAAGCGGATGTCGACCATTACCGCTGCATTGTGCAGGCCGCCGAATGGACGGAACGCAACTCGAATGTGGAGTTGGACGTCATCGCCAATCGTTTTCTGCACGGCATGGTTCGGGCATTGGTTGGAACGATGGTTGATGTTGGGCGAGGGTACACAAGCTTGGAACAGTTCACAGAAATACTTGCTGCAAGAGACCGTCGAGCTGCCGGAATGGCGGCGCCGGCCAAGGGATTATTCCTTGTAGAAGTCTTGTATTAACGACAAAGAAAGTGCAATGCAGAAGATTGTTAAGCTCATCCGTTCTCTAGTGCCGTTGCAAATAAGTTTTCTTGTATTTTTCTAAGTTGAAGTATGAGCGAGGAAAGAAACCTCCCCCGATCCCGCTTCGCGGGATCGACCCCTCCTTACAAGGAGGGGAAAGTCCAAGAGTTGGGCTTTGTCCCCCTTACCAAGGGGGACGCGACTCGTAGTTTGAGTCGCAGGGGGTCACAAACATCTTGCAGAAAACACAAGATTATTTTCTTGAAATGGCACTAGCTATTCCGGCGATGTTGGCTAGTGGTTGTGCCGGATCGTTGGGCCTCAATCTTTTTCCAGATTCGAAAGACATTGAATTGGGTAAACAGATCGACCGGGAGATTCGCAAGAATCCAAAAGAATCTCTTCACGGCTCGTTACCAGGAATTCAAGAAGAAGCTTCCTTAACTCTATGCTGAAAGAAGCCGTCGCGAAACTTGCGCAGAAGCAAGACCTGACGAAGGATGAAGCGTACGCCGCGATGAATCACATCATGGCCGGTGAAGCTACGGACGCGCAGATAGCCGCGTTTCTCATGGGATTGCGCCTGAAGGGTGAGACGGTTGAAGAAATCGTCGGCTGTGCAACGGTGATGCGCGAACGAGCCGTCCATATTCCATCGAAACATCAGAATGTCATCGACACATGCGGCACAGGCGGTGATGGCTCCGGTACGTTTAATATATCGACAACGGCAGCAATTATTGCGAGTGCCGCCGGTGCCGTGGTGGCTAAGCATGGCAATCGTGCGGTGTCGAGCCGCTGCGGCAGCGCAGATGTACTGAAAGCACTCGGTGTCAATATCGACGTACCTCCGGAGAAAGCCGCGAAGACTCTTGACGATGTCGGAATCACCTTCCTCTTTGCGCCGCTCATGCATGGAGCAATGAAGTACGCGGCCAACGCACGAAAAGAGTTGGCTATCCGAACGATCTTTAACATTCTCGGCCCGTTGACCAACCCCGCAGGCGCTCAACGACAGGTGCTGGGTGTGTTCGATCCTGCCTTGACGGAAAAGCTCGCGGGAGTGCTGAAAGAACTCGGGTCACAGCACGCGCTGGTCGTGCATGGGGAGGGAGGCTTTGATGAGCTTTCGACCGTCGGATGGACAAAGGTTAGCGAGTTGCGCAACGGTGAGTTGAAAACGTACGAGCTGAACGTACAAGAACTTGGATTGAATGCGGCGACCATCGAGAGTTTGAAGGGCGGAGATGTTGACCGGAATGTTGCTATCCTTCGCGATGTTCTCGATGGCAAGGATGGAGCCACGAGAGATATATCGTTACTAAACTCGGGAGCTGCGCTGTTTGTGTCAGGTCACGCGAGCGCAGTGAAAGAAGGAATAGCCCTTGCTCGTGAAACTGTCGATTCAGGTGCAGCCAAAAGAAAACTTAACGATTGGGTAGACGCCACGAACAGCCAGGACGGTTTGTGAAGCCTCTTCGACGCTATATTAAGGATTTTCTGATCAAACGAGGGCTGCTTAAGACTCAGCTCTCCGAGGACGAGCTCAAGCAAGTGTTGGAGGCCGGCACGCGCAGTGGTGCGCTGGATAAGACCGAGCACGAGCTTATCAAGAGCATCTTGGAGTTTACCGACACGACAGTGAAGGAGATCATGGTGCCCCGGCCGGACATCGTGGCGTTGGATATTGCAATGACCAGCGATCAGTTAGTTCGCAAGGTCATTGACCAGGGATACTCGCGATTACCGGTTTACAAAGGAACGATTGACCACATCATAGGCGTCGTGTACAGCAAGGATCTTCTCAGTCTGATTGAGCACAAAGATCTCATCGTCTTACAAGATATTGTTCGGCCAGCATACGTTGTGCCGGAATCGAAACAAATCAGCCAACTGCTCCGCGAGTTTCAACAAAATAAAATTCACCTCGCTGTCGTTATCGATGAGTACGGGGGTACGGAAGGCATCGTGACTATGGAAGATATCATGGAGGAAATCGTCGGTGAAATACACGACGAGTACGATGAAGTCCACAAAACGGCCGAACAAGAGAGCGACGGTACCGTGGTCGTCGATGCCAACATCAGCATTGCTGATTTCAATAAGCAGTTCAGCGCAAGAGTTCCGGAGGCGTCGGATTATGAAACGCTTGCCGGTTTCTTGCAGAAAGTCACCGGCCGCTTGCCGGAACTCAACGAGGAAATCCGGCAAAGCGATATGAGTTTTACGATTCTGAACAAGAGCGCTCGTCGTATCCGGCAGGTTAAGATTCGTCGGCTTGAACAATCGACACAACCGAAGGCTGCAACCGAATGAGCGTTCTGGAGGAGATTCTCGACCGGAAACGCGTGGAAGTCAATGAAGCGCGAGCTGCAGTGCCGCTGAAGGAGCTCAAAGCACGCATTCACGACCTGCGGCCGCCAAGGCCTTTCAAAAACGCCCTGCAGGGAAACGGCCTTGCAGTTATCGCCGAGATAAAAAAGGCGTCTCCCTCACGCGGGATGTTGCGTAAAGATTTCGACCCGGTTCGACTTGCTCGTGAATATGAACGGGGCGGAGCAAGAGCTCTTTCGGTACTCACGGACGAGCAATTTTTCCAAGGACAAAAATCGTATATTGGACAAATCGCATCGACCGTTTCCCTGCCGGTATTGCGAAAGGATTTCATCATCGATGAGTATCAACTGTATGAGTCGCGCGTTATCGGCGCCGACGCAATCCTGCTGATCGTGCGGGTATTGACGGATGAACACTTGAGGAGCCTTGACTCCTGTGCACGGTCGCTCAGCCTTGATGTCCTCGTCGAAGTGCACTCAAGGGAAGAGATTGAGCGAGCGAATGAGATCAACGCAAGCATCATCGGCATCAACAATCGTGACCTATCGACATTTGAAGTCTCTGTTCAGCGATCTTTAGAATTGCGACCATTCCTTCGCGCAGGGGCGGTAGCAGTCAGCGAGAGCGGAATTGTCTCGCGAGGCGATGTGTCGGTGCTTCGAGCAGCGGGCTTCGACGCCATTCTGGTGGGCGAGGCGTTGGCGACAACAGGAGATCGCACGGGCTTTTTAAGGGAACTGATTCGGACGTAGGATGCAGGACCTCTTTGTCAAAATCTGCGGCATTACCAATCTCGAAGACGCCACACACGCGGTACGCTGTGGGGCGGATGCCGTTGGGTTTAATTTCTATCAATTCAGCCCGCGCTTTATCAAACCCGAGAACGCAGCGGAGATAACCCGGCAGTTGCCGGAACATATCTCGAAGATCGGCGTTTTCGTCGATGCGAAGCGCAAGTATGTCCACGATGTTATCGCAACGGCAAAGCTCAGCGCAGTTCAACTGCATGGCAACGAAGGTCCCGACGATCTGATCGACTATGAGGTCAGTGCGATAAAAGTCTTTCACGTCACAAAAGACTTTGATGTGGAAGTGATGCGCAACTACGTGGTCGATGCCTTCCTGCTCGATACTTATCAAAAAGGAGTGTACGGCGGAACCGGCCAGACATTTGACTGGCATGTTGCAGTCAAGGCGAAAGAATACGGACGCATTATTGTATCCGGAGGTCTTACTCCTGACAACATCGAAGCGGCTGTGCGGTTTGTACAACCCTACGGAGTCGATGTGAGTAGCGGCATTGAAGTGAGACCCGGAAAGAAAGACCCCAACAAGGTCCGGGCTTTTATCGCGCGGGCGAAAAGCATTCCGCTCATCTACAATCAAGACTTCGATGAAGATGATGAGTAAGAACGAGCCATATGTCGGAACCCTACCAGACGAGCGGGGACATTTCGGAATCTATGGCGGTCGCTACATCCCGGAAACGCTTGTTCCCGCCGCAGAAGAACTTGACCGAACGTATCGTCAACTCAAGAACGATTCGGCGTTTCGCCAGGAGTTTCTCTACTATCTGAAGCACTACGCCGGCAGACCGACTCCCTTGTATTTTGCAGAACGTCTCAGTCAACATCTCGGCGGCTCGAAGATTTATTTGAAGCGCGAGGATTTATGCCACACCGGCGCTCACAAAATCAACAACACAGTCGGCCAGGTGCTGATAGCGCGACGGATGGGGAAGCAGCGTATTATTGCCGAGACCGGTGCGGGGCAGCATGGAGTGGCCGTCGCAACAGTCTGTGCTCTGTTTGGGCTGCACTGTGTTGTGTACATGGGTGAAGTAGACATGCAGCGCCAGGCACCCAACGTTGCACGAATGAAGCTGCTCGGCGCTGATGTTCGATCTGTCACCAGCGGAAGTCGAACGCTAAAGGATGCGACCGGCGAAGCGATCCGAGATTGGGTTACGAATGTCGAGACAACGTTCTACATCATCGGCTCCGTTGTTGGCATGCATCCGTATCCGATGATGGTGCGGGATTTTCAGAGCATCATCGGTGTGGAAACGCGCGAGCAAATTGTGGAAGCGGAAAAGAGATTGCCGGACCGCATCATCGCATGTGTGGGTGGGGGGAGTAATGCGATCGGCATGTTTTATCAATTTCTGGATGAAGTACCTAAACCAAGGCTCATCGGAGTTGAAGCTGCCGGTGTAGGTCTTGAGAGCGGCAAACACGCCGCTTCACTGACGAAGGGAACTCCGGGTGTGTTGCACGGAGCGATGCAATATCTTCTCCAAGATGAGCACGGGCAGGTTCAGAATGCTCATTCCATCTCCGCCGGACTCGATTATCCCGGCGTCGGTCCGGAACATTCGTACTTGAAGGATCAAAAGCTTGTTGAGTACACTTCGGCGACCGATGACGAAGCGCTCGAAGCATTCCAGCTGCTGGCTCGGCATGAAGGAATCATTCCTGCTTTAGAATCGGCTCACGCTTTAGCGCACGTCGTCAAGAATCCCGGCAGGAAAGAAGAACTCATAATTGTGAACCTCTCCGGGCGCGGCGATAAAGATTTGTCCACAGTGATGGCGCGCTTGAAGCTGTGAATGTCCCGGAGAGCTTCTCGCACTGCACATTCTCCGACCCGCTTCATTACTCTCCCGCGGCCTTCTTTGGAACACTCAGAAACATTTTGGTATATTTTCCCGCTATCCGCATGCAGGTCATCTAAATTAGGAAGAGGGGTTTGAGCTTTGTCCGGTATTGTTATCGCCAAAAACGCCGTGTACAACATCGTCGCATTTGTGGTGACGATAACAGTCACGTTTCTTCTCGTTCCGGTCATGTTGTTCTATCTGGGACCCGTTGGATTTGGCGTCTGGGCGATTGCACGGGTGTTCGTTAGCTACGCGTCGCTGAGCGACTTTGGTCTCAGCAGCACGATTACGAAATTCGTGGCCGAGCTTGAGCCCAGGCGGGAATTCGAACGGCTTGCCCGCGTTCTTCAGTCTGCCTTTATTCTGTACACGCTCATCTCGGTCCTCTTGCTCGCCCTCGTCTGGCTGTTCGACAGCGTCTTGATCGCCGCTTTTTTTGCGGACAGCGGCGAGTTTGCCGCCGACGTTCGTTTCATTCTACTCGGCTCGATGGTCGTCTTCGCCTTCAGTCTGGTCGGAACGGTTTTTTCCGCTGCAATCAATGGCCTGCAAAAAATGCAGATCACCAACTCCATCACGATCGTCTATTGGTTATTCAATGGAATGTTGATGTATGGAGCACTGGTGATGGGATTTGGACTTCGAGGAATCGTTTACGCGAACGCCATCGCGACGGTCGTTTCGGTCGGTCTACTTGCTTTCGTTTTCTTTCGGTTGTTTTCCAATCTGCCCTTGACATCGTTTCGGTTGCATCCTCGGGATATCCGGGAATCCCTTCGGTTCAGTAAGGATATTTTTGTTATCGCAATAGCCAACAGCGTTCATCTCCACTACGACAAACTGTTATTGAGCTCATTCGTGAGTCTCAATTCAGTTTCGAACTACGAGGTCGCCTCTCGTGTCATTCAAGCGATGCGACAGATTGTGGTCTTGCTCTTGAATCCGATTCTGCCGGTAGCCTCGGAGCTTCACGCGCAGCAACGTGATGACAGCGTCACGAAACTCTACTACCGAAGCCTCAAGTACCTGGTCTTCTTTTGCATCCCTTTTTTCTCCTGCGTCGGCTTTTTTGCCGACTCACTCATCACGCTCTGGCTTGGTCCTCATCAAGAAGTGGCTATTATCACGCTCCAGCTGCTGCTCGTTGCAAATGCGCTAAATCTTCTGACAGGGCCTGCCTATTTTATTTCGATCGGCGTGGGAAAAGCGCGTTTCGGCATGTATAGTTCGGCGGTCGGGCTATTACTCAACGGGATTTTAAGCTTTCTGTTGCTACGAAACTTCGGCTATACCGGCTTGCTCGTCGGGACATCGGCCGCCTTGGCGATTGAAGCACTGTTGTTTCTGTGGATGATTCATCGGGAATTGAAGGTCGAATGGTATGCAGTGTTGCGGCTGTTTCCTCAACCGCTTCTCGCGATGGCGTTAGGAATAGCCCTGGGCTTGGGGGCCGGAACAATCGTAAATCCCTTGTTCGCGAAAATCGCCGTCATGGTCCTCGTATCGCTGGGCGTGTATCTGACGTTCATGCTGAAACCCGGTTATTTCGACGCCCGTGATCGCGAATACCTTCGTGAGATCAAAGGAAAAATGCTTGAGAAGTTTGCTCTCGCTGGACAGTAAAGAATGAGCTCGGAGGGAGAACAACTGTGATCGATGTATCGGTCATCGTCGTCAACATGAATACCCGGGAGCTGTTGTTCGAGTGTCTTCAATCGGTGAGACAGTGCACGATACCGAAAGAAGTCATCGTCGTTGATAACGCTTCGACCGACGGCAGCCCGGAGATGGTGGAGAGAGAATTTCGCGAGGTGAAGCTCATCCGGAACGCAGCGAACGAACGCTTCGCAAAACCGAATAACGACGGGATGAAGATTGCCCAAGGGCGTTATATCTTCCTGTTGAATAGCGACGCGTCGCTGAAGCCGCTGGCGCTCGAGAAACTCGTGGCGTATATGGACGACCATCGAGATGTCGGGATGTGCGGTCCGCAGCTTCTGTATCCCGACGGTGGCATTCAGCCTTCGTGCAGGGGATTCGTCTCGCTCTGGACGCATTTCTGCGATATGGTCGTCTTAGACCGGTTGTTTCCTCAGTCGCAGCTCTTTGCCGGAAGTGAGATGACTTTTTTCGACCACGCAAGCGAGCGCGAGGTTGACCACGTGATGGCGGCGGCGGTGATTGTTCGTCAGGAGGTCATTCAATCTGTGGGGATGTTCGATGAACGATTTTCCATTTATTACAACGATCTCGATTGGTCGTACCGCATCAAGAAGGCCGGATGGAAGATTGTCTTTTGTCCTGAGGCACGGGTTGTCCATCACCTTGGCAAAACTGCACGGCCGATGATTCGGGACGAGAGAATCTTTTGCGAGCAGTACGATAATGTCCTGTACTACTATCGCAAACACTTCGGAATGCCGGCGGTCATAGTCTATAGACTTCTGTTGTTGGTGGGGTTTGTCCCTCGCACGATCTATTGGTATATTCGATCGGCCATTGAACAATCGGAGAACTCACGAGCACAACTTCAGTTCTCATTTCGATCATTGTTGTTTGCTGTGTCATTCTGAACTCGTCGTATGAACGTGTCTATCATTGTGGTGAACTACAACGGCTACGAGCACACGCGGAATGCACTGAGGTCCATTGTCAGCTATTCACCGGGCTTGGAAGTAATCGTCGTCGATAACCATTCGGAAGGCGATGACCTGGGATTGCTCCAGAGGGAGTTTCCCTCATTCACATACGAGCGTCTATCAGAAAACAGAGGGTTCGGGTCCGCTAATAATGCCGGCGCAAAACTCGCGTCGGGAAGGTATTTGTTCTTCTTGAACAACGATACCGTGCTCAGCTCCGACGCTCCGGCCTTGTTAGGTTCTTTTCTCGAGGAACGACCGAATGTCGCCGCTGTGGGGCCGCGTTTACTCAATCCCGACGGCACCCTGCAAATGTCGTTCGGTTTTGACCCGTCGCTCCGGAACGAATGGAAGGTGAAAGAGCTCCAACGTCTATCGAAAGAGAATCCCTCAGAGTTTCAATATCGGATGCGCCCCTATTTGCAGTCACCGTGCGAAGTCGATTGGCTGACCGGAGCGGCGCTCATGGTGCGGAGGTCGGTGTTCGAAGACATCGGGGGGTTTGACGAGTCGTTCTTTATGTATTTCGAAGACGCGGACTTATGCAGAAGAATCCGCCTCAAAGGTTGGAAGGTGCTGCACAACCCTTCGGTATCGATAGTCCATGTGCGTGGAGCATCGATTTCGACAGTGGCCGAACGGATCAAGGTGGAATATCGGAGAAGCCAGCTCCGCTACTATGCGAAGCATCATTCCCGCCTTTCTACCATTCTCCTTCGGATCTATCTCTTGGCGGTTTTCGGCGCTCGTCGATTGGTTTTCTATTTTCTGTCGACCCCCGACGCTTCAAGCACTGAGGCCATTATTCGGCTGGCACTCAGGTTGAACCGTTGAATTCTTTCTCACCGGCGGCGGCAATTCATTCGCTTATTGAGTTTCGGAACGAGTCTGCCTATATTACATTCGTTGAAAACCTCTCATGGCACGTATCGGCATCGACGCACGCAAATACTTTGATTACGGCATCGGAACGTATATTCAGGAGTTAGTGAAGGAATTTCAACAGCTTCAGTCTTCCCATTCGTTCCTTCTTTTCCTTGCTCCTGAAGATATGATGCGAGTCCAACCGCAAAACGGAACGACCACTGTCGAGAGTCGTTTCGGGAAATACTCCGTGGGTGAGTTTTTCAATTATGGGGCGTACATTCGAAGGCACGAAGTAGACCTTTTCCACGAACCGCACTACACGTTGCCCCGAGGTTTGCAGGGTAGGAGCGTTGTGACGATTCACGATCTTATCCATCTCAAGTTTCCGGAATACTTCAACCCGGTGCAGAGAGCCTATGCGGCATTCATGATCCGGCAGGCCGTGACGAAGGCGGGGGCTCTTATTGTCATTTCACGGAAGACAAAAGAAGATATCGTGGCGCGCTTCGGAGTGCGGGAGGATCGCGTGCATGTAATCTACAACGGGGTCAGTGAAAGGTTTCGAAAGATAGAACGCTCGACCGCTCTTGATGATTTCCGGAAAAGCAAAGGATTAGACAAGCCGTATGTCCTCTATGTGGGCGGACTTGGTCGACACAAGAATATTCCTGTATTGCTGAAGGCATTCAGGCTTGTACGCGCATCGAGAAGTGAGCTCGATCTGGTTTTTGCCGGTGAGCGTTTGTTCGACAACGAAGAGCTGTCGACACTCGCGCGAGAGTTAGACGTCGTCAGTGCAATCAAAGATTGTGGGAGAATGGATGGCGAGGAGCTTGTGCTTCTCTATAACAGCGCGAGCATCGTTGTTCTTCCTTCACTCTATGAGGGATTCGGTTTTCCGGCTCTGGAGGCGATGGCATGCGGAACGCCGGCGATTGTTTCGGATCGCGGCTCGTTGCCGGAGGTGGCGGGAAATGGTGCGCTGAGTTTTGAAGCGAATAGACCAGACTCTCTTGCTGAAGCGTTGATGAAGACTCTGGACGATTCGCAATTTCGCAGTCAACTTGTTGAGAGAGGAACAATGCGAGCTGCGCAATTCACCTGGCGTGCAGCGGCGAAACAAACGTTAGCCGTGTACGAATCACTGTTATGAACGAGAAGGGCGGAATCGGCTGAAACACATATCATCGAAACCCGAGCGCATTGGCATCCTGGGCGGAACGTTCGACCCGCCTCATATCGGCCATTTGATTATCGCGGAACGGGCGCGAAGACAGTTGCGACTGCAGCGCATCATGTTTATTCCGGCATATGTTCCTCCACACAAGCGAAAACGCTCTTCGGCCAAGCCCGCAGACCGATTGCATATGGCAGTACTTGCCGTGCGCGGGAATGACGCTTTTACTGTTTCCGATGTCGAAGTCGGGCGAAAGGGGGTTTCCTATACGGTTGATACTCTGAAACTCCTGCGCCGGAAAAATCCCAAGGCGGAGTTGTTCTTGATAATCGGGAGCGACAATCTTTCCGAATTCCACACATGGAAGGATCATAGGGAAATCATGAACATGGCAAAGCTCGTTGTGTACCCCCGTACCCGGAAACGCCTGCAGTATTCGAACAGGATACCCCGGTCGAAGGTTCTGTTCTTGAAAGGTTCACTTTTGGATCTCTCATCATCGGACATTCGGAACATCGTTCGGCAGAACGGCTCAATTCGCTACCTTGTCCCAGAGCACGTCGAGCGATACATCCGTTCGCGACATTTGTATCGGACCTGAGCTATCATGAAAAGCACCGTCTCTCCAGACGACATACAACGTATAATCGCAGTTGACCACCACGACCCGTTCCAGGTACTCGGAGCCCATGTTGTGTCGGTCGAGGGAAAGAACGTCGTTGCCGTTCGTGCATTCTTGCCGGATGTGAACGAAGCGGAGGTCATCGAGGAACAGAATGGCCGTCGCGAGTTTCCGATGCAGAAAATCAGCGATGACGGTTTCTTCGAGTCGTTGATCGGTGATTGGTATGATGTCCTGCCCTATCGCCTGAAGAAGAAATACGCTTCCGGTAATTCCGAGTTCATCCACGACCCGTATTCGTTCCTTCCCACACTGACGGATTTTGATCTGTATCTTTTCAATGCAGGAGACCATCATCGCGTTTACGAAAAGCTCGGCGCACATTCGATGGAAGTGAACGGCGTACGAGGCGTGCAGTTTGCCGTCTGGGCGCCGAATGCCCGCAGCGTCAGCGTAGTAGGCGATTTCAATAACTGGGACTCCCGGCGCCATGCGATGCGCGTGCTTGGCGGGTCGGGGGTGTGGGAGATTTTTATTCCCGACTTGCAGGAAGGGGAGCTCTACAAATTTCAGATCAAGACGAAAGACGGCAGAGTTCTTGACAAATCGGATCCGTACGCGTTTGAGATGGAACATCGTCCTCGCACTGCATCGCGGGTGAACTTTCTTGGCGGCTACCATTGGACGGACGGCGCATGGTGCGAGAGACGAAAGAACACCGACCATCTCGCGAAGCCGATGTCGATCTACGAAGTTCATCTCGGATCATGGGCGCGCGTACCGGAAGAAGGCAATCGCTGGCTGACGTATCGAGAGATGGCGAAAAAGCTCGTTGCCTACGCGCAGGAAAAGCGCTTTACACACATCGAGATCCTTCCAATCTTAGAACATCCGTTCGACGGCTCCTGGGGTTATCAGGTCACTGGCTACTACGCGCCGACGAGTCGGCACGGTTCACCGCAGGACTTCATGTTCTTTGTCGACTACTGCCATCAGCATGATATCGGTGTGATTCTTGATTGGGTGCCCGCGCACTTCCCGGATGATCCCCACGCGCTCGGAGAATTCGATGGGACGCATCTCTACGAGCACGAGGATCCACGCAAAGGAGAACATCCGGACTGGGGAAGCTTGGTGTTCAATTACGGTCGGCACGAGGTCAAGAATTTTCTCATCGCCAACGCGCTCTTCTGGATCGAAACGTATCATATCGATAGTTTGCGGCTCGATGCAGTTGCATCCATGCTCTATCTCGATTATTCTCGCGATGAAGGCGAGTGGGTGCCAAACGAATTCGGCGGTCGCGAGAATCTCGAAGCCATTGATTTTCTCCGGCACCTCAATAGCGTTGTCCACAAGTACCATCCGGATGTGTTGACGATCGCTGAAGAATCGACAGCATGGCCGTCGGTGACTCGGCCTGCTCACGAAGGCGGACTCGGCTTCGACCTGAAATGGAACATGGGCTGGATGCACGATATTCTAGAGTATTTCGGAAAGGATCCGATCTATCGAAAATATCATCACCGCAACCTAACCTTTGCGTTGCTCTATGCTTTCAGTGAGCGATTCGTGTTGCCGCTTTCTCACGATGAAGTGGTACATGGCAAGGGTTCGCTCATCCGCAAAATGGCAGGCGATATTTGGCAGAAGTTCGCCAATCTCCGACTCCTCTTTGGATTGATGTATGCCTTTCCGGGGAAAAAACTCTTGTTCATGGGTGGAGAATTCGGTCAATGGCGTGAGTGGAATCATGACATGTCGCTCGACTGGCATCTCGTTGACCAGGAGCAGCACCGCGGCCTTTCACACTGGCTCGATGATGTGAATGCGCTTTACAGATCCCAGCCGCCCCTCTACGAGGTGGATTTTGCACATTCGGGGTTCGAGTGGATTGACTTTCACGACGAGGTACAAAGCATCATTTCGTTCCTGCGAAAGTCGATTGACGGTCAGAATTCCACCGTTGTGGTCTGCAATTTCACCCCTGTTCCTCGCGAAGGTTATCGCATCGGCGTTTCAGAAGAAGGAGAGTACCTTGAGTTACTCAACAGTGATTCGATCTTCTACGGTGGCAGTAACATCGGCAATCGCGGCTATATCCAATCTGAACAGATTCCGGCTCATGGTCGACCCTTCTCTCTTAGTCTCACACTTCCTCCGCTTGCGGTTTTGTATCTGAAGAGGAGGTCGTGAGTTGCTATCCTCACACCTCCCTTGCACTCCCTTCTAAAGTTTCGTAACTTCAATTGAATTGTAGTGTTGACGGACCCGTAGTTCCAAAATTGCCCACGAACGTTTACGGTGAGTGGAAGCAATTTTGAGAATCCCG
>CAYJSZ010000003.1:36192-40585 GCA_964372545.1 uncultured Ignavibacteriaceae bacterium
GACAAGACAATAAAAACATCGCCCCCGTAGCTCAGATGGATAGAGCAGCGGTTTCTTCCAAAATTGCCCACGAACGTTTACGGTGAGTGGAAGCAATTTTGAGAATCCCGCCGCAGGCGGGACTAAACAAAACAAGACAAGACAATAAAAACATCGCCCCCGTAGCTCAGATGGATAGAGCAGCGGTTTCCTAAACCGTTGGTCGGACGTTCGAATCGTCTCGGGGGCACAAACCGATTGTAGATTGGTGATTCGTGATTGCGGATTGTTTTTCTCCCCCGCAGACTAAAGCCTGCGGCTACAGTCTAAAATTCTCTTACTACTTTCTACTCACATACTTACTACTCAATACTCAACGCATGCGTCTTTCAAAAGCTTTCATCCCAACACAAAAAGAAACCCCTTCCGACGCCGTCATTCCCAGCCACCAGTTGATGCTGCGGGCTGGACTCATGCGCCAACTCACCGCAGGAGTGTATGCCTACCTACCGCTCGGATATCGAGCGATGATGAAAGCGATGACTATACTGCGGGAAGAAATGAATGCCATCGGGGCGCAGGAGTTTCACTTGCCAGCGTTGAATCCCGAGCAGCTCTGGATTCAAACGGGCCGTCGGAATATCCCCAATCTTATTCTGAGCATCAAAGAGCGCGACCTCGTGTTAGCCCCCACACACGAGGAAGTCATTGCGTGGATAGCGAGCAACCACATTCAGTCATACAAAGACCTGCCACAAATCTGGTATCAAATCCAGACGAAATTCCGTAACGAGCCGCGTCCGCGGTCGGGTGTATTGCGTGGTCGGCAGTTCATCATGAAGGATTCCTACAGCCTCGATGCATCGTGGGAAGGACTCGACCGAAGTTACGAGGCACACGCTGAGGCATATAAGAACATCTTCACGCGCAGCGGTCTGAAGTTTTTCGTTGTCGGCGCGTCGAGCGGAGCGATGGGAGGGACCGGCTCGCAGGAGTTCATGGTCGAAGCCGACCATGGAGAAGATACCGTTGCACTTTGTCCTGAGTGCGATTACGCTGCCAATCTTGAAGTCGCGACATCGAAGTTGGCTTCCGTTGGTCGCAGCGGTGACGGAAAGCAGGTCGAGGAAATCCATACACCCAATGTCAGGACGATTGACGATCTCGCTGCATTCTTGAACGTCGGCCACTCCCGACTCGCTAAATCGGTAGTTTATCGCCATAATGGTAAACCGGTTCTGATTCTCATGGTTGGTAACGATCAACTCAATGAGTCAAAGCTTTCTGCCGCTCTTGGTGGCGGAGATGTTGGCCCGATGCCCGCTGAAGAATTGAAAGCTCTTACGGGCGCGGATGGAGGATCAATTGGGCCGGTTGGACTCAACGGCTTCAGTATTATTGCCGACAAGCGCCTTGAAGGTGCGAATAATCTTATCAGCGGCGCGAACAAAAATGACCATCACCTTGCAAACATCGACCTGCAACGCGATGCAAAGATCGACGGCTACTTTGATTTGCGGGAAGTGGAAACCGGCGAACCTTGTCCGAAGTGTGGAAAGCCCTTGAAGGTTACGCATGGGATTGAGATGGGGCATATCTTCAAGCTCGGCACGAAATATTCAGAAGCGCTTGGAGCGAAGTTCCTCGATGAGAATGGCCAGTCGCTGCCCATCGTCATGGGAAGTTATGGCATCGGCGTGGAAAGGATCATTGCAGCTCATATCGAGCAGAGCCACGACGAGAACGGCATAATCTGGAATAGGGCCCTCGCACCATACCACGTTCATGTCATTGCGGTGAGCATGAATAGCAAAGAGACCGTGTTAGCATCGAACCAAGTCTATCGCGCGCTCACAGAGGCGGGAGTTGAGACGCTCTTTGATGACCGCTCCAATGTTTCGGCTGGGTTCAAGTTCAAGGATGCGGATTTGCTCGGTATGCCATTTCAGGCAATTGTCGGTGAGAAGGGGCTGAAGAATAAGCAGATCGAGATCAAGCGCCGTAGCACCGGTGAGAGAATGATGGTTGCGGTGGATGATGTGGTGAGTACAGTAAAGAAGTTACTAAACGAATAAGTCACCCTGAGCTCATCCCGATGAACAGAGTTCATCGGGAGAAGTCGAAGGGTCTCTCTATTAGCGGGCGTCATGTCCTCAGAAGTTCATCCATTAATACTCGCGGGCGAAAAGAGGAATTCCTCGGTAAGCGTCTCGGCGATAACGAATCCGTGGGACAATTCCGTCCTTGGCAAAGTCTCGCTCGCGACAGAAGCGGACGCAAACGAAGCGGTCGAGAAAGCGGTTAAAGGATTTCAAAAGACGCGGTCTCTCGCAAGTTATGAGCGCTCCGAGATTCTTTCTTTTGTATCCGCGCAAATCAAACAGCAGAAAGCAGAGTTTGCCCGACTTATCACTGCCGAAGTAGGCAAGCCGATCCAGTGGTCGCGTGTTGAGGTTGACCGTGCAGCGACGACGTTCCAACTCGCTGCTGAAGAGGCGAAGAGAATTGGGGGAGAGGCAATTCCGCTTGACTTAAATGCCCACACGAAGAACCGCTTCGGTGTTGTGCGGCGCTTCCCGATGGGCGTTGTTCTCTGTATCTCGCCGTTTAATTTCCCGCTGAATCTTGTAGCCCACAAAGTCGCTCCAGCAATTGCAGCAGGGAACGCTTTCATCCTCAAGCCACCACCGCAGGCTCCTCTCACCAGCCTTAAGCTTGGCGAAATTATTGAGGCATCGGGATTTCCCAAAGAGGCCTTCAGCATTTTGCCCTGTTCCAATGCCGTGGCAGAAAAGTTAGTGACCGACGAGCGGATCAAGATGCTCAGCTTCACCGGAAGCCCTACCGTTGGCTGGTTTCTCAAGACCAAAGCTGGCAAGAAAAAAGTGCTGTTGGAGCTTGGCGGGAATGCAGGCGTCATTGTCGACAAAACGGCAAATGTGGATGAGGCAGTCAAAAAGAACGTCATCGGTTCGTTTGTGTATGCGGGTCAGGTGTGTATTAAGGTGCAGCGTATTTATGTGCACGAGTCGATCTATGATGCTTACAGGGACAAGTTCGTGCAGTCTACGAAGGCGGTAAAATGCGGCGACCCAGATGATGCTGAAACAGTGATGGGTCCTCTGATAGATGATGCAGCGGCGGAGCGGGTTTCTCAATGGATTGCTGATGCGTCGAAGCAGGGAGCAAAGCTGCTTACAGGCGGCGGACGAAATGGGCGAGTCGTAGAGCCGACCGTGCTTGAAAATGTTAGCCGCACTTCGAACGTGTTCTGCAAAGAGATTTTCGGTCCCGTGGTGACGCTGCACAGATTCAGCACAATTGAAGAAGCGGTGGCTGGAGTGAACGATTCGAGTTTCGGCCTACAGGCTGGCATTTTCTCAAATGATTTTCAAAACATCCTCTACGCCTACAATCATATCGAAGTCGGCGCACTCATTGTCAACGACAATCCCACCTTCCGCATCGACAACATGCCGTACGGTGGCATCAAAGATTCCGGCTTCGGTCGTGAAGGGCTGAAATACGCGATCGAAGCGATGACGGAGCTGAAGTTGCTGGTGGTCTAAGTTGACTTTTACAATAATAGCGGGTATTCTTCTTGAAAATAAGCGGGATCATTTGGATAGAGGAAATCATTGAGAAAATAAGAGTGAAACATCGTGTTCAGCAAGATGAAGTGCGTGAGGTTCTCAACAATAGCAAGCATTTCAGATTTGTCGAAAAAGGGCATCAAAAGGGGGGAACATGTTTACTCAGCTTTCGGCAGAACAAAAAACGGTCGCTATTTGATCGTTTTCTTTGTTTATAAGAAAAGCGGTCACGCTCTGATACTCTCAGCGCGTGATATGACACAAGGAGAAAGGAAACGGTATGAGAAAAAATAAAACGTTGCTTTCGAAAGCAACTTCATATAGGGAAATCGGGGAGTACTGGGATAGGAATGATTTGAGCGACTTCTGGGAGAAAACCAGAAAAGTTAAGGTTAATGTTCACATCGAGTCCGAGGTCACGTACTTTCCGGTGGAGAAAACACTGTCTGAGAAACTGCAGTTGGTAGCCAAACGAAAGGGGATTTCATGCGATGTGTTGGTAAATCTCTGGCTTCAGGAAAAACTTCACGAACAGCCGTCTCATTGAACGAAGAAATAACAAGCACCGATTGTTAAATTGCTATTTCGAACGCCAATCCCACCTTCCGTGTCGACAACATGCCGTACGGCGGCATCAAAGATTCCGGCTTCGGTCGCGAAGGGCTGAAATACGCGATCGAAGCGATGACGGAGCTGAAGTTGCTGGTGGTGGGTTCTTGAAGAGGAGTACTTCACTTTGACTTTCTTTTCTCCTCTTTAGTTCGTACTGTTACTCCCGTAATTCCTCTTTGTTCTGACCCAATTCAGTTTTCTGTCCCGCT
>CAYJSZ010000003.1:40685-53745 GCA_964372545.1 uncultured Ignavibacteriaceae bacterium
TGTCCCGCTTTCTTGGATTCCGCTTAAGAGCGGGATTCTTAAGAAGCGGAACAAAAAGCGCATATTCTTCATTCTGTCTTCTGACCGATGCCCGACTTCGTCCATCTCCACAATCATTCCCACTACAGCCTCTTAGACGGCGCATCGACCATTGAGGGTCTCGTCAAATCTGCGGTCGAGCAGAAGATGCCCGCCGTCGCGCTCACAGACCACGGCGTCATGTTTGGCGCTATCGAGTTCTACAAGAAGGCGAAGAAAGCCGGCGTCAAGCCAATCCTCGGATTCGAAGCGTATATCCTCACCAAAGGCAGCCGATTCGACAAAACGATGCAGTCGGAGAAGTCCGCAAAAGGGCGGGGACGCGGCATCTATCATCATATCCTGTTGCTTGCCAAAAATAGTACCGGCTACAAAAATCTGATCAAACTCTGCACGTTGGGACACACCGAGGGCTTTTACTATAAGCCTCGCATCGACGTTGAGCTGCTTCATCGGTATCGGGAAGGTATTGTGGCAACATCCGCGTGTCCGGGCGGAGTAGTGTCCGCACATTTGGTCAATAACGATTACGAGGAAGCGCGCTCCGTTGCCGGCATCTACAAAGACATTTTCAGCGAGGATTTTTACATTGAAATCCAGAACCACGGAATGGATGTCGAGAAGCCGATTCTTGCCGATGCGCCTCGACTTGCAAAAGAGCTCGGACTCAGGCTCGTCGCAACCAACGACGTGCATTATATGAAGCACGAGCACGCCCTGCCGCACAACATCATGCTCCACATTCCCGATGCGAGTGCAACAACGACCTCGGATTATATGACGCTCCGCTATGGCACAGACCAACTTTACTTCAAGAGTTCGAGGGAAATGACTGAGTTGTTCAAGGATTTTCCGGAAGCAATCGCCTCGACACTTGAGATTGCAGAAAAGTGCAACGTGGAGCTGGATTTCAAAACGAACTACATGCCGAAGTTCCCGATTCCGGCTGACGCTGGAGTCGAGACGCTTGAGCAGTATCTCGAAAAGCTCGCCCGCGAAGGATTGATGCGCCGCTATTCCGTCATTACGCGAGAGATCATGGATCGGCTTGAGCACGAGCTGAGCGTTATCAACAAGATGGGTTATGCGGGATACTTTTTGATTGTGCAAGATTTTATCAACGAAGCGCGCAAGATGGGTGTACGGGTTGGCCCAGGTCGTGGCAGTGCGGCGGGAAGTATCGTCTCGTATGCGGTTGGAATCACGGACGTCGACCCGCTGCAATACGGGCTGCTGTTTGAGCGTTTTTTGAATCCCGACCGCGTCAGCATGCCGGATATTGACGTCGATTTTGCCGATGACAAGCGCGATAAAGTCATCGAATATGTGCGGAACAAGTATGGGGCGGAGTCGGTCGCACAAATCATCACGTTTGGCACGCTTTCATCCCGCGCAGTGCTGAAGGATGTCGGTCGAGTCCTGGGCATACCCCTCAGCACCATCGACCCGATCACGAAGCAAATTCCCGTTGTCCTCGGCAAAGTTACACATCTCGCTGAAGCTCTCGAGACCATTCCCGACCTCAAGTGGGTCAAGGAAAGTACCGATGAGAAGATCAGGCTCATGATTGACTCGGCAAAAGTGCTCGAGGGGATGAATCGGAACGTCTCGACACACGCTGCCGGCGTGGTCATAGCTCCGGGCGACATCAGCGATTATGTGCCGATGTACCAGACACCGCAGACCGATCTAATGACGCAGTACAACATGAAGGATCTCGAGGATGCTGGTCTGCTGAAAATGGACTTCCTCGGCCTGCGTACGTTGACAGTGCTTGAGAACGCGCTACAGCTCATCAAAGAGAATCACGGCCTTGAAATCGATCTGGACCGATTGCCGCCGAATGATCCGAAGACACTAGAGCTTTTCTCGAAGGCTCAGACCGTTGCGATCTTCCAATTTGAAAGCTCCGGCATGCAAGATTACCTTCGTCGGCTGAAGCCGACTTCGATCCACGATCTTGTTGCGATGAACGCGCTCTACCGTCCGGGGCCGATGGAAAACATTCCGGACTTTATCGACCGCAAGAATGGACTCAAGAGCATTGAGTTTATTCATCCGAAGCTTGAGTCGATCTTGAAGGAAACATACGGTGTCATCGTCTACCAAGAGCAGGTGATGAAAATCGCGAGCGAGGTTGCCGGTTTCAGCCTCGCGAAGGCGGACCTTATGCGTCGCGCCATGGGCAAGAAAGACAAGTCGCTCATGGCGGAACAGAAAAAGGAGTTTGTCGCGGGCGCGGCACAGAACGGTATAGACAAGAAGACTGCGTCCGACATTTTCGACCTGATCGAAAAGTTCGCGTCGTACGGTTTCAACAAGTCCCACAGTGTCGCCTATTCCGTCCTTGCCTATCAAACGGCATATCTCAAAGCGCATTTTCCGGCGGAGTACATGGCCGCGACGCTCTCCAGCGAAATGGGCAACACCGATAAGATCGTTCTCTTCATCGACGACTGTCGCAAGCTCGGGATTGAAGTGATGCCGCCGGATGTGAATGAGAGTGGAGTCAACTTCGTGGCTACACCGAGAGGGATTCGCTTTGGTCTCAGTGCGATCAAGAATGTCGGTGTGAGCGCTGTGGAGCAGATTGTCGAATCCAGGTCGCAAAAAGGCAATTTCCACGATATCTTTGATTTCTGTGCCCGCGTGGATTTGCGACTGGTGAACAAGAAGACCATCGAAAGCCTCATTCAGGCAGGCGCTTTCGATTCGCTGCATGGAAATCGTGCGCAACTCTTTTCTACCGTCGAGCGTGCGATCACCTTCGGACAAAACATCCAGGAAGCGCTTGTGAGGGGACAGAATAGCCTGTTCGAAGTCGGTGGAGCGAAAGTTCAGGTAAAGCCGATGCTCTCGCAGACAGAGCCGTGGAGCGAAGCGGAGGTGTTGTCGCGCGAAAAAACTGTTCTCGGTTTCTACGTGTCCGGTCACCCGTTGCTTAAGTACGCAGATGAAATTGAAGCGTTTGCGACCGTGAAGCTGGGACAAGTAGAGAACTTCAAAAATAACACAACTGTCAGAGTCTGTGGCATTGTGACCTCCGTGAAGAAAAAGGTCGATAAACGAGGCAATCTCATGGCGTTTGTGACCATCGAGGATTTTACCGGCAAGGCGGAGTGCATCGTGTTTTCAGACCCCTTTCAGAAGTATTCAAAACTTCTTGAACCGGACTCGATGGTGATGGTCAGTGGAAAAGGAGAGTTGGGCGGCGATGCTATCAAGGTCTTGGTGAACGAAGTAGTCCCCATGCGTTTGCTGCGGGAGAAATTGACCAAAAGCATCGTACTCTATCTGAACCTTGACAGGATGAACGAGCAAACCGTCACTGAGATGCGGGAGTTGATGGAGAAGCACCGTGGGAAATGCGCCTGCTACTTTAGTCTTACGGGTAGCGGGTTAGAGAAAAATTCGATATATTTCACACGCAGGTTCACGGTGGAGCCGAGTGATACATTCATAGCAGCAATGAAGCAGCTGCTCGGACCCGCGGCGGTGCAACTGCGGGCACAATAAAAACAAAAGGGAGTAAGAATGAAGCCAATTGAAGTAACGGATGCGAATTTTGAAACTGAGGTCATTAAATCCGATAAGCCGGTGTTGGTCGATTTTTGGGCAGAGTGGTGTGGCCCATGCCGCTTGATCGCACCGATCGTTGAGGAGCTTGCAAAAGAATATACTGGTACTTTGAAAGTGGGGAAAATGGACGTTGATTCCAATCCACAGATTTCGATGCAGTTCGGGATTCGAAGCATACCGACACTGTTGATATTCAAGGGAGGCCGTGTTGTCGACCAGGTGATAGGCGCTGTGCCGAAGAGAATCTTAACGGAGAAGGTAACGAAGCATCTTAATTGAATGCGACAATGAAAAATGCGAGGACCGACGTGGTGTGCGTTCTCGCATTGTTGTTTTTGGACAAAAGTAAATAGCCACGAAGACTCTAAGACACGAATAGGAAAACACAAACAACGTTCTTCGTGACTTAGTGTTCCCGCTTCTCAAACTACGAAAGGCGGGATCCCGTACAGCGGGACCAGGATTCCGCTCACCGAGCCGGATTCTGAGAGGCGGAACCGCAAGGCGGGACTTTGTGGCAAATGCTTAAAGAGGATGTAATTTGGTACAATACAAGAAACGAACGCATACTTGTGGAGAGCTGCGGGCACAGCACATTGCACAAACAATCACGCTCTGCGGCTGGGTGGATGTGCGGCGTGACCTGGGTGGGGTGATATTCATTGACCTGCGCGACCGCTACGGGAAAACGCAGATTGTCTTTGCACCGCAGCATGATGAGCAAACATACGAGGCCGCAAAGGCGTTGCGGTCGGAGTATGTCATTTCAGTGACGGGAAAAGTCGAACAAAGACCCGCGGGAACGGAGAATCCGGAGTTGCCTACCGGTGAAATAGATGTCGTCATCACCGAGTTGACAATACTCAACAAGGCAGAGACGCCGCCGTTTGCCATAGAAGACAGGATTGACATCAATGAAGATACACGTCTCACGTGGCGGTACCTGGACCTTCGTCGGCCCTCGATGCAGCGCAATTTGCTCGTGCGTCATCGTGCGTACCAGATTACGCGTTCGTACTATGGCCGGAACAATTACGTCGAGATTGAAACGCCGATCCTGATGAAAAGCACACCCGAAGGTGCGCGGGATTATCTTGTGCCGAGTCGAATTCATCCGGGAAAATTCTACGCACTGCCCCAGTCCCCGCAGACCTACAAACAGATTCTGATGGTGGCCGGGTTCGACCGGTATTTCCAGATCGTGAAATGTTTCCGCGATGAAGACCTACGCGCCGACCGTCAGCCGGAGTTTACGCAGATCGACGTCGAGATGTCGTTTGGCGATGAACAGGATGTGCAGGATACAACCGAGGGATTACTTGCTGAATTGTGGCAAGGGATTCTCGGCGTGAAGCTTGAGTTACCCTTCCACCGGATGACGTACAACGAAGCGATGGAACGGTACGGCTCGGATAAGCCGGATACGCGGTTTGGACTGGAGATCTCGGATTGTTCCGACATCGTTGCGAAAAGCGGTTTTCGCGTGTTCAGTGAGACGGTCAAGAACGGTGGTGTTGTCGCTGGATTTACGCTGACAGGTCTTGCATCCTATACCCGGAACCAGCTCGACGGCCTCACCGATCTTGCGAAGTCGTTGGGAGCAGGTGGACTTGTCTATCTCAAAGTTCAGCCCGAGAAGGTCGAGTGTTCGGTGGAAAAGTTCGTCTCTCACGAAGAGACTAAGGCCATCGTGCAACGGTTGAACGCAAACGTGGGCGATCTGTGTCTGATCATCTCAGGTCCCTGGCAGAAAGCGTATACGATTCTCGGCGCTTTGCGTCTGGAGATGGCGGAGAGACTCAAGCTCATTCCCGAAGACACGTGGAGTTTCCTCTGGGTTACAGATTTTCCGCTGTTGGAATTCAGCGATAAAGAAAAGCGCTACGTCGCGGTGCATCATCCTTTCACCTCTCCAAAACTGGAGGAGATTCCTCTCCTTGATTCGGACCCCGGCAAAGCTCGTGCGCGGGCGTACGATCTGGTGTTGAACGGCAATGAAATCGCCGGCGGCAGCATCAGAATCTACAACTCAGAGCTGCAGAGCAAGATGTTTAGCTTGCTTGGCATTGGTCCCGAAGAGGCACGACAGAAATTCGGCTTTATGCTGGATGCGTTCAAGTACGGAGCTCCGCCGCATGGAGGCATCGCGTACGGCTTCGACCGCATTGTCATGCTGATGACGGGACAGAAATCCATTCGGGACGTCATCGCATTCCCCAAAACGAGCAGCGGGTTGTCGTTGATGGATGGTTCGCCATCGACTGTTGAAAAGAAGCAATTGGATGAGTTGCATATTCGGCTTAAAGGACCTGATATCAAAATAATTGAGTGAAGGATAAAGTCCGCATAGCGTCTGGCCAAGGCTTCTGGGGCGATTTGCTGACAGCACCCAACGACCAAGTTACGAAAGGTCCTGTCGATTACATGATGATGGACTACCTGGCAGAGGTGACCATGTCCATCATGCAGAAGCAAAAGCGGAAGGACCCGAAGCTCGGCTATGCAAAGGATTTGGTGGAGTTGTTCGAGCAGATTTTGCCAGTCTGTATTGAGAAGAACATCAAAGTCATTACGAATGGCGGCGGCGTTAACCCCCTCTCCTGCAGCGAGGCGATTTTGAATGTCGCTCGCAGGCTCGGAATCAAAAAGCTCAAGATCGGCGTTGTGTTAGGCGATGATATTCTCGACCGCATTGGGGAGCTTCATTCCAACGGCGTCGAATTGAGGAACATGGAGACTGCCGAGAATCTCGATTCTTTTCGAGATCGTCTGCAGAGTGCCAATGTCTACTTTGGCGCCTTTCCGATTGTTGAAGCGTTGAGAAAGGGAGCGCAGATCGTCATCACCGGCCGCACAACCGACACCGGATTAACTCTGGCTCCGATGATCTATGAGTTCGGGTGGAAAGAAAACGACTGGGATAAACTCGCTGCCGGTACTGTTGCCGGCCATATTCTTGAATGCGGCGGTCAGGCAACGGGAGGAAATTATTCCGGCGATTGGCGTTCGGTTCCGGATTTGGCGCACATTGGCTTTCCGATTGCCGAGGCGTTTCCGAGCGGAGAAATCATCATCACGAAACATGAGAACACCGGCGGCCTCGTGTCTTTGGCAACTGTGAAAGAGCAACTGCTTTATGAAATCGGCAACCCCAAGGAGTACATCACCCCAGATTGTGTCGCAGATTTCACGACGATTCAGCTCGAACAGGTTGGACCGAATCGCGTCAGGATATCCGAAGTGAAAGGGAGACCGGCTACGGAGTTTTACAAAGTTTCGATGTCGTACTCGGATGGCTTTACCGCCATCGGCACGTTAACCTATTCTTGGCCCGAGGCTCTTGAGAAAGCTCAGAAGGCTGATGAAGTGTTGCGGACTCGCCTTGACGATCTCAACCTGGGTTTTGAGGAGATTCGAACCGAGTACATGGGCTATAATTCCTGTCACGGTCCACTGGCCGCTCCGATGAATGAAGTCAATGAGGTTGTCTTACGCGTTGGAGTGCGCGGCCGGGATTACAATGCGGTCGAACGATTCGGCAAGGAACTGGCGCCGCTCATTTTGACAGGTCCTCCCGGCGTCACCGGCTTTGCGGGTGGACGTCCGAAACCGAGCGAGGTTATCTCATACTGGCCGGCGTTGATTCCGAAGAACGCTGTGAGACCGGAAATCATCGTGAGAGAAATTTAGATGCGAATTCGGCTCGATCGAATCTGCCACGCACGTTCTGGCGACAAAGGGGACACAGGCAATGTAGGGCTGATCGCCCGGAAGAAAGAGCATTATCCTCTCATCGAGCGCTATGTTACGGCAGATCGAGTGAAGAAACATTTCGAAGGAATTGTGCTCGGTCCGGTCGAACGATACGAATTGCCAAATCTCTGGGCGCTGAATTTTTTGTTGCATCGTGCGCTCGGCGGCGGTGGGACGAAATCCTTGAAGAATGATGCGCAGGGCAAAACGCTGAGCGCTGCATTATTGAGGATGGAGATTGAGGTACAAGATGACTTCAATATCGAATAACGAACACTGAATCATGAAGGAGATAAATATGACAGGAGAGGTAAAGGATAGAAAATTTGACTTAGAAGACAGGCTTATAGAATTTGGGGCTACCGTTGCGGAGTTGATCGAGGAGTTGCCTAATTCTAAGGCTGGTAATTATATTTCGGGCCAATTCATTCGTTCCGGACTTTCTCCTGCGCTAAATTACGGCGAGGCGCAAAGCGCAGAATCTCGCGCCGATTTCATTCATAAGCTCAAAATCATCCTGAAAGAGTTAGGAGAATCCCTAATCTCATTTAAAGGTCATAAAGCGATTAAGGCTTATCAAGCAGCCTGAAAAGCTTGAAAAGCTCATGGATGAAACCCAACAGCTGATTGCGATCTTTGTGAAAAGTATAAAAACAGCGCAAAAGAACAAAGGGCAGCAATCTTAGAACTTCATCATTCTATATTGGGCGTTCGATATTCATTATTTATTTTTTATGTTTAACGACCTAAAAGACAAACTCATAGACCAAAAAAAGAGACTCGAAGCGCTCCGGGGGTATCTTTGACCTCGAAACGCGAGAAGTGGAGGTTCAAAAGCTGCAGGAGCAATCTTCCGCGCCCGATTTCTGGAATGACAATATCGCTGCGCAAAACGTTTTGCAGCGGCTGAACAGCCAAAAGGAATGGGTCGAAAGCTGGCATAAGCTCAAGAGATTGGCTGACGACACGGAATCGCTCATCGAATTAGCTGAACAAGAAAACGAAGAGGCCGTTGTCGGAGAAATCCAGAGAGATATTCAGACACTCGAAGCCGAAATCGGCAATCTCGAGTTCAAGAATATGCTCAGTGGAGGAGATGACAAGAAAAATGCGATTCTGACGATTCATTCCGGCGCCGGCGGCACGGAATCCCAGGATTGGGCGCAGATGCTCCTCCGCATGTATACGCGTTGGTCGGAACGGCACGGCTTCAACGTAAATCTCGTCGATATGCTTGAAGGCGACGGTGCGGGCGTTAAAAGCGCGACGATCGAAGTGCTGGGGGAGTACGCTTACGGTTTCCTGAAGGCGGAGAGCGGGGTCCACCGCCTCGTTCGTATTTCACCGTTTGACGCCAATGCACGACGTCATACATCGTTTGCATCAGTCTTCGTCTACGCGGAAATCGAAGACGACGTCGAAATCGAAATCAATCCTGCTGATTTGAAGATCGATACGTATCGTTCCGGCGGCAAGGGCGGGCAGAATGTCAACAAGGTCGAGACCGCCGTTCGGATCACACATGTTCCGACCGGGGTCGTTGTTGCCTGTCAACAGGAGCGCTCACAGTTCCAAAACCGCGAGCGGGCAATGAAGATGCTGAAGTCTCGTCTTTACCAGCTGAGGAAAGAAGAAGAGGAAGCTCGCTTGAGCGCTCTCGAAAGCACCAAGAAGAAAATCGAATGGGGGAGCCAGATTCGGTCGTACGTCTTTCAGCCGTACACGATGGTGAAAGATCATCGGACAGGCGTCGAGACAAGCGATGTCCATTCCGTCATGGATGGTGAGATTGATGATTTCATCAAAGGCTTTCTTTTGGAATGGGGAACGAAAAAGTAAAACAACACCGTATTCTTCCGTAGCACCTTCCGATGCCAGTCTCTCTGTTTATTGCCCTTCGTTATCTCCGGTCCCGCCGGAATCGGGGATTCATCTCCTTCATTACAACGATCGCCACGCTTGGCATAGCACTCGGCGTCGCGGCGTTGATCATCACCCTTTCGATTCTCGACGGGTTTGAAAAAACCATAACGGAAAATCTCGTTGGTTTTACCTCGCACATGCAGGTCTTTGCGTTTTCAGGACAGACGATCAACGAGTACGACACGGTGATGCAACAGGTGCGGGCGAAGTACTCCGATATAGTCGCGATGGCCCCGTACGTCAGCCGCGAGGCGATGGTGCGGTCGGACGTTGGTATCGAAGGAGTTTTGGTCAAGGGGATTGACCCGACAAACGATATTTCACCCGCTCAGCATCGAATCGTGTCCGGGAAATACAGCCTCGAAGACAACAGAGAGGGCCTGCAAGGTGTCATCGTGGGAAAGCGCCTCGCTGAGAAATTAGAGATTTCGGTGGGCCAGAGGATTCTCGTGTTTGCTCTGCCGGGGTCGTCGCTTTCATTGAGTCAAACCCGAATCATGCAGTTCGAAGTCCGTGCGCTCTACGAAACAGGTATGGCAGAATTCGATGAGAGCTATGTCTATGTGAATCTGCGAAGCGCTGAAAGGCTTTTCCAGATGGGTCAATCGATTTCCGGCTTTGATCTGCTCGTGAAAGACCTATCAAGACTTCAGGATCTCACGAAGGAGATCCCGGATTTCTTAGGCTATCCTTTTTTTGCACGATCCATGTACCAGACGCATAGAAATCTTTTCACCTGGATCGATCTGCAAAAAAAACCGGTACCAATCATTCTCGGCCTTATCATTATCGTTGCGACGGTCAATATTATCGGCACACTGTTGATGATTGTGATGGAGAAAACAAAAGAGATCGGCGTCCTGCGGACGCTCGGGACAAAGAAAACGAGTGTCGTGCGGATTTTTCTCTTCCAGGGCATGCTGATTGGGGTCATTGGTACAGCGCTGGGGAATCTTCTGGCCTGGGGGCTCTGTTGGCTCGAACTTCAGTATGGATTGATTCCTCTCCCTGCAGATATCTACTACATGAGTCATGTTCCCATTCAGTTAAACCCAATGAACTTTCTCCTCGTCAGCGGCCTTGCCCTTGTTCTCTGTCTCCTCTCTTCAATTATCCCGTCACGTATTGCAGCAAGGTTGGATCCGATCGTTACTTTACGGTTTGCATCGTGAGTTTTGAACATTCCATAGCAAGACGGTATCTTTCGTCGAAGAAGCAATTCGGGTTTGTGACGGTTATTTCAATCATCTCAATTGTCGGCGTGGCAATCGGCGTCGCCGCACTCATAGTCGTCCTCTCGGTGTTCAATGGTTTCAACGGTCTCGTCACGTCCATTTTGGTCAATTTTGATCCACACCTTCGCGTCGAAAGCCCGCAGCGGTCTCAGCAATCTACGTATGACTCTCTGCTTCAGTACCTACAGAAGAGTCCCGATGTACGAGGATACTCCCCTTATGTGCAGGGTAAAGCGATGCTTGTTTCGCGAAACACAATGCGGGTGGTGAACGTCAAAGGAATAGACGACGAAAAAATTGGTACCGTTTCCGGACTCCGAAGCAACATCGTTCTTGGTACGTTAAGTTTTCAGGGAAGCAATCGAAATGGTATTGTGCTGGGACTTGCACTGGCCGATCGATTGGGTGCAGTGGTGGGAGATACGATCGTCGTTGTAAGCCCCTCGGGGTCGGAACTTGCGCTGTTGCAATTAAGCCAGCCGCTCATTCGGCGTTTTCCGGTGGTAGGGATTTACGAGTCGAACAGCAAAGACTATGATGGTGCCTATGCGTTCGTCAGTCTCTCCGCTGCACAGACGCTGTTTGGCATGGGGCAAGCGATTCATGGAATCGAAATCCGTCTCGCCTTAATAGATCAAAGCGACAGATTTCGAAGCACACTGTTGCAGGAATTCAGGTCTTCATACCGCATCTTGACGTGGTACGATCTTCACAAAGATCTCTACACCGTAATGCAAATTGAACGCTGGATGGCGTACATCATTCTTTGCTTGATTGTCGGAGTGGCGTCGTTTCATTTACTTGGGTCGTTGACCATGACGGTGATCGAAAAGACACGCGATATCGGCATTCTAAAATCGATGGGGGCGATGGAAAAGAGTATTCGAAGAATATTTACATTGCAGGGATTCTACGTGGGGGTGCTGGGATCGATCATCGGTGTCGCTGTCGGGTTGCTGTTAGTCGTCTTGCAGCAGGAATATCACCTCTTCCCCCTTGATCCAACGGTCTACATCATCCCCGCTCTTCCAACGGAAATCCACCTGCTCGATGTCGTGCTGGTTGTCGTAACAGCGATTGCGTTTTGCTCTATTGCGGCATTGTATCCGGCAAAAAGGGCGGCGGAACTTGTTCCTGTGGAGGCAATCCGATGGGAGTAAAACGACCTTCTCTCCTGAAGGCGGAGAACCTCTTCAAAGAGTATCCTACCGGTAAGAAGGAAACTCTCCAGGTACTCCGCGGTGTTGATATGGATGTCAGTCGAGGTGAAATCGTCGTCATTATTGGGCCTTCGGGTTCGGGCAAGAGTACGCTCTTGCATCTTCTCAGCGGTCTTGATCGACCGACACAGGGGAGGGTGTATTTCGAAGGAGAGGATCTATTCGCTCTGACCGAACAATCGCTGGCAAGTTTTCGAAATAGTGCAATGGGATTCATTTTTCAGTTTCACCATCTGTTGCCGGAGTTTTCGGCGCTGGAAAACGTCGCTATGCCGGCGCTTATTCGGGGCAGCCGGTTGGAGGAGGTGAAACCCAGGGCTGTCGGACTTCTTCGTGAAGTAGGTCTGGGGGAGCGTCTGCAGCACAGGCCCAACGAGCTTTCAGGTGGAGAGCAACAGCGAGTAGCGGTTGCACGAGCTCTGATGAACGATCCCAACGTTGTTTTTGCTGACGAACCGTCGGGCAATCTCGACGAAGAAAATGGCGTCAAGCTGCACGGCCTTCTTGTTGAATTGGCTCAAGACCATCAGCTCACATTCGTCATCGCGACGCATAACCCCGATCTCACGAAGCGGGCCGACCGTATTCTCAAGTTGAGCGAAGGGAAACTGACACCCGTCAAACATGTAGTTCAGCGTTATTAGGCACATATTTTAGGGCTTGACTTTCTTCAGAATAGGCTTAAATTAGTCCCAGACCTAAACAACAGTTTTTTCCCCTGACTGTTGTTACCAGACGGTCGAGCCCGGCGTTCCCCCCAACGCTGGGCTTTTTGTTGCACCTCGAAAGAGAAAGGACTTATCATGGCACGGGAAGTGAGCAAAACCTCGGCGAGACGCGGTCTCAGAAAGGAGAGTCTGCCGTTTACAAAAACGAATTACCAGATTCTTGGCGCTGCGCTAATCGTTATCATCGCGGGCTATGTTGCCCTGGCGCAGAAACCGTGGGATGGATTCATGCCGCTGGTGGTTGCGCCAATCTTGTTGGTTGCCGGGTATTGTATTCTCGTACCATGGGGAATTCTTCATCGTAGCAAGAAGGAGCGTGAGGAGAACGGACCTGCTGCTCCACATTCCAGCGCGGTGTCCGCAAAGCCTGAGTAGTGTCCTACTTTCAGTCGACAAGGAGGTCACGGACCCCCGCCTGCCCGCCGACGTTCTACGAACTCAGGCGGGCCTGCCACAGCGAGAGCAAGTTCAAGGCGGGCAGGAATCCGTGACCGTTTTCTCTTTTTCCTGCGACGGTATGCCTGCCCCGCAAATCTTTTCTGCGGGGGAGCGTGACAGCCCAGCAAATTAGGACACTACCAAA
>CAYJSZ010000004.1:0-1263 GCA_964372545.1 uncultured Ignavibacteriaceae bacterium
TCGCATCGTCTCGCGTCAGGACGCGCTCGCGTTCTGGCGCGAATGGGCCGCGGAACCAACGGTTGAGGTGGTGATGACAACCGAATCTCCAGAGACCTGTCTACTCAGCCCCCGAGTCTCATCGTGGCTCTCACCGCGAACTTTTCCGATTGGGAACAGCGAGGGAGCGGTGGCAGATGTAGGAGTATCCTGTCTAACTCGAACCGCAGTTCGAGCCATTTTTTTCTTACCACCTGAGTCATTCTCAAATGGTCCATGACGGGGGAAAATCTACATTCTCAAGTTCGCCGGTTGCAAACATCAATGCCTTTCCCACACGCCATAAATTAGGTCAATACTTAAAACCTACTACTTGATAGTGAAGTAGAAATTATGTACTGTCTAATCGTAATTCCACTGCTAACAGTCTGCTAACACTTTCGTAAATCAAAGGCGAAAAACTCTGAAAGAAGCTTAGACATTCCTGAGAGTTTTTCTTCTGGGCAGGCCTGTTCCAATTCCACCCACGAACGAAGAGAGTGGAGGTGGAATTGAGAATCCCGCCGTTGTATGGCGGGAAAAAGCCGTGTGTCGCCAGTTCGATTCTGGCCCTGTCCACAAAAAACACAGATCGCCAGCCTGCCCCGATGCCTTCTATCAGGGTTCGATTCCCCGCCCGAACGACCGAATCAAAAGCTCCACCTCGTTCGGTCGGTCGGCCTTGTCTACTAGGTTTTTCGCCATTGTTGTCAGCGGCTTCTGCCACCTTGGTTTGGCTTCATTCCTGCCCCCTTCTCTCTGAAACTCTGCATTGTACACAATTGTCGTCTGATAATGTTCCATTGCCGCCGTGGCGTGAGGTCCAGGCTGACACGATACAAATAACGAATACCGAGAGACAGGTAATTTCCTGAGGGATTCAGATATGTGAACAGTTCCGATCTTGGAGTTTCCCGAGCTGGTGAGGCCGCTGATTTTCATCAACCTGTGCAGTAGAATCGCGTATGAGAATAGGTTTCCATTAATTTTGGATCACCCACGAGGCATCCTCTGGAGAAAAAGTGGAACTTTCACTAACAAAGTATTATCTTGAAAACCGAGGATGTTTCGTTTTACGCTTGCATTCAACCAAATCGCGAAGCAGATGCAGAAGAGTGAACACAGGGATATCTGCAGATGAGACGGAGCTCGCACTTGAGATTCTCGATGCCTGATAAAGGCTGTGACACATTCGTCTTTCGTGATTTGAAGATGAACCTGAATCTTCGTAACATAAAGTACAGC
>CAYJSZ010000004.1:1273-26530 GCA_964372545.1 uncultured Ignavibacteriaceae bacterium
CCTGACATCTCCGCACAATGGTGCATCCTACACAATGCGCCGTTTTTTTCTTCATTGAATACCTACCCATCAAACCGTCTTGAGTATTCTTGGCGAAGACAAACTTTCATTTTGCACGATACTTCTGGCGAATATCGGCAGAAACAAAAGCTGACATGGGTACAACAACATCAACAATCCGGTTCTATTTGTTCAAGGTTGGTTTCGAAGTAGGGAATTCAAACGCACCAGACCGAATACGCAAAAGTGAAGAGGTTTTATCCGAGCTTACATAAGGAGGACTGGTTCCGGGGCAAACTGAATGAGATTAGTTGTGTTATGGAGATTGACCACATTCACATTATTCCTCGGCGCGAAATAAATTTTCTCTACAAAAGATTTGGAACTTCGAGTCATTTATTATTATCTTAAAGGCAGAAAGCATTGCACTACTCTTGCAGAGTTCAACAAACCACATTCCTGCGCAAGCAGGTAACCGGGTGCTATAACTCCTTCCTAACGGGTCGGACTCAGGTGGAGAGGCCGACCCACCCCGGTTATCTCGTGTTCATCCTGACATTCAATTGATGACGGCTTTCCCTCGTGAAGCATAATTACCCTTCATATCCACCGCATCATACTTGCAACCGCCTCATCGTTCAACGAAAAAAAGAAACTTATGTCGGACGCCGTTAAAGTCGTTCAATTCGGACTCGGGCCCATCGGGGTAGAAACTGCGAGAAGCATGCTCGAAAAATCGGCCAACGGACGCGTTCGTCTTGTCGGTGCGATTGATATCGACCCGAACAAAGTTGGAAAAGATCTCGCGGAGATTCTTCAGCAACAGGGACCGACCGGGATACTCGTCTCGGGAAACCCCGAGGAAGTTTTCCGCTCGACGCAACCCGACGTGGTCTTGCACACGACATCATCCTTCCTGGATAAAATCTACCCACAGCTCGAATTGTGTGTGCGATCCGGCGTCAATGTTATCTCATCCTCTGAAGAGCTCTTTTTCCCGTTTGAGCGTCACCCACAGCTTGCACGTTCTCTTGACGAGCTGGCGCGCGAGCACGATGTTGTGGTGCTGGGAACTGGTGTAAACCCTGGCTTCGTCATGGATACGTTGGCTCTCGTAGCGACCGGTGTCTGCAACCGCGTTCGAAGTATCCGGATGGAGCGTGTGGTCGATGCATCCAAGCGTCGGCTTCCGCTGCAGCGAAAAATAGGCGCCGGGCTATCGGTCCAGGAATTTGAGGAAAGAAAAAAGACCAGAACATTCGGCCACATCGGTCTGCGAGAATCGCTCTTGTTCGTTGCCGAAGGTCTTGGCTGGAAGATCGACAGCGTGCAAGAAACGCTCGACCCGATGATTGCAGACCGGGATATCGAGACGCCCTTTCTGAAAGTCGCTCGAGGGCAGGTGGCCGGCATCCATCATGTCATCTCCGGAAGCACGAACGGAACGACTGCATTGTCTCTCGACCTGAAAATGTACGTCGGCGCCGGCGACCCACACGATGCCGTCTTCGTAAACGGCGACCCGCCGGTCGATCTCGTCATCCGTAATGGTGTCTTCGGCGACAGCGCAACGGTAGCGGCATTGGTGAACGCGATCCCCCTGGTCCTGCAGTCGTCTCCCGGCTTAAAGACCATGAAAGACCTGGCCATTCCCCGCGTCTTTGTCTCCTGAGCTTTCATTCCATGGAACGAAAAAAAGTGATCGGCATTGTCGGCGGCGTCGGCCCCTACGCAGGCCTGGACCTCGTGCGGAAGATTTTTGATCAAACCATCGCCCGTTCAGACCACGAGCACCTCCCCGTTCTTCTCTTCTCGCTGCCGGATGAAATTGAAGACCGCACAGGCTTTCTTCTCGGACACTCCGGACGCAATCCTGCGGATTCCATCGTTGAGATCCTCAGAAGATTAGAACAGGCAGGAGCGACCGTAGCAGGCATTCCGTGCAATACCGCGCATGCACCTCTAATCATCGACAGGGTTCTCAAGAGGCTTCGTGAGGAGCAACGTAACATTAAACTCCTCAACCTGATCGAAGAAACGGTCGCGTACCTTCGATCCCTCTCTCCCAAACCCCGCGTCATCGGCGTTCTTTCTACGACAGGCAGCAGGACGACGGGAATCTACCGTGATGCATTGGAGAAGCAAGGCTTCACCCCTGTTGAGCTGGATGAGCAATCGCACGCGTCGCTCGTCCAGAATGCCATCTACGATCCAGGCTACGGCATCAAGGCTCAATCGAACCCGGTTACTGAACAAGCACAGAGGCAGGTGAGAGAAGCTCTGGAGCTGCTGACGAAGCAGCGCGTCGACCTGATCATCCTTGGCTGTACGGAGCTTCCACTCGCCGTCACGGACAAGACGTTTCACGATATTCCTCTCGTGGACCCTGCCACCATCCTCGCTCGTTCACTCATACGGGAAGTCGATCAATCCAAGCTCAAACCGTGACGAACCGGCCGCGTTAATCGTACCGCATCTCCTCCTCTGCAATAAGCCGACGATGCAGTGTCCTTCGCTTGTTCTTCCGAAATTCTGAATACGCTGTGCCCTGTCTCATCAATTGCGAACGGTCTCCGACTGATGATGCCATTCGTGATGCAATGTTCCAACGAGCGACGACCCTCGACAGGGTTCAATTGAATGTGCCCCAAAAATAGCTTACTTTGTCGCGCAATTGGTTCACCATGAGGGATCGCGGGCTGAAGTGACGATGAACATCGAGAAGGAAGATGAGGAAGTCTTGATAGAGCAACCGAAAACTGACAAAGCTGCTTCGAACATCATCTACAGAGAATTGTCGACGTTCGATGAGTACCAAGACTGTGTAAACATCCAACGCGAGACATGGGGGGATGAGTTTGAGGAGTTGGTGCCCACGGCAATACTGAAAGTAAGCCAGAAGGTCGGCGGAATCGTGGCGGGTGCGTATGATGAGCCGGGCAGAATGATTGGGTTTGTATACGGGTTGACTGGAATGAAGGATGGCCATCCCGCACATTGGTCGCACATGCTTGCCGTGCGGAAGGAGGCGCGTGGGTTGGGGATTGGACGACAATTGAAACTCTATCAGCGCGATTTGCTCCTTTCCCGCGGCGTTCACGTAGCCTACTGGACCTTCGACCCGCTGGTCGCCAAAAATGCCAACCTGAATCTTAACAGCCTCGGCGCGGTCGTGAGCGAGTATGTCAAGGAGATGTATTTAGAGTCCGGCAGCGCTCTGCATCGCGGAATGAGCATGGATCGTTTCATTGTGGCATGGCACCTGACGAGCGATCGTGTTCGAACAGCGCTCGCACGCCGGTCTGTGTTCGAGGTGGACCCTTACGCTCAATCTGCCATTGTCAACATAAGAAAGGACAACGACGTGTCCGTTATTCCGGCTGACCTTGACCTTCCGCTGCATCCAAGGATACGAGTCGAGATACCGTCGGACATCGAAGCTGTCAAGGCCAAGTCGATGCCGCTTGCCAGCCAGTGGAGAGCAAATACGCGTAGAGTGTTTCTTCGGTATCAGGAATGCGGGTACACAATCGATGGTTTTTACACTGATCCAACAACCCGCCGGAATTATTACTGTTTGACATCGACGACCGAGGTGCGCCGTTGAGACTTCGTATCGCTCAGATCACACTCCGGGAAATCCTTCTCCCTCTCAAAGAGCCTTTCCAGATTTCTTCCGGCACGGTAAAAGATAGGCGCATTTGCCTGCTGGAATTGCGGAGTGTCGATGGCGTTGTGGGGTGGAGCGAATGCGTGGCGGGCGATTTTCCCAACTACCATCCAGAGACAATCGACACGGCCTGGCTTGCCATTCGTGAGTGGATTGGACCGCGCGTGTTAGGGAAAGACCTGGACGGACCGCAGGAGATCTATGAGCTGCTGAACCGTGATATCCGTGGCCATCAGATGGCGAAAGCGGCGGTCGAAATGGGGGCGTGGGAACTGACAGCACGCAACAACGGTATCTCGCTCTCAAAGTTACTTGGTGGAGTTCGCGAAAAAATTGGAGTCGGTATCTCGTTAGGAATTGAGAAAAGCCCCGAAGAGCTTGTAGAAAAAGTTCGCCGCAGCGTGCAGCAGGGATACCGGAAAATCAAAATCAAAATCAAGCCGGGGAAAGATGTAGACTATGTGAAAGCCGTGCGAGATGCTCTTGGAAGGGACGTGCCGCTGATGGTGGATGCCAACAACGCCTACACCATGAAGGATGTTGACCGCTTGAAGCATCTCGATCAATTCTATTTGATGATGATAGAACAGCCGCTGGCCTGGGATGACCTCGTTCGTCACGCGAAGCTCCAGAAGCTTCTGAAAACGCCGATTTGCCTTGACGAATCGATCACCGGCGTCGACAAGGCGGAGGATATGATTTCTCTCGGCAGTGGCAAGATCGTGAACATCAAGCCCGGGCGTGTCAGCGGATTTCTTTCATCGATCTCGATTCACAACCTCTGCGCAGACCATGGAATACCCGTTTGGTGTGGGGGGATGCTCGAGAGCGGTATCGGCCGGGCGCACAATGTTGCGCTTGCATCGTTGCCTAATTTCACTCTTCCGGGAGACCTCTCGCCGAGCGCGCGCTATTGGGAGCGCGATATTGTAACTCCCGAGTGGGTGATGGATTCGCAGGGAATGGTTTCCGTGCCTGTCGACAAGCCGGGAATGGGCGTTGAGGTCGACCTCCATCGGGTTGACAATCTTACAGTTCGTTCTGAAACGCTGCTACCACGTTGAAGAAGGAGGACAATCATTCCACCATCAGACTTGAACGTACCCAGACAGATTCGCTCCCTTTTTTCTGCTGAACTTCGCACGAGACTCATCGACCTGCGCAGAGACCTTCATCGTCATCCGGAGTTGTCGTTTGAGGAGGAGCGTACCGCCCTGCGACTTCACGATGAGCTTGCTCTGCTCAAGCCCGCTAACCTTGAGCGCATTGGGAGAACCGCGGTTGTCGCGAAAATTCCCGGCCGGAATCCACAAGCCCCGACAGTAGCCATCCGTGCAGACATCGACGCGTTGCCAATCCAGGAAGCTACGGGATTGGAGTTCAGCTCCGTCAATGCTGGTGTCATGCATGCGTGCGGGCACGACGTCCATGCCGCGTGGGGAATAGGTGCGGCACATCTCCTCACGCAACAGCCCGCCGAGGGTGATGTGCTGATGGTATTCCAGCCGGCGGAAGAAATCGGGAAAGGCGCGAAAGCAATCATGGGCACCGGAATCTTGGATGAAGTCAAGGCAATCTTCGGCGGGCACGTTGACCGTAGATTCCCGGTCGGTCAAGTCATCGTGCAGGAAGGCCCGCTTGCCGCTTCCACCGACACGTTTGAGATTGAGGTGGTCGGCAAAGGTGCGCACGGGGCTCGGCCGCACGAGGCGGTGGACCCCATAGTGGTGTCGGCTGCAATCATCATGGGACTGCAAACAATCGTCGCTCGCAGATTGAATCCTGCGCACGCCGGTGTAGTGAGTGTTGGGAAGATTCAGGCAGGCAGCGCACCGAACGTGATACCGGAACGCGCCACGATGAGTGGAACTCTTCGAGCAATCGACCCCGACACCCGCCGGCTTTTGCAGGAGGAAGTGAGACAGATCGCAGAATCAACCGCCGCGGCGCATCGTGCGAAAGCAGTAGTGTCCATCGAGTACGGAACTCCGCCGGTTGTGAATCTCGCTGAGCCAGTTCTTTGGGCACGAGAAGCCGTAGCGAGCTTGCTGGGAGAACAGGCAATCGTCCCGCTTCCGACGTTGAACATGGCGGGCGAAGACTTTGCCTATTACCTTGAAAAAATTCCCGGCTGTTTTCTGCGCTTTGGAGCGTGCGAAGAGGGAGGGAAGCAAATCCCGTCACATTCACCGTATTTTTACGCCGCTGAGGAAGCGATTGTTGTGGGCGCGGCGGTGTTGGCCGAGACTGCTCGCGTTGCGTCGGCATCTCTCGCCGGCATGAAATGAATTTTCAAGTGGCGACAAGATTCGTTTCTTTTTCGTACTTTGTCGCAGCAGTACGTTTGAGCGCCCATCATACATTTCAGAAGTTATCACAACGGTCGTCCATCCGGGAATACAACAATGACCTCTCAAGAAATCTCTGAACTCACCGCTCGCTACACTTACGGCACATGGCGTTTCCAAAAAGGCTGGAAACCGCTTCACATTGTCGATGCAGAGGGATGCTATTTTATCGATGGAAGCGGGAAGAAATATCTCGACTTCTCCTCGCAGCTCATGTGCGTAACGCTGGGGCATAAAAACCAAGCCGTCATCAAGGCAATAGAAGAACAAGCGCGCAAGCTTCCGTATATCGGTCCTGGCTACGCGACCGATGTTCGTGCTGAATTGAGCAAATTGTTGCTGGAAGTTCTCCCGCAGGGCTTAGAAAAATTCTTTTTCACAACGTCGGGCACCGAGGCAAACGAGGCCGCATTCAAGATTGCACGGATGGTCACCGGCAAGACAAAGATCATCGCGCGCTACCGCTCCTACCACGGCTCGACAATGGGCTCGATCGCAGCCACGGGCGATCCGCGGCGATGGGCAATGGAGCCGGCTGGAAAAATTCCCGGCGTTATCTTCGCGCCGGAAGTGAATTGCTACGACTGCCCGATCAATCACCATTATCCCGAATGCGGCATTGCGTGTGTGGAGTACATCGAGCACATGATCGAAAACGAGAGCGATGTTGCGGCCGTAATCGTTGAGCCTGTCGTTGGAACCAATGGTGTGTTGGTCCCTCCAAAAGAATACATGCCTCGTTTGCGACAGATCTGCGATACCCACAATGTTCTCCTGATCGCCGATGAAGTCATGAGCGGCTGGGGCCGGACAGGGAAATGGTTCGCCGTCGACCATTGGGATGTGAAGCCGGATATTCTGGTGACGGCAAAAGGAATTACGACTGCCTACGTTCCCCTCGGTCTTTGCGCAACAACGATGAAAATCGCTTCGTACTTTGACGATCACTATTTTTCGCACGGCCACACGTACGAAGCGCATCCGCTCACACTCGCGCCCGCCATTGCTGCCATCAATGAGTTAAAGCGACTGAATCTTATTGAACGGTCGGCCGAGATGGGCGAGTATTTGGGCGAGAAACTGAATGAGCTCAGAGCAAGACATCCCTCCGTCGGCGACGTGCGCGGGTTAGGGTTGTTCTGGGCTGTTGAGCTGGTGAAAAATCAGAAAACCAAGACGTACTTCAACAAAATGGCAGATAAGGTCAACGGCGTTCCGTTGATGGTAGAAAAGATTGCGTCAGAGATGTTGAAGAAAGGAGTATTCATCGTTTCCTGGGTGAGTCATTTCGTCATTGCTCCACCGTTGATCATTACAAAAGAGGAAATTGACCTGGGCGTAAAAGCTTTGGATGAAGCTTTAGAACTTTCTGACCGGGAAGTCGATCAATAATTTGACAGTGAGATGTCGGTGGTAAAAGAAATGGACTGTGGGTCTTTCTTGCTTTAATGAACAACAGACTGCAGCTTCAGAGTTCAAAGGATTTCCCTTGAAGGCGAAGTCTTGAGGAAATTCCCAAACATTAATCCACAATTCTTAACCTAATAACAAGGAGTAACGCCATGAAAAACAAGTTGGTTATTCTGCTCGGGCTTCTTTTGGCGGCGTTCTTCTGCCTCGCTCCAGAAGCGAGTGCCCAAAAGAAGATGGGGATGAAGGCACCGGTGATATGGCAAGCGGCAGATCTCAAGTGGGTTGAAATCCCAAACACTGGCGGCGTGAAGGAAGCTGTATTATGGGGAAACCCAGAGAAAGGCGCTTACGGTGCATTGAACAAGTTCCCCGCGGGAGCCAAATTTCCACTCCACTACCACACCAATCCGATGAAAATTGTTCTCATTTCCGGGACATGGCTGTACACACAGGAAGGAGGTTCGGAGAACAGGCTCGGGCCTGGTTCATATCTTTCGTTTGGTGCGAAGGATAGGCATGTGAGTGGTGCTGCGGAGGGTTCCGAATGCGTGCTCTTTATAGAGCAGCCTGGCAAATTCGATATGGTTCCAATCGAGGCGCCGAAAAAGTAATATCCGTCAGTCGTTGCACATGGGAAGAGAAGGGAGCTAAGCTCCCTTCTCTTTTTCTATGTTTTTGCCCCAAACTTCAATTCAACACATTTGTGAATGAATCGGCCAGGGCACTGGCTTGACTTGTTTTTTTGAAGAACGTCAAGAACATGGTCACAATAACATGAACAAAATTTCGTCGCTGCCCATTACAGGACGAGATTGACAAACCGCCAAAGATTATTCAGGAAGCGAGCGGAGCTTTGCAAGTATTATTGGATCGGACGATTGCGCTGAGAATCCCAACCGCTGATGCCAGTTGGAATTTTTGTTCAAGCATCGCTGGAACTTCGATGGTGTCGTTTCTGTTGAGATAGTCAATTCAGAAGGGAGCGAGCACTTTTCTTGACAATACTGGCATCTTTTGGTATATTCGTGGCGGGATGTCTTATAGATAATTAAGAGGATGATCGTGCAACGGACGAAACGAAGTAAACAGCGAGAGAAAATTTTTCAGGTTTTAAAACGAACACGGTCGCACCCGACGGCAGAATGGGTGTATGAAAAGGTCCGTGAACAAGTTCCCCGCGTCTCGCTCGGAACCGTCTATCGCAATCTCCACGTTCTCCAGCAACAGGGCAAGATTCTGGAACTCGACTTTGGTGAAGGCTACAGCCGTTACGATGCTTTTGTCGAGCCACATTACCATTTTGTATGTGAATCGTGCGGCACCGTGAGCGACCTCGAGGTTCCGCCCCAGAACGACCTGCATGATCGTCTCCGTCACACTGTTCGGGGAACCATTCGCACCCATCGGTTGGATTTCTTTGGCGTCTGCTCCACCTGCCTGGCACAAGAAGGGCCTGCCGTAAGTCCATAACGAATGTTAACACGAACGCGTTGTTCCCTCAACGCGCTTTTCATTCTTTACGCCCTCTCTTTATTATTATAGGAGGAATGTATGCCTGTTGAAGTCGGTACCATAGCTCCGGATTTTACTCTACACGATGGCGATAAGAAACAGCGGTCGCTCAGCGAATTTCGCGGGAAGAATACTGTGCTCGCGTTCTTTCCGGGGGCGTTTACAGGCGTATGCACGAGGGAAATGTGCACCTTCCGAGATTCTCTCTCTCGCTTCAACGATCTCAATGCCGGCGTCATCGGCATTTGCGTCGACGCACCCGCGACGATCAAAGCGTTTGCGAACGCCAACAACCTGCAGTTTCCCATCTTGAGCGACTATTCCCGCTCAGTGATCAAACAATATGACGTTGTCCACGACGGCTTTGCAGGTTTGCCCGGCTATCAGGCGGCGTATCGTTCAGTATTTGTCATGGACAAAGACGGTACGGTGCGCTATAAATGGGTTTCCAAGGATCCAGGAGTGGAACCGAACTACGACGAGATCACGAAGGCTCTTGCCTCGTTGAACTGATAATCGAAGGCAGCCCGGGAATTTCTGCGGCTACCTTTGCGTTGTTCATTCGATTCCGTCGCTCGCGCTCTGAAAACGACAAGAAACTCCCGATCGTTGCCTATCCCAAGAGGCTCTCTTCGAAGTGCTCAAGATTGGTGACAAAGCGCCAGACTTTACGCTCCCCACGGGAGACGGAGAAACGATCCGTCTGAAGGATCTCCGGAGAAAGAACGTCGTCCTCTTTTTCTATCCCGAGGACGACACGCCCACGTGCACAGAGGAGGCATGTTTGTTCCAGGAGAGCCTCGCTTCGTTGAAGGCGAAAGGTGCGGTCGTTCTCGGTGTAAGTGCCGATTCAGTCGAATCTCACCGAAAATTTGCCCGAAAATACGATTTGACTTACCCGCTTCTCAGCGACGAATCGAAACGAGTCCTGCGGTTGTACGGCGTTTGGCAGAAGAAGACCCTTTTTGGGAGAACATTCATGGGCATCGTCCGAACGACCGTTATCATCGATGGATCGGGAAGGATACAGCAGATTTTTTCTCGCGTGCGCGTGAAGAATCATACCGACAAGGTATTGGAAGTGTTGAAGAAGATCGACAACTGAATAGTCACGAAGGCTATGGTTTACGTAACTCGCAGAGCAACATTCAGCGCATCGCATCGTCTCTTTAATCCGGATTTTTCGGACGAGAAGAACTTTGAGATTTTCGACAAGTGCGCCAATCCTAACGGTCATGGCCACAACTATGTCCTAGAGGTTACGGTTGGTGGAGAACCTAAGAAAGAAACGGGTTATGTCATCGACCTTTCGAAGCTGAAGCAAATCATCAAACAGGAGATCGTCGACAAAGTCGACCATAAACATCTGAATTATGACGTCGACTTTCTCAGGGGCGTTATCCCATCGGCAGAAAACCTTGCGAGAGCCTTTTGGGATATTTTATCAACAAAAATCAATGATGGAAAATTGAGTTCCATACGTTTGCAAGAAACGGAGAATAATGTGGTAGAATATCGAGGTGAAGGCTTATGAACAGAGTTCAGACGGATTTTGAGTTTGAATCCACGATACGCGACTTATTGGAGCAGATAGGCGAGGACCCCAATCGAGAAGGGTTGCTCAAGACACCTCATCGTGTTGCGACAATGTACGAGTTCCTCACGCGCGGTTATCGGGAGGATGTGAAAAAAGTCATAAACGGGGCTGTGTTCGAGGAAAAATACAGCGAGATGGTGATCGTCAAAGATATAGACTTTTACAGTCTGTGCGAGCATCATCTGGTACCTTTCTTTGGAAAATGCCACATAGCGTACATTCCCAACGGAAAGATTCTTGGTCTGAGCAAGCTGCCTCGTATTGTTGAAGTCTTTGCGCGCCGGCTGCAAGTGCAAGAACGGCTCACGCAGCAAATTGCCGACACGCTGTACGAGTGTTTGAACCCGGACGGTGTTGGTGTGGTGATGGAGGCGAGGCATCTGTGCATGATGATGCGCGGTGTCGAAAAGCAGAACTCCGTGGCAACGACCAGCGCCATGCTTGGCGTGTTCCGAGACGATGTCAAAACCCGCAACGAATTCCTCACGCTGATCGACCGTCCCTTTGAGCACTGACCGAACTCCACGCATCGTTTGGATTACCGGTGCAAGCTCCGGCATAGGCAAAGCTCTCGCGGATACATTTGCCCGGGCCGGAGATTACGTCGTCGCTACAAGCCGTTCTCGTGCAAAGTTACAAACTTTTGAAAAGAGACTGAAGGCTCCGGGGAGGGGAGGCGAGGTCTTTCAGTGTGATGTGAGGCGAGAAAGCGACGTTTCGAGGCTCGTACGATCGATTCTTCGTCGGCACAAGAGAATAGACGTGTTGATCAACAACGCAGGCGTTACGACCTTTCAGGATTTTGTGCGCACATCGGTGCGCGTGTTGGATGACATTCTCGACACCAACCTCCGCGGCCTTTTTCTCACGACACGTGCGGTCCTTCCCGTCATGATCAAGCGGAAAGCAGGTATCATCGTGAATATCCTGTCCTACGCGGCCAAAACGACCTACACGAAATCGGCAGCATACTCAGCCGCAAAAGCCGGAGCCGAAGCGTTGATGAACGTCCTTCGAGCAGAAGTCCGAGGCCACGGTATCAAGGTTATCAATATTTATCCGGGAGCCGTCCACACGACCATGTGGCCCGGGAAATATCGCAATCGTTACGGCAAGGAGATGATGGCGTCGACTGAACTTGCCAGCCTCGTCTACCAAATGACCGTTCAGCCCAAAGCCGTTCATATTGAAGAGTTGATTGTTCGACCGCAACGGGGAGATTTAGAACTATGAGGTTGAAGGATTCGGTTGCTCTGGTCACTGGCGCGGGAAGAGGGATCGGGAGAGCGATTGCGACAACACTCGCGGACGAAGGTTCGACGGTCGTGCTGGTGGCGCGAACGAAGTCCGAACTAGATCGTCTACGAGACGAGATTCTCACGAAGGGAGGGAAGGCGGCAGTCATTCAGGCCGACATCACGAAAACAGACGACGTTCAGAATGTCTATGATGAGATCGGACAGCGATTCCATCGACTTGATATTCTCGTGAACAACGCCGGCATCGGCCGTTTCTCTCTCGTGAAGGAATTACGCTTGGATGACTTCGACGCCATGTGGAACGTTAACATGCGCGGGCTTTTTCTCTGCACACAACACGCCGTCAAACTCATGGAGCTCCAGCAGAGTGGGGTGATCGTGAATATCTCCTCGCTGGCAGGGAAGAACGCCTTCGTCAACGGCGCTGGTTATGCGGCGACGAAATGGGCCTTGATGGGTTTTGCAAAGTGCCTCATGCTGGAAGTTCGAGAGCACAACATCCGCGTTGTAACGATCTGTCCCGGTTCTGTTGACACATCGTTTTCGCATCCAAGAGATCCCGCAAAGAAAGAGAAGCTGATACACCCCCAGGATGTCGCCGACACTGTTCTGGCTGCGATCACCGTTCCAGCGCGGTCGATGGTGAGCGAGATTGACATTCGGCCGACCAATCCGAAGTAGTGGTCCAAAAGAAAAACGGCCAGCTCAGGATGTCCGGAGCTGACCGTTTGAACGAGGTAGCAGTTCCCTCAGAATTGTCAACGGGAACGGAATCCGGGTCCGAAGCCATCCATCCTGCCTTCGAACCGTCTTCCAAATCGAGGTCCCATAAATCCCCCCATTCGCTGACGTGAACCCATGAAGCGTTGCTGCATTCGCTCTCGTATACCCTCCCGAATCATCTTCTGTTGCTCCGGTGTCAACAGTTTTCTTACCGAAAGCATGTGGTTGACCCGAGCGACCTGCAGTTGCGCACCAAACTGAGATGCCTCATTGATTTTCTTCTCAATGGCGGCTTTGTCGGGATTCTCCGCGCGCATCAGTTGCTGCAGCTCGAGACGCGCCGTTTGTACTTTGGCCCGTTGACCGATTTGCTGCTTTTGAAATTCCGTGCGCAGCTTTTCGATCTGACTGCGCTGGTCGTCGCTCAGCTTCAAACGCTCCAGCATTTGTCCGCGCGGCATCCCACCTTCCATGCGTCGCATCGGCATTTCCTGCCCGAAGGCAGATGCGCCGACAAAAGCTGCCATGAGTACGGGCAGCATGAACTTCTTTTTCATAGTCTGTTCTCCTTTCGTGGTCGACTTGTGTGTGTTCAACGAGTTAGACGGTGCCTCCTGGGAAAGGTTTAATCTTCCTTCAATGGCTCTCTTGCAAAAAGGGCCTCTATTGTCTATATTTATACAGCATGAATCGAGTTCGGTTTTTCCCGCCTATTATCGTTGTTCTCGTCCTGAGTCAGACCTTTCCCTCGTGTGCTGTTTTTGAATCTATTGGCGATTCCCTCTCGCACTTCTACGACAATTCCGTCTCGTACTTCAACGCGTACTACAATGCGAAGCGCAATTTCGACCAGGCGGAAGAAGCCGTTCGTGCGGCAGAAATGGCTGCCCGGGGAAAAACAACGCAGGGTCAGCGCTCCGTTCCTTTGGCCACGACCGTGCGGGATAAATTCAATGCTGTCATCGATAAATGCTCCAGCATTCTTTCTTTTTATCCGAACAGCGCGCTGGTCGATGACGCCCTGTTGTTGATCGGCAAGTCATATTACTATCTGCAGGATCACCTGAAGGCTGAGCGGAAATTCTCCGAGCTTCTGGGACAGTATCCCAACAGCGAACTCGTTCTCGAGGGTCAACTGTGGCTTGCGCGGACATTGGAGAGGATTAATCGGTCAGCAGAGGCGAAAGAGGTCGCACTCCAAGCAGCGACCGATGCCGTGGAAAATAATCAGCCCGGTATTGCATCTCAAGCGTACGAACTCCTCGGTGATCTCGCTTTGCAGGACAAGGTATTCCCGACCGCCATTGAGTTTTATTCCAGAGCATCGGAGAGTGCTGATGATGATTTCCTGGCCGCGACGAACTATGTCAAACTAGGCGATGTTTACTCTTCGTTGAACGAACACGAAAAAGCGGTGACGGCGTACATTAAAGTCTACGACCTCGTTTCAGATCCTTATCTTGAATACTACAGTCGCTTGCAGGCTTCGCGAGGGTACGCTGCGCTGAAGCGGTACGATACCGCTCTTTTCTTAACGAACGAAATGTTAGACGATTTTCGCTATGCCAGCTATCATCCATCGATACGCTTGGAGCACGCCGCCATCCTTCTGACGAGCGGGAGGACAGAAGAAGCGTTGGACGAATATCAGTTTCTCGATACAAGCTATGTGCGGGTGGAAGCAGGTGCCAACGCTGCTCTTGCGCTCGCACAGTACTATGAAGAGCAAATGGTAGACTATGAAAAAGCTCGCCATTATTATTCCCGAGCTTCATCCGTTCAGGGCATGTCTTTCTCCGATATCGCAAGACGAAGGGAGCGTTCACTGGGACGTTTGATTGCCCTCCAGCGAGAGCTGTTTGTGAACGACAGCTTGGTAGCGTTGTCGGATAGTGTGCTAAAGTATCCGCAGAAGTTTCTTCCGGTACAGGACAGTCTGGAGGTCGATAGCCTGTACAGCTCACAAGATTCTTTGGCGGCGCAAACCCGGAAGCCACCTGAACAGTTCAAACCGGTAAATACTGACTCGATGCGCGTCGTGAAAGCTCGAATCGCGTACGATCTCGGAGAGGTTTTCTACAGCGAACTGGAGATATCTGACTCAGCGGTGGTTTGGTTCCAGCGTGCTTTGGAATGGAAGGTTGACTCCACGAGAATCCCGCGAGCGCTGTTTATTCTTGCACAGTTGGAAAAGACAAGCGAGAAGAAAACCGATACGGAACTTGCCCAGTTGTACCGAACAATCGTCAATGATTTTCCAAAATCTCCCTACGCGGACGAGGCGCGAAATATCTTAGGATTGGCGGCTACCACGAGAAGCCGGGAAGAGCATGATAGCGCTTATGCGGTCGCAGAATCTCTTCTTTGGTCAGGAAAGTACCAAGCAGCAATCGAGAAATTGAAAGCGATCATTGAGGAGCGCGCGGACGCATCGATGGCCGCGAAGAGCCAGTATGCCATCGGGTGGATCTACGAGAACTACCTCGACAAACCGGATAGTGCATTGGTCTACTACAAGTTGTTGGTCGATCACTACAGGTCGTCCCCGTACGCCCTCGCGGTCAAGAATAAGATAGGCGATATTCCGAAAGAAGGGCAGCAAGAGGAAGCGAAGCCTGTTCTTCCACCTCCCGACCAGAAAGAAACAGGAGCAAAGTCGAGTGAGATTGACGACGTGCGACCACGATTACGGACGCAAGAACAAAAGGGATCGAAACAGGATACAGTCAAAGTGAAGATACGAGAATGAACGATGGTTCGAGAGACAGTCACAGTCAGTTCGAATGGTGAAGTAGCTGATGGGCTCTACGTTCTACGTTTCTGCTCGGACCGCATTGCCCGCTCAACACAACCCGGACAGTTTTTGAACATTCGGGTCGCAGATGGATTCATGCCGCTGTTGCGAAGGCCCTTCAGCGTCTCTCGTGTCTACGGAAGTAACGTGGAAATCCTCTTTAACATTGTCGGAATCGGGACAAAACTGCTCTCGGAAAAGCGACCGGGAGACGAGCTGGATGTTCTGGGACCCCTGGGCAACCCGTTTGGTGTTGATGGAGAATTTGAGACCGCACTGATTGTTGCCGGTGGGCTGGGAGTTGCTCCGTTTCCACTTCTCACGGACTGGCTGTTGCGGGAGGAAAAGAGCGTCGTTACATTTGTGGGCGCTCGCTCTGCATACCATCTCTATCGAATTCATCTCAAGAATCCGCACTACGCCACGGATGACGGCTCGGCTGGATATCGAGGCACCGTCGTTCAAGCCCTCGAACAGTTCGTGGACTCACACTCCATGTCGAAGCCGAAGATCTTCGGTTGCGGGCCGACGAACATGTTGAAAGCGCTCTCCAGCTTTGCAGGAAAGAGCCGGATCCCGTGTGAGATTTCTCTTGAAGGAGACATGGCGTGCGGCATCGGTTTGTGTCAGGGATGTCCGGTAGAGCGTGTCCACGGCGAAAAGAAATACGCCCTTGTTTGCAAGGAAGGGCCGACGTTTCACCATCAGGAAATCGTGCTTACGTAGATGGTCACAGAATCGTTCACCATTCGTGGCGTGGAGTTCAAGAACCGCGTGCTTGTTGCCTCGGGTACTTTCGGCTATGGCGACGAGGTAAGGGAGCTTGTGGACGTCAATCGACTCGGGGGCATTGTCACGAAATCACTCTCATGGAAGCCGAGGGATGGAAACCCGCCAGACCGTATCGTGGAAACACCGGCTGGCATGCTGAACTCCATCGGTCTTGCCAACATTGGCGTGCATAAGTTTATTGACGAGAAGCTGCCGTATTTGCGCAACCTTGATACGGCAATCGTAGTGAATGTTGCAGCAAGTACGGTTCAAGAATATTGCGATGTTTTGTCGTTGCTCGAGCAGCAAGAAGGTGTCGATGGCTACGAGATCAATGTCTCATGCCCAAACGTCAAGGAAGGCGGGCTCAGCTTCGGCACGGATTGCGACATGGTCCGCGGGATAACAGCTCGACTTCGAGCGTTGACGGAAAAGCCTCTCATCATTAAGCTGACGCCGAATGTCACGCACATTTCCGAATTCGCTCGCGCAGCGGCGGAAGCCGGAGCCGACGCGGTTTCGCTGATCAACACGGTCATTGGCATGGCTGTCGATGTTAGGACAAAGAAGCCGAGGCTTTCGACCGTGACCGGCGGACTCTCCGGTCCAGCCATCAAGCCAATTGCACTTGCCAAGGTTTATGAAGTCGCACAGGTGGTCGACATACCCATACTTGGCATGGGCGGCATCTCGACGGTGGACGATGCGATTGAGTTTCTGCTCGTTGGGGCCTCCGCGGTGCAGGTGGGGACGATGAATTTCATCGACCCTGCCGCTGGAGTAACAATTGCCGAGGGCCTCGCTTCCTCTGCCGAGAATCAGGGGCTCTCCGATGTCGGCCAATTCGTCGGCGCAATGGATTCCAACGTTGAGTTCTCTGTTTTACAATCATGGCTGTAACCCCTTCCTGAGGAGTGGCTTTTCCGCTTGACTTCCTATTCCCAAACGATTCGGTACCTTTACGGTCTCCAGAAGAGCGGCATGAAATTCGGTTTGCGCGGCATCCGGGTGCTGCTGAAGGCTGTCGATAATCCGCATCGATCCTTTCCGTCAATACATATTGCAGGAACGAATGGCAAAGGCTCCACAGCGGCAATGGTCGCAGCGATGTTGACGGCCGCGGGATACAAGACGGGTTTGTATACATCCCCCCACGTTGTTGATTTCACGGAGCGAATACGCATCGACGGAAAACCGATTGTGAAGAACGATGTAGCGCGGCTAACTCGGAAGCTTCGACCGTTTGTCAAGCGTTACAATCCTACGTTTTTTGAGACGGTCACGGCAATGGCGTTTCTTTATTTTGCAGAAACAAAGGTCGACATCGCCGTTATCGAGACTGGTCTTGGTGGCAGGCTGGATGCCACGAATGTCATCAAGCCTTTGGTCTCCGCCATCACAACGATCGGCCTCGAACATACCGATATCCTTGGAACAACGATTGAGAAAATAGCTTTCGAGAAGGCCGGGATCATCAAAAGAAAAGTGCCGTGCGTGACTACAGTTCGTTCAGCTCCCGCGCTTAAGGAGTTAAGACACATTGCACGGTTGCGTGGGTCTCCTCTCACGCTTGCAAGAACCGTCGGCACAAGAATCGTTCATACCGACCTCTCCGAGACCACCGTTCATCTCGCCACGAACGAACGAGTCTACCGCAATCTCAGAATCGGGCTACCTGGCATTCATCAAATCGACAATGCCCGACTCGCTCTGAACGTTGTTGAAGAGCTGCGCCGCAGAAGCAGATTCGTCCTTTCTGAATCGTCCATTCGCAACGGGCTGGCGCGCATAAAGGAATTATCAGGATTGCACGGGCGATTTTCGGTTATCTCTCGCAGGCCGCTGATGATCGCAGACGTAGCTCATAATCCTGACGCAATAAAAATGTTGGTTGCTTCGATCAACAAGTTAGGAGTCGACCGGTGTCTCCTGTTGTTCGGGGTCTCGAAGGACAAAGATTATGTACGAATGATTCGCCACTTGCAGCCAATTGTAGACAGGGCGGTTGTTGTTACCGCGAAGACGGAGCGTGCTCGACCTGCGCGGGATTTACGACAGGAGTTTCTGAACGTAGGGATTCCGTGTGAGGCAGAAACAAGTGTGAGAAACGGAATTCAACGTGCACGTGAGCTTGTGCGAAGCCGACAACCTCTTCTTCTGACCGGTTCACATTTCGTCGTGGGTGAAGCATTGGCGTTCCTCTACAAGAGAAAATACTTGACAATCAGTCAGTAATGGGGTATATTGACGGTGGGTTCGAAACAATCTTCTCTGTTACCATCCAGTTTTTCAATAATCCGATCTTTCCCCAACCAGCTAACTTCGTAAATCTTTTTCCGCAAGGTTGTCGTTGAGGATTCCACACAGCATTTCACTTCACTCACTCTATAAGGTGTTCCCCCCATGCCGATGGACATCACAGAATTAAAGTCCAAAAAAATCGCGGAGCTGAACCAAATTGCCAAGGATATGAACATCCAGGGCTACAGCGACCTCCGCAAGCAAGACATCATTTTCAAAATCCTCGAGGCGCAGACTGAAAAAGAGGGCTTCAGCTTCAGCAAAGGCGTGCTGGAGGTCTTGCCGGATGGATACGGCTTTCTCCGCTCGGTCGATTACAATTACCTCCCGTCTCCCGACGACATTTACGTCTCACCGTCTCAGATAAAGAAGTTCAGCCTTCGCACAGGCGATGCGGTCAGCGGTCAAGTACGTCCGCCAAAGGAGGGCGAACGATTTTTTGCGCTGTTGCGTGTCGAGGCAGTGAACGACGAATCGCCCGAACAAATCAGGGAGCGCGTCCTTTTTGACAATCTGACGCCGCTCTATCCGACGGAGCGTCTGAAGCTCGAAACGGCTCCCGGCGAATATGCGATGCGAATCATGGACTTGTTGGCCCCTGTCGGCAAAGGCCAACGCGGGATGATTGTTTCTCCCCCCAAAGCGGGCAAAACAGTCCTCCTCCAGAAAATGGCAAACAGCATATTGCGGAACCATCCCGAGGTTAAGCTGATTGTCCTGCTCATTGATGAGCGTCCTGAGGAAGTTACGGACATGGAGCGAACGGTGAATGCCGAAGTCGTCAGCTCAACGTTTGACGAACCGCCCGAGCGCCATGTGCAGGTTTCAGATATGGTGTTGGAGAAAGCAAAGAGATTTGTTGAATCCAAAAAAGATGTGGTGATCTTGCTCGATAGCATTACGCGCCTCGCACGTGCGCACAACACGGTTGTTCCCCATAGCGGCAAGATTCTTTCCGGCGGTGTGGATGCGAACGCATTGCACAGACCGAAGCGATTCTTTGGTGCGGCACGGAACATTGAAGAGGGCGGTAGTTTGACCATCATTGCAACGGCATTGGTGGAGACGGGCAGCCGGATGGATGAAGTGATCTTTGAAGAGTTCAAAGGCACCGGCAATATGGAAGTCGTGCTGGATCGCAAGCTAAGCGATAAGAGGATTTTCCCTTCGATGGACGTGAACCGCTCTGGCACACGCAAAGAAGAGATGCTCCAGGAGTCGGAAGAGCTGAATCGCGTCTGGATTCTTCGAAAGTTGCTCAGCGATCTTACGCCGGTCGAAGCCATGGATTTTTTGCTCGAGAAGATGCGTGGTACAAAATCCAACAAAGAGTTTTTGAAAGTCATGAATAGCTAATCGTCGATTCAATGTTCTGCAGACTTCAAGAGCTTCCATGTTCCCCCTATTTGTGAATCCCCAACCTTATGACCAGTCAGTTGCATGAAGCAGTTATTGTGAGCGCATGTCGCACACCGATCGGAAGTTTCATGGGTACACTCAGCTCGTTGCCTGCTCCACGATTGGGAGCGATTGCGATTGGCGAAGCAATCCGGCGTGCAGGCGTGAAGACAACCGATGTTCAGGAAGTGATCATGGGGAATGTCCTCACAGCCGGCGTCGGACAGGCACCGGCACGCCAGGCAGCGTTGTTTGCCGGCCTACCGGAATCCGTAGAGTGCACGACGGTCAACAAAGTGTGCGGCTCAGGACTAAAGTCGGTGATGCTTGCCGCGCAATCGATTCTACTCGGCGATGCGGATGTGATCGTAGCGGGAGGAATGGAAAGCATGTCGAACGCGCCCTATCTTCTCGAGAAAGCCCGTGAAGGCTTGCGCATGGGCAATGCCGAAATTGTCGATTCGATGGTCAAAGACGGGCTGTGGGATGTCTATAATGATTTCCACATGGGGAGTGCGGCTGAGATTTGTGCCAAAGAATGTGCGGTGCCGCGCGACGCCCAGGATGAATTCTCTGTGATGAGTTACCAACGAGCGCAGTCGGCATGGAAAGAAGGTCGGTTTGCAGACGAGGTCGTGCCTGTGACACTGAAGACGAAACAAGGGGAAACACAGGTTGACCAGGACGAAGAGCCGTTCAAAGCGAAGTTTGAAAAAATTCCTCAACTGAGACCGGCATTTCAAAAAGACGGAACTGTAACAGCAGCCAACGCTTCCAAGATTAGCGACGGGGCCGCGGCGGTCGTGGTGATGTCCGCCGAGAGAGCGAAATCGGTTGGACTGAAACCGCTCGCACGCATTGTGGCATTCGCGTCCGCGGCAAAAACACCGGAATGGTTTACCACGGCGCCTGCGGATGTTATTCCAAAGGTGCTTGCCAGGGCCCAGCTCAAGCAGGAGAGCATCGATCTCTATGAAATCAACGAAGCGTTCGCTGTTGTTGCACTTGCCGTGAATAAAATGCTGGGACTTGACGTTGCCACAGTGAACGTCAACGGCGGCGCGGTAGCCCTGGGTCATCCTATTGGAGCGAGTGGTGCTCGTATTCTTGTAACGCTCTTGCACGCGCTCAAGCAGCGAAACAAACAGCGCGGCATGGCGGCAATTTGCATCGGAGGTGGAGAAGCTGCGGGTATGGTTGTTGAGCTGCTGAACTGAAGAAAGCAATCGACATGAATATCAAAAATGTCACAGTGGTCGGGGCGGGCACGATGGGCAACGGTATCGCCCATGTCTTTGCCCAGTATGGCTTCTCGGTGGTGTTGTGCGATATCAAACAGGAATTCATCGAGCGGGGTTTAGCCAGCATCCGAGCTAATCTCGACCGCCAGAGTAAAAAGGGGACAATCAAGGAAGACCAAAAGAACGAGATTCTCGGCAGACTCAAAACCACGGTCAACCTCGAAGAGGCCTGTACAAACGCCGACATCGTCATCGAGGCAGCTACCGAAGACGAATCGATCAAAAAAGAGCTCTTCCGCAAGTTCGATCGTTATACCCGGCCCGCTACTCTCCTCGCCTCGAATACTTCATCAATCTCCATTACAGAAATCGCAGCCGTCACAAAACGACCTGACAAAGTAATCGGGATGCACTTCATGAATCCGGTCCCGGTCATGAAGTTGGTAGAGGTCATCCGCGGCCTTGCAACGTCACAAGAAACGTACGACGCCGTCAGAGATCTGGCGCAACGGTTGGAGAAAGTTCCGGTCGAAGTGAATGACTACCCCGGCTTTGTCTCGAACCGCATTTTACTCCCGATGGTAAACGAAGCGATCTATTGCGTGATGGAAGGTGTCGCTACTCCCGAAGCGATCGACACGGTGATGAAGTTAGGCATGAATCATCCCATGGGGCCGCTCCAGTTGGCGGATTTCATCGGACTCGATGTGTGTCTCTCGATCATGGAGGTATTGCACAGAGGTTTGGGCGACACCAAGTACAGACCCTGTCCGTTGTTGAAGAAGATGGTTGCTGCGGGACACCTGGGACGAAAAACGGGTCGTGGATTTTACGACTATTCCGCACAAACGTAAGACTATGGAACCTCAATGAATTTCGAATTCAATGAAACGCAGTTGATGATCAGGGAAACAGCGCGTCAGTTTGCGCAGGAACAATTACTGCCGACGGTGCTGGAGCGCGACGAAAAGGAAGAATTTCCGCACGAGGCGGTGAAGAAGATGGGCGAGTTGGGATTCATGGGGATGATGGTATCGGAACGGTACGGCGGCGCTGGCCTGGACACGGTCTCCTATGTGCTGGCCACAGAGGAACTTTCAAAAGTGGATGCATCGGCGGGAGTGATCATGTCGGTAAACAATTCTCTCGTGTGCTGGGGTATTGAAACCTACTGTACGGATTACCAGAAGGATAAATATTTGCGCGACCTCGCAACGGGAAAGAAGCTCGGTGCATTTGCGTTGTCGGAACCGGAAGCGGGGAGCGACGCGACGAATCAGAGAACGACCGCTCAGCGTGATGGTGATTACTACATTCTGAACGGCACGAAGAATTTCATTACGAACGGAGCGAATGCCGACGTGGTGCTGGTCATGGCTTCTACCGACCGATCGAAAGGACACAAGGGGGTCAGTGCATTTATCGTAGAGAAGACGTTCCCGGGGTACGCTATTGCGAAGAAGGAAAAGAAGCTCGGCATCAGAAGCTCGGACACGGTCTCTCTCGCTTTTACCGACTGTAAAGTTCCGAAAGAAAATATCATTAACGAAGAAGGCTTTGGGATTAAGTTCGCGCTCAAAACGCTTGATGGCGGGAGGATTGGCATTGCATCGCAGGCGCTCGGCATTGCGCAAGGTTCGCTCGAAGCCTCCATCAACTACGGCAAAACACGCAAAGCATTTGACCATACCATTGCCGACTTTCAGGCGATCCAATTCAAGCTCGCTGATATGGCGACCAACGTCGAGGCGGCGAGGATGCTTACGCTTCATGCTGCTTCGCTCAAAGACCGCGGTGAGGATTACGCGAAGGCCGCAGCCATGGCAAAGCTCTTTGCCTCGAAGGTCGCCGTGCAATCGGCGCTGGAGGCGATTCAAATACACGGGGGATACGGCTACATGAAAGAGTATCATGTTGAGCGCTTCTTGCGGGACGCGAAGATAACGGAGATTTACGAGGGTACATCTGAAATTCAGCGTGTTGTCATCTCACGGGCTTTGCTTCATTAGCGAACTTCTTCCGGAGAACGACAAGGCATCTCCTTGTGGAGGGGGATGCCTTTCGTTTTTGTGTCAAAGGCGCTTGCCTTGTTTTTGGTATGAAGTTTTGCTACAATCAACAGTGAAAACGAAAACTGCCAAGTGGTTCTTTCGAACGGTACTGTTCTTCTCTCTTGTCGCGACTCTCCCGTTGTTCGGACAGACGAGAGACCCGGTGGTTCTGCTGTTCGCGGGCGACGTGACACTTGCTCACCGCCTCGAATCCGCCGTCGGCGACAATACGTACCATGTTTTCGAGCATTGGAATGAACTGCAGCCATTCGATGTTTTCATGGTGAATCCCATCACGACGTCGAATGATAAAGTCGAAAAAGAGTTCAATTTCAAGATGCACCAGAAATATGTACGAACGCTGAAGGCGGGTGGTGTCACCATTGTCAACTTGGCTAACAATCATGTCGACGACTAGGGGCTGGAAGGTATCTACGACACGATGGGCTACTTGGATTCTGTCGGAGTGCAGTACGTTGGAATCGGCAGGAATTTGAACGATGCCCGAACTCCAAGAATCGTCGAGGTCAGAGGGAAAAAGATTGGTTTCCTCGGATATCATGGCGGCGGCTCATTCGCAGCGAGAAAACAGCGGGCTGGTGTTGCTCCCCGGTTTCTTGAATACATCGTTGAGGATGTGCAGAAGCTGAAGCGTCAGGTTGATTTTCTTGTGGTGAACTTCCATTGGGGAACCGAGCTTGCCGAATATCCGGATGAAGGACAGATCGAGTTTGCGCACAAAGTTGTGGATGCGGGGGCCGACCTTATTATCGGTCATCATCCGCATGTCTTGCAGGCATCGAACGCTATCGAGGAGCGACGATAGCGTATCCGTTGGGGAATTTCGTTTTTGGCGGCAATGGGCGCCATACGTACGACACCGGGCTTCTTCGAGTCGTCTTGACTGAGAAGATTCCCGCCATGGAGCTTATCCCGCTTTCCGTGGTTCGTTGGCAATCGAGATTGGCGGTTCCCGATGTTGCGAAAAATGTTTTGCGCATTGTTCAAGAGCGTTCGTCAGTATTTGACCAATCGTTCCTGACGAACGTCGGTGTTGTCCGGTAGGAGGTTCATGAGGTCCGTATGCTCGTCTTAATGAAACAAGAGGCAACGAAAGACGATATCGAGCGGGTGAAAGAAAAAATCCGCGCCTTGGGATACAGGCCGCACGAAATTCCAGGCGCGCAGCGGGTGGCCATCGGCATTACGGGGAACAAAGGAGGCGTAGACCCCGACCTGTTCCTCAGCATGACGGGTGTGCTCGATGCGGTGCCGGTGTCGAAGCCGTTCAAGCTTGTGAGTAGGGAGGTGAAGCCGGAGAATACCGTCGTTCGGGTAGGAGGTGAGGAGATCGGCGGCGAGGCACTGACCGTGATTGCGGGCCCTTGTTCTGTCGAAAGTCGCTCGCAGATTCTCGAGATTGCAGAGATTCTCAGGGATATGGGTGTGAAATTTCTTCGAGGTGGGGCCTTCAAACCGCGCACCTCTCCATATTCCTTCCAAGGGTTAAAGCTTGAGGGTCTCGAATATCTTCGCGAAGCTGCGGATAAGACCGGCATGTATGTCGTCACAGAGGTGAAGGATACTGAAACACTACCCATCGTAGCAGAACATTCGGATATCGTGCAGGTTGGCGCCCGAAACATGTACAACTTTTCCCTTCTCGAACGTTTGGGGGAACTGCAGCGTCCGGTGTTGCTGAAACGCGGCCTCTCCGCAACGATCGAAGAGCTCCTGATGGCAGCCGAGTACATCGCGTCCAAAGGGAACTACAATATCATTCTGTGCGAGCGGGGAATCCGGACATTCGAAACCTATACACGCAACACCCTCGACCTCAATGCGGTACCGGTGGTGAAAAAGCTCTCTCATCTTCCGATCATCGTTGATCCCAGTCATGGCACCGGGGCGTGGGATCTTGTTATTCCCATGGCGCAGGCGGCAATCGTCGCCGGCGCGGATGGATTGATCATCGAAGTGCATCCCAATCCTCAATCGGCTCTTTCCGATGGATTTCAATCGTTACGACCGGACAAGCTGCGGATGTTATTGGAGCGATTGAAGATGCTGGCGCCACTCCTTCAGCGCACCTGTCTGGAAGAACATCCTGCTCACCTCTCGTGAAACGCTCGACGACCAAATACTCTTCACCCAGGCAGCGAAGTTCGAAATCCTCATC
>CAYJSZ010000004.1:26630-46762 GCA_964372545.1 uncultured Ignavibacteriaceae bacterium
AACGCTCGACGACCAAATACTCTTCACCCAGGCAGCGAAGTTCGAAATCCTCATCTCATCAACGAACGTCGTCTCGTCGACAGAAGAAACTCAAGAACTTCGGCGCAAAGCAGGGACAGCCGCGCCGTAAGGACAAACCAATCACGTTTGTCACCGAATTCATACCGGTAGAGACCATCGACCGAGAAGCCCCCTACCGATTTTTGGTGCAACACGCACCGTACGGTATCGGTGTCATTCAGAATGACCGGCTCGTGCTGGCAAATCCGACGCTGGCGAGAATCTTGGGGCACCGGTCGTCTGCCGACCTCGAAGGGAGATCGATTCTTGATTTTGTCGAAGATGGCTCGCGGCGGTCCTTCAATTTGCTCGCGCAACGAAAGCTCCGCGATGAAGCTATTCCTTCGAAGTTTGAGGTGCAACTCTGTCGACCGGATGGCACACGGGTCGAGGTAGAAGTAGCCTTTGCACTTGGGTTCTATAATGGCGCTTCAGCGTTAAGTATCTCGGTCAGCGATATCACAGACCGCAAAGAACTTGAGAAACGTCATACTGAATCGGAACGTTTGTTTCGGAACGTTGTCAACTCGATCGTCGATGCTCTGGTGATAACTGACCTGCACGGAAAAGTGCTGGATGTGAACGATGAATTCGAGCGGCTGACAGGGTACACGCGGCGAGAAGTCTATGGGAAGGAAATTCCGTATCCGTGGGTTTCAGAAGATGAGTTGAGCAATTATATTCAATGGCTGGAACGCCTGCGTGAGCATAACTACCTCAAGGATTTTGATGTGACCTGGATACGGAAAGATGGCAGCCATATTGCTTTGAGCTTAAGTACGACTCTTCTGCGTAACGCCAAGGGGGAACCTGCGCTGATGGTCAATATTGCGCGCGATATTTCCGAACGGCAACATGCTCAGCGGGAACTGTCGCAGCAATTTCAGCGACTGCAAGTCCTCTACGATCTGACTCGTGCGTTGACCGAGACATGGGATCTTCAGGAGATCGCGGAACGCACATACCAGCAGGTCAAGCGAGTCATTCCGACCGATGCGTTCTTCATCAATCTCTACGATGAGACGAAAAATATCCTGCGGCCCGTTTTCGTGGTCGACAGTTTCAACGGGCGGCAAGGCGAGAAAGAATTGTTCGAAAGCTTTATCCCGTTGGAGGAAGCGACTGCATGCGCCAAGGTCGTTGCCTCACGTGAATCCCTGCTAGAACTCCGTACCGGCGCTGTCAAAGAGCCCCGGTATTATCCGTTCGGAAACAAACACAAAGCGTCCGCCTCGCTCATGTATGTCCCCATGTTCTCCAAGGATAGAATCATCGGAATCCTTTCCGCCCAGTCCTACGAGCCGCAGGCATATTCGACGGATCGTCTTGCACTGTTGGAAAGCGTTGCGAGTGTCGCTGCCATCGCAATCGAAAAGGTCAAACTCTATCAAGAAACCATTGCCAAGTCGCAAGAAATCGAAGCGCGCAACAAGGAGCTGGACGACTTCACCTACGTTGTTTCGCACGATTTGAAGGAGCCACTCATCAGCGTTGAGGGGTATTCGAAAATCCTTTGGCAGGAATACGATCAAACGTTCGATGATACGGGCAGACAGTTTCTTCGGTCCATCCTTGAAGCCTGCGCCCATATGAAGAACCTCATCGAGGACCTCCTGCAACTTTCGCGGGTAGGCAAGCTGGCAGAAATGAAACACGACGTCGACCTTGCATGGCTTGTCGCGGAAGTTATCGAAGAGCTGAAATTCACTATTCAGGAACGAAAGGCTGAAATCAAGATTGCAGAGGAACTCCCGAAAGTGGTGAGTGTGGAGCCATACCTGAAAATTGTGTACCGTAATCTCATTTCCAACGCCATCAAGTTTTGTGACAAGGCGGTGCCGGTCATCGAGATCGGGGTGAGGAAAGAGGATGGTCCGGTCTTTTTTGTGAAAGACAACGGCATCGGAATTTCTCAGGAGTACTTTGGCAAGATTTTCATGATCTTTCAGCGGCTCCACAAGCGCGAAGAGTACGAGGGGACGGGTGCAGGCTTGACGATCGCAAAAAAAATCATCGAAGTACACGGAGGGCAAATCTGGGTGGAATCCGTACCGGGGGTCGGGTCGGCCTTTTGCTTTACTTTGCCAACGTAAGGAAAGACCATTGACCACGTCGGTATCGTCATTGAACATCCTCATCGTCGAAGATAATCAGGATCATGCAAAAATTTTGAAATGGGCGTTCGAACAAAAGCATCGAACAGACCATTTGATGTTTTTCGCAGACTCGCAAGCTGCGTTGGATTATATTACCGGCTCGGTGAAAGAGCCGTTGTTCATGCCCGACTTGATCTTCTTGGACCTCAATTTACCAAAGATGGATGGACGGGAGGTGTTGCGTCTACTGAAATCGAACGATGCAACCAAAAAGATTCCCGTCATCGTGTTAAGCAGTTCGGACCGCGAAGAAGATATTCACAAAGCGTATCAGCTGGGCGCCAATACGTACATCAGTAAATCGCTGTTGTTGGACCAACTTTCTCAGACTCTCGAAACCGTCTTGGATTACTGGTCGCACATTGCCAGGCTTCCGGCCAGAAAGTGAGCACCCATGACTACCGATGAATCCGTCCTCGTCATGCTCGTCGAGGATAATGCCGACTTCGCGAAACTCGTCCGTCTGTATTTGAACAAGGCCGAGGAAGGAAAATTCGAAGTACTCTGGAAGGATAATGGACGCGAGGCGATCGAAGAATTAGGCCGTAACCCGAACATCGACGTGGTGTTGATGGATTATTTTTTACCTGGCATGAATGGTCTTGAGGTGACACAAACCCTGCGCAAGAACAATATGGATACGCCGGTCGTCTTCCTCACGGTGAACAAAGACATGAATATCGCAGTCGAGGTGATGAAGCTTGGTGTTAGCGATTATTTAGTCAAAGAGGAAATCGCAACGCCCATCTTGCCGAAGACCATTCTGGGTGTCGTAGAAAAACGGAAGCTGGACCTGGAATTTGCAGAGCTGGAGATCCGGAAAAAGCGCTTGGAAGCCATGCAAGAGATGGTTGTCGGTATCACGAACGAGTTATCCACACCGCTCCAGGGGATGAAGAAGATCGTCGAGCAGTTGAATGCGAAACAACAACCGGAAAAAATTGCAAAATACCTCTCCATCATTCGTGACAATGTCGGTCGCATCGAGAGAACGATGGTGAAGCTGGGGAACCTCAAAGGAGATAAGACGGTGCAGTATATTAAGGATGTTAAGATGATCGATTTATCGTAACAGCGATACGGATATCCTTTACCCTGTATGAGCTTTCGAGCGGCGATAGCCCAGGTTGATTCCCGCGTCGGGGATGTTGAAGGCAATGTTCAGCATCACCTGGAATTTATTGAACGCGCAAAACGCGAGGGTGCGCAGCTCATTCTTTTTCCCGAGCTGAGTCTGACGGGCTACACCCTTCGGGATTTGGCGTGGGAAACAGCGATCGATGTGCGTCACGCCGGGGCGTTTGAACGGCTGAAGAAGGCGAGCAACGATCTTTCGATTGTTGCAGGTTTTGTAGAAAGCGGGGGGGACCACGGCATTTACAACGCCGCGATATTTCTCGAGGACGGAGAGATCAAGCACGTCCATCGCAAAATCTATCCGCCGACGTACGGGATGTTCGAGGAGGGACGCTACTTCAGTCCCGGCCATGACGTCCAGGCGTTCGATTCAAAATACGGAAGATTGGGCATACTGATTTGCGAGGATTGCTGGCATCCGTCGCTTCCGTATTTGCTGGCAATAGACGGAGCGCAAGCGTTGCTCTGTTTGACCGCCAGCCCCACACGCATCGCAGGAGAGAGCGCAGAGCTCGACAATGCAAAGATCAATCACGAGCACCACCGGGTTTACGCGCGGTTGCTGAGCTCGTACGTTCTTTTTAGTAACCGGGTCGGATTTGAAGATGGCGTTAATTTTTGGGGCGGTTCAGTCGCGATGGACCCGTTTGGCAACACGCTCAAGGAAGCACAGTTATTCAAAGAAGATGTGATTGTGTTTGATGTCGATACGACGGAAGTGCAGCGAGCACGACGTTTTTCACGACATTTCTTGGACGAAAACGTCGAGCTCGTCAGGAAAAATCTCCTCCGTATCACGCGACCCTGAAGAACTTCTCCCGGCGATTCGGACCGCAAATGTAATTCCCCGTAATCGGTACCATCTTGAATATCATCCTTTTGTATTGGAATTCCGGCCATTTTTCTTTAAGTTTCGTCCGATCAGTATGACAAACGTTTCTTGAGGGTGATGCTATGAGTGCGAATACGATAAAAACAGCCGTCCTGATGGCACTTTTGATCGGATTGCTGCTTTTCATCGGACAGATGGTTGGGGGCCAGAACGGCCTTGTGACCGCGTTTCTATTTTCCATCCTGATGAACGTCGGGATGTATTGGTTTTCCGACAAGCTAGTACTGATGAGTTATGGCGCGAAGGAAGTTGCAGAACCTGACGCGCCGCGGTTGTATTCGATTGTTCGCAGGCTTTCACAGCAGGCAGAGCTTCCGATGCCGCGGGTATACATTTTACCCGGAGCTTCCCCCAACGCTTTTGCGACAGGCCGAAACCCCCGACGAGCTGCCGTGGCTGCCACGGAAGGAATTCTCCGGATATTGAGTGAGGACGAGCTTGAAGGAGTGATGGCTCACGAGCTTGCCCATGTTAAGTATCGTGATATTTTGATCGGCACGATTGTCGCAACGATGGCAGGTACGATCACCTTTGCGGCCCGTATGGCCGCGTATGCGGGAATGTTCGGCGGTAGCCGTGATCGCGAACATTCAAGTCCCATCGGCGAGCTTCTGCTGATTATCCTCGCGCCGATCGCCGCGATGCTCATTCAATTTGCCGTCTCTCGTTCACGAGAATTCGCAGCCGATGCAGGCGGTGCAGCCATCTGCAAAAAGCCGATGAGTCTTGCCAACGCTCTTCGCAAACTCGAATCGGCGGCAGATCGAGTTCCGCTCCAGAATGCAGGGCAGGCGACGGCACACATGTTTATCGTCAATCCCCTGCGCGGTCGCGGGATGCTGAAGCTATTCTCGACCCACCCTTCGACGGAAGAGCGTATCGCCCGGCTTGAGGAAATCGCAATGTCCGGCAACTACTAATTTGAGAGCGAACCGCACATGACGATCGGGCCCTACCAACCTTCGACGTACAAAGAACCCGCCCCCATTCTTGATAAAGAGAATACGTTTGAATCGATGATGCAGCGGTTTGATATTGCTGCCCATTTGCTTAACCTTGACCCGGGCCTGTACGAATATTTGAAAACGCCCGTCAAGCAGATCATTGTGTCGATTCCTATCGCGCTCGATTCAGGGGAGATCAAGGTGTTCGAGGGATACAGGGTGATTCATAATAATGTCCTGGGGCCATCGAAGGGGGGAATTCGTTACGCGCCGGATATTACGCTTGATGAAATGAAAGCCCTCGCCGCGTGGATGACGTGGAAATGCGCGATCATGAACATCCCCTTTGGCGGTGCGAAGGGCGGTGTCAGATGCGACCCGACGAAGCTTTCGACTCTCGTCATCGAGAAGATCACTCGCCGCTACACGGCAAACTTACTCGAAATCCTTGGACCCGACAGCGACGTACCTGCACCCGATATGAACACGAACGAGCAGGTCATGGCGTGGATCATGGACACCTACAGCATGCACATGAAACGCACCGAACCGGCGGTGGTGACCGGCAAGCCGCTGATCCTCGGCGGCTCGTTGGGACGACGGGAGGCGACAGGACGAGGGTGCATGATCGTCACGCTTGCTGCGTTGGATAAAATTGGCATGAAGCCGAAAGACACGTCGGTGGTGGTGCAAGGGTTCGGAAATGTCGGCTCAGTGTCCGCCCAATTGCTCCGCGGTCAGGGCTGCAAAATTGTCGGCATCGGTGATGTCAACGCAGCGTACTACAACAAAAAGGGGATTGATGTCGACAAGGCGCTCGAATGGGTAAAGCAAAACCGGACGCTTGCCGGTTTTCCGGGCGCCGAGAAGATTTCGCAAGACGAGCTGCTGGAGCTTGAGTGCGATGTTCTTGTGCCGGCGGCGAAAGAAGACCAGATCACCCACCGGAACGCTTCTAAGATCAAGGCCAAGATTATCTGTGAGGGCGCGAATGGTCCCACAACCGCAAAGGCCGATCCGATCTTGCAGGAGAAAGGTGTTCTGGTTATTCCCGACATTCTTGCAAACGCAGGCGGCGTGACGGTATCGTACTTCGAATGGGTGCAGGATCGCGTCGGCTATTTCTGGTCGGAGGAGCGGGTCAACCGTCGTCTCGAAAAGATGATGAAGGCGGCGTTCAACGCAGTCTTTGCATCGGCAGAGCAATACAACGTACCGCTCCGCATCGGCGCGTATGTACTCGCGATCGACAAAGTGGCTAAAACCTTGCAGTTGCGCGGGATCTACGGCTGATGCACCGACTGACATTGCCGCAATGGATGTTATGCTGTTCCGTGTTGTTCTGCTGGTGTTCCGCATTAGGTCAGTCTGGAGTTGATGTTCCAGCATCGTCAGCGCTGCGGTATCAGGTTCAGGCGATTGCGGAGGCGTTGAGTCGAAACATTCAGTTGAAGCCGGCATCGCGTCTTGGTGTGCAAGTCTCCGGATCGGGCAACAAAGAATTCACGGAGAATATTTTTTGTGAAGTACTTCAAAAGAAAGGCTTCACTGTTTCGCTGTCACCGGAGAACGTCGATGCTATCGTCGACGTTTTTGTTACCGCGATTACGGCAACGTATGACGAGATCGAGGCGACACAGTGGAAGCGAACGATACGCGTAGCGCTCGAAGCCCGGATTCGGTTTCCGGACAGTCAGGACGTGCGCTATCTTGGGAACCATGAGTACTCACAAGTCGACACGGTTTCACAGAAAGAAGAGGGTTGGTGGAGTTCCGGTGAATCCACCCTGTTGCCCGGTCCTTCGCCCGGGATGTTCGAAAGAATTATTACTCCGTTTGTCGTAATCGTTGCTGCGGTTGTCGTGGTCTATCTTTTTTTTACTGTGCGTAATTAGTTCTCACTGAAAAAGTCTCGCCACAAAGGCACCCCGCCCGAACGACTGATCGTTCAGTCGGGCGGGCAAGACTCTAAGAATGTATTAGACATTCAAAGAAATCAATGTTTTTTCCGCCAACAATAAAAAAACAAAGAAAAGCGGGATCCCCGCCTGCATAAAATATAGCTTATGTCTTGGCGGGCAGGCCGTAAAGCGGGACTTTGTGCCTTGGTGACTTGGTGGTTCCGCTTCTCATCCCGCCGAGGTGGGATGGAAGGCGGGACAATTTTCAGCACGAACTAATTAAGCTTCGTTGTCGCAGGGATTGTTCAGAGGCAACGCTGCGAGTCCCCGTCAATACGATAGGAAGCGTTTCGAAATGCATCATTTGTACTCCGTACGTCATTTAATTAATAGGCGAAAGCATACGATCGTCATCGGTTGCTTGTTACTTTTTGTCGGTTGTAGCTCTGAGGATGTCCTTCTCCAGCTTTCCCCGGAACAACGGTTTGAGCAGGGAATGCAGAAGTTCCAGGATGAAGATTATTCCGAAGCTGAGAAAGATTTCCGGATTGTCACTCTGCAGTTCCAGGGAACGGCCTTCGCCGATGATGCCCAATTCTACCTCGGTGAATGTCAGTTCATGCGCGAACAGTATGTCATGGCTGCTTACGAATACGAAGTCCTGATCCGAACGATGCCGACGAGCAAGTTAGTACCACGCGCTCGCCATCGGCGTGCTCTGTGTTATTACAATCTTTCACCGGAGTCTTACCGCGATCAGGATTATACAAAAAAGGCCATCGATGAATTTCAGGCGTTCATTGAGTATTTTCCGACCGATACGCTTGCCGCGGGTGCAGCGGAAAAGATCCGGGAACTCATCGAAAAGCTTGCCAAGAAAGAGTACGATAATGGCATTCTGTACATGCGGATGGAGTCCTACAAGGCGGCCACCTATTGCTTCGACGTCGTGCTGGAGAAATATCATGACACACCGTACGCAGAAAAGGCGCTGTTGAAAAAGACAGAGGCTTTGTATTTTCGCAAGCGGTATTCCGAGGCCAAGACAGCGATTGACCGCTACCTTGAAAAGTACCCCGACGGCGAAAGCCGGGAAGAAGCAGAAAAGCTGCGAAACGACATAGTCACGAAATTGGCGGGTGGAGAGGACAATACGGCGAAAGACCGTCAGACGTCTCCCAATCCCATAAAACAGTACTAACAACGACATGGCTCGTCGGCACGTGAAAACAGTCAGAGAATCGCAAGTCGAAATGACGGAGCTCGTCCTGCCGAACGATACCAATCGCCTCGGAAATCTTCTCGGCGGGCGTCTTATGCACCTGATGGATATTGCCGGAGCGATTGCCGCCGCGCGCCATACCAATCGCGTCTGCGTGACGGCTTCGGTCGATGAAATGAATTTCTTGCATCCGATCAAACAGGGTGATATCGTCGTGCTCCATGCATCGGTCAATCGCGTGTTCAACACGTCGATGGAGGTCGGCATTCGCGTGATCCTGGAGGATCCTCTCACCGGCGTCCGCAAACAAGCGAACAGCGCTTACTTCACTTATGTCGCTCTCGATGATGACGGCAAACCGATCGCGGCAGACCCTGTTCGTCCCGTCTCGAAGGAAGAGAAGCGCCGCTATGCCGAAGCAGCGCGGCGCCGACAGCTTCGCCTCGAGCATCGTAAACGGCCGTCCTCGTAAGGCAGAGGACCTCTCGACACCGTGTATCCCATCATACCGACGTTTCCACGACCCTCACAGTTCCTCGCCGCAACGCTGCTCACCTTCTGGTCGACGACACATCAAGCACTATCCCAAATCCATGATGGCGCATTTGGCATTGTTCAAGTGTACTCCACGCCCGGCCGATGCGGGTCTCTGCGGTTGATCAATGAGCGGAAAACCGATGCGCAACGACTCATCACCTGGCTGCCCGGCTCGACGGTACTCTACAGCACTCGGTTCCCCTTTTCCGACAGCGCCGTGGTCTTCCATTCCCACTCTGCTCTCGCTCCGTTCGATGATGTCCTTTCTGCCGATCTTACCGGCGACGGAGTAGAAGAGCTCATTCTCGTACGGAAGGCAGAGAAAACGCTTTCGATCGTTACCAATACGAGCTCGGATACGCTGCGACCGGTGAACGTTCTCCGACTGGATATAGAGCCGACGCGAGTTATTGTCGGAGATATTAATAATGATAAACGACCCGACTTGCTTGTTGCAGATCGCAATAACCCCGGCGTGCTGCCTTTCTTTGGGCAGGGGAACGGTCTGTTTCGCCAGGGCACGTTGATCGCACCAGAGAATGCCGTCGGCGACATGGCACTGGTCTATCTGAACAATGATCTGCTCGTGGATTTGGTTTTTTATGATTGGGTGAAGAGCGAGTTGCATTGCTCTTACGGTGTGGGTCGCGGTCGTTTTCTCGATTTGACGACGTTACCGGTCAATGGGATGGTCCAGGCATTGACAGTGACTTCGCTTGGAAAACACCGGTTCACGGATCTCGTACTCGTTCTGCAGCAGCCGATGGAACTTCAAGTCTGGGCCGGCGATGCAACGGGCGATTTTCGACTACGCTCCTCTTTTCCGCTCAAATCTCCACCGGTTTCGTTGGATCTGGCTGATCTCGACAACGATGGCGGGAAAGAATTCGCCCTCCTCGAACGAAATGGTACGCTGAAAGTGTTGTTGAATCCCTCGGAAGAAACTCGTCCGTCATCGGTCGAATACTTTGCCGGACGAGATGCAACGCAACTCTTGCTCGCTGATGTCAACAGTGACGGAAAAGTCGACGCGCTGGTTCTCAGAAGCGAACGGCGACAACTTGCGGTGTATTACAATGCAGCGCAAGCAAATGTACTGACCGATTCGCTGCAATTTGCCACAGGACTTGAGCCGACGGGAGTCTGGATTGGAGACTTGAATAACGACAAACAGAATGACCTGCTGCTCGTCAACAGAGCAAGTAACGCATTGTCTGTCTATGCGGGACGCGGGGAGCAGGGCCTGTTCGGACAAACAATGCTGCCTTTGCCTCCAGGGCCAAAACAGCTGGCGTATCACTCTGCGACTGATTCGACCGTCGATTTCTTTGTTTCCCATCCTGCAACGCAATCGATTTCGTTTTTGACTCTCCATCGCAACGATCTGTCGAGTGTGAACGCTCTTATCCCCAATGTGGGGGAGATGGAATTTCTCTATGGAAGTGTCTCTCCCGGAGGTCGAGCGGAGTTCTTTTGTTACAACAGCGCGGGGGAGGCCAAATCACCGTCGCTCGTGTTCTATCAACAGTTGGGGCAGACGACCTTCGTGGAGCGAACGTTCCGTTTGACCATTCCCGATGTCTTGCTCGGCGTAGCGATGGGCGACGTGAACAAAGACGGCTTGCCCGATGTTGCCTATGTGTATCGGAACAATGAGCTGAATCGGAATGAGTTGATCCTGTCACTCGGAGATTCTGCACTTTCCTTTAGGACTAGACTGCAAACACTCCCATTGCCGGAAGGCGCTACCCGGAAAAGCTATATGTGGATGAGTGATTTCGACCGAAATGATACGCTGGATTTACTGCTGGTGTTCCCCCAAACCCTCAAGCAGATGATGCTAGCCATGGGAACTGTCGACAGAAAATTTCAGAATGTGAACAAAATTCAGAGTAACATTGCACTGGCTGACCGTTCTCAGCTCCTGATTCTGGATTTGAACAACGACGGCATCCTTGATCTCGCGATGAATAACTCGGCTACCGCCACGCTAGGATGGTATCAGGGAACGGGCGACGGCAGCTTCTTGGAATGGAAGCCGCTTGTTCGGGCGGCAGACATCGGGCATTTCGCTTTTGGAGATCTGAACGGGGACGGTGTTCAAGATTTGGCAATGACGCTGCGTTCCGAGGGGCTCTTAAAACTCTATGACGGGAAGCGCTTGTTAGGTTCGAAAGGAAATGATAGTGCACGGTAAATTGCGCGCAAGTTTCTTCGCTGTGCTTGTCATCTTCTCGAGAGGGTTCGCTCAGCAGACTACAATCTCCGACCCTTTCCAGACGGTTGTTCGAAATGTTCTTCCTGAGCTGCAGGGAAGAGTGGAAGAGCTTCCGCATAAATGTGGGACCTCCATGTTTGTTTTCGCTGCCATGCAATGGAGACAGCTTTCCGAGTTGGCAAAGAACGAAATACGAGCCAGCTTTCAACGACCGGATAAACACAAGAGTCGACTTAGCCCATCGGCTCGATTTCGGATTCACTACGATACGACGGGGTTTGCAGCACCGGCGCTATTGAATGCTTTCAACCAGCCCATTCCAAATTCGCACGAAGCGTATGCCGATTCTGCCGCGACGTATCTTGACCTCGCGTGGACGACCATTATTGATTCGCTCGGCTTTGCAGCTCCTCCCGCCGACGGAACAGAAGGAGGGGGACCTGAGTACGATGTGTATCTGGATGAGTTAGGTGCGGGTTTGTCCGGCTTCACGGCTTGGGATCCGGGCAAGCCTCTCAGCGATGGTGCGAATAAACGCTATGCAGCTTACTCAGTTCTTGATAACGACTTTTTGTTTGTGCGGACGAAGGGGATGGACGGCTTGAAGATCACCGCGGCGCACGAGTTTTTTCACGGTGTGCAAGTCGGGTCGTACGGTGTTTGGACGACGATTCCTAATGGAGACTTTTATTTTTACGAGATAAGTTCAGTATGGATGGAGGACGTTATTCATACGAACGTCAACGATTATTTTTTTGACTTGCCGGCGTATTTTCAGAACTTCGTCGATTTCCAGGGACACAATCTCGCCTTTACGACGTACACCCCGTTGTACCCGGGCTACGAACGATCCATTTGGGCACATTTTCTTACGAAAAAATTCGGTCGAAACACTATCCGTCAAGCGTGGGAAGCAATGAGGACAGAACCTTTTTTGAAGAGCATGGATCGCGTATTGTCGAACTACGGAACAAGTCTTGCCGAAGAGTTTGCCACATTTTCGCAGTGGAATTTTTTTACTGGGAGTCGAGCAGATACGGTACGGTATTATCCTGAGGGAAAACAGTATCCCTTGCTCAAGCCCAATGCTGTTCAACGCTACGACGGCTTTAGCACGGTCTCCATTCGTTTCGGATCATATCCGCTTTCGTCGCAAGTCTATGTGTTTGTCAACGCTGCGGATTCTGTATTTTCCTTCGTTACGAATGTTAGTGTCGCTCTGGCCCAACAATACGAAAGTGCGACCTTGCCGTTCGAGCTTCGTCTCTCCAAGTCGACAACGAGCGTTCCGTACCAGAACTTGAGCAACGGGTTGAAAGTTGGATTTACCGCAGCAACCATTGAAGACTGGCGAACATCAAACCTGTTAACCTCAACGCGTGCAGATGCAAAAGAGACGGGGGAGCCTTTCCCGAATCCCGTGCGCCTGTCCGAAGTCACGCGTATCACCTTGCCTGTCACGACAGTGGCGCAAGATGCCGATGTTTATTTTTTCAGCACCTCATTGGATCTGCTGTATTCTGGCAGATATCAAGTGATCGAGTCTCTTGGCAAACGCTACGTGTATGTGCCGACCCGAGATTTCGGCTCCAGAGTTTCATCGGGAGTCTGTTTTGTGGTTGTGCAATGTCCGGATGCAGAGTATCGGTGGAAGGTGGTTCTTCTTCACTAACGCACATGAAGCTTGTCGCGTCTCATCTCACCAAGGAGTTTAATCGCCGTCCCGTCTTCCGCGACCTTTCCATTGCGCTTGACGACATCGATTCTCTTGTCATCACCGGAAGGAATGGAGCCGGGAAGTCGACCCTGGTAAAGATTCTCGCCGGCGTCCTCTCGCCCACGAGAGGATCGGTCGCGTATCAAGTAGCAGAACAAAAACTCGCTCCCGGTGATGCTCGCGACCAGATTGGCATGGTGAGCCCCTATCTCCAGCTCTACGACGAGTTCTCCGCGGTGGAAAACCTTACAGTTCTCTCTCGTATCCGCTCGAATAACATTCGCATCAACCAGGAGAGCGAAAGACTCCTGCAGCAGTTTAGTCTTTGGAGCAAACGGAACGAACCGGTGAGGACGTATTCATCCGGCATGAAGCAGCGTCTGAAGTTTGTTTTTGCGCTCTTGCATCAGCCGTCTGTGTTATTGCTCGATGAACCGACATCAAATCTTGATGCCGAAGGTGTAACGGTTGTTCAAGAAGTCGTTGAGTGGCAAAAGACGAAGGGTATTCTCATCGTTGCGACAAATATCCAATCCGAGGCAGCGTGGTGCAGGAAAACCATTCATCTGGGATAGTGCGGGTTCATGGCTGAGCGTGTATGGTTGTTGCTGTTCGGGAAAGTTTTTCCTATTATAGCCTTTGCATGAGTGCACTCTCCAGCACGTACGCGGTGTTTTCGAAAGATACGCAGTCCGAATTACGTACCCGGTATGCCGTCAATGCGCTGATGATGTTTGTCGTGACGGCAGCGGTCATCGTTCAACTGGCGATTCGTTCGGAGCAGCCGAGTGCCTCAGTCCTTTCTGGTCTGTTCTGGGTTGTCGTCTTCTTTGCCGCAATGTCCGGGCTCTCGAGGACATTCGTCAGCGAAGAGGAGCGCGGAACGAGCATGACGCTCCAGTTGGTGGCGTCTCCGGCGGTGGTGTACTTCGGGAAGTTGTTTTTCAATATCGTCCTGACGTTGGCGATCAACCTCGCCATTACGTTTCTGTATACCGTAGTCTTTCCGGGCTTTGTGGTTCAAACGATGAGCACGTTCCTCCTGACCGTCTTGCTCGGGAGCCTGGGTCTCGCAGCGGCATCGACAATTCTCGCCGCAATCATTGCAAAGGCGAACACCAAAGGAACGTTGTATCCGGTGCTTGCGTTTCCGATATTGATTCCGTTGCTGATGACGGCCATGCGGGCGACGGCTCGTGCTCTCGAAGGCGAACCGTTCGAGGCTGCGGCGGGAGAATACCAGGTGCTTATTTCTTTCATTATGGTGATCACCGCTGGTTCGTATCTCTTGTTCGATTACGTTTGGAAGGATTGAAATGACGTACGTGAAGTACGGTTCCGTCGTTCTCATCAGTGTTGTTCTTGTTGCGGGACTCGCCATTCCGTTATCGGTCTCTCCGCAAGGCTGGCTGCAATTTCCGGTTATTCCAGGGCTGGAGGACAAAGCGCGCAATCTTTTCTTCCATGTGCCAATGGCGTGGACCGCCGTTCTCGCATTCTTGACCTCGACAGTCTTCGGCATTCGGTATCTCCGGTCAAAGAACATGGATTTTGATCTGCAATCTGTCTCTGCAGCCGGGCTTGGATTTCTTTTTTGCGTCCTTGCAACCGTCACCGGCGCACTGTGGGCTCGGTTTAACTGGGGCTCGTTCTGGAATTGGGACCCGCGCCAGACCTCGATCTTCATCCTGCTCCTGATTTACGGGGCATATTTTGCTCTTCGCTCAGCCGTCGAATCGGAAGAAAAACGAGCGACGCTCTCTGCCGTATATTCAATTCTTTCCGGTTTGACCGTTCCGTTTTTTATCTTTATTATGCCACGCATGATGGCGGGTCTGCATCCGGGCGCTCAAGGCGACCCTACCGGAAAAGGCCCGTTGTTTGAATCTCAGATGATAGCGCCCAATATGCGCGTGCTGTTCTACGTCTCGCTCGTGGGTTTTACGCTGCTCTTTGTCTGGCTTCTCAATCTGCGTATTCGAGCCGCGCGTCTCGAACATCAACAATCACTCCGCCAAGCATAGTCTCTATGGAAGAATTTCTCACCGACAACCAGCTCTATATCGTTCTCGGGATTATCCTTTTGATCTGGATCGGGATTGTGGGTTACCTCGTTCGACTTGATAAGAAGATTACGGAACTTGAACACACTATGAAGAAGGGATGAATGAAATGAACGGAAAGATAGTTATTGCAGCAGTCGTCATTGTTGTCGGTCTCGTGCTCGGCGTCTCGAACTTTCTGGAATCGAATGTTGAGTACGGAGATTTTGCAACAGCTCAACGGACGCAGAAGAAGATGCAGGTGAAAGGGGAGTGGGTGAAAGACCATGAAACCCGATTTGACGCCGAACAGGGCAAGTTCATTTTTTTTATGAAGGATGACAAGAGTCAGGTAGTTCGTGTGGTGCTCGACGGCGCAAAACCGAACAACTTTGAGATTGCTACAAGCCTTGTGGCAAAAGGAAAGTACGAAGGCGACACTTTCCACGCAGAGATGCTACTCACCAAATGCCCTTCGAAGTACGAAGGCGACGCAGAATCTGTGAAGAAGAGTTTGTAAGAGTATGATCGGCGCAATCATTGTCAAAATAGCGTTTTGTTCCGCGTTAGCGGCGTCGTTCCTGTACTATCAGGTGCATCGCAGGCAATCGAACCGGTGGCTCCTCTTCGCACGCTACAGCTACCATCTCTCGACGCTCTCGCTGATGACCTGTGCGGCCATCATGCTGTATCTCATCCTGACGCACCAGTTCCAGTACACGTACGTTTGGAACTACAGCTCCACCGATCTTTCGCTTCCGCTATTGATCTCAACGTTTTATGCAGGCCAGGAAGGAAGCTTCATGCTCTGGGCGTTGTACACGTCTATCATCGGGGTCTTCCTGATGCAGTATACGTCGCGCAAGGATTACGAGCCGGAGGTGATGTCGGTCTACTCGCTGATTCTTTCCTTCCTGCTCTTGATGCTGATCGTGAAGAACCCGTTCGAGTACATCTGGAATACCTTCCCCAACGATCTTCTCTCTTCGGGAGCAATACCGAACGGCGTCACGAACTATGTCGTGCTCGATGCCGCGCGCGGAATTTGGGCTCGCTTTCCTGTTGAAGGCAAAGGGCTCAACCCGCTACTGCAGAACTATTGGATGGTCATCCATCCACAGGTATTGTTCTCAGGCTTCTCGGCAATGGCAGTACCGTATGCTCTTGCTGTTGCCGCATTGATGAAGAGAGACTATAACTCGTGGATTCGCGTCGCAACGCCCTGGTCCGTATTTGGTTCAATGGTACTTGGAACCGGTATAATCCTCGGCGGCTACTGGGCCTATGAAACGCTGGGCTGGGGGGGATTCTGGGGTTGGGATCCGGTCGAGAATTCCTCGCTTGTTCCATGGCTGCTCTGTGTTGCGTCAATCCACACGACACTCACCCAACGGAAAAGCGGCGCGTTTGTGAAAACGAATCTTGTGCTTAGTCTTCTCGCCTTCATAGCGGTCCTCTACAGCACGTTCCTCACCCGCAGTGGTGTCCTCGGCGACACTTCCGTCCATTCGTTCGTCGACCCGGGCATGTGGGTCTATTGGCTTCTTCTTGCCGGTATTATCGTCTTTGTAGCGATTGGATTCGGTTTGTTGTTTACGAGGATGCGTGAGATGCCAAAAGTACCTGTTGAGCATTCCATAGTTTCGCGCGAGTTTGCACTATTCTTGGGCGCGTTTGCGTTGAGCTTTGTCGCTCTATTTGTTGTCATCGGTACGTCGTCACCCATTATTACCACGATCCTCAGAGACAAAGTTTCCGCCGTCGAAATAAGCTATTACATTAAAACAAATCTCCCGCTGGGTATCGCCATTACGTTTCTGTCGGGTTTGGGTCAGTTACTTTGGTGGAAGCATTCGAAAACAAAATCTCTGCTTCGTAGTCTCGCCCTTCCGGTTCTCCTCGGATTGATAACGACGTTTATTGTTCTCTTGTTGGGGAGCGAAGAGTTCTTGATCTTGCTCTTCACCTTCTGCTCGGCTTTCTCGCTCTTTGCGAATCTTCAGGTAGGCTACGGGATATACATGGGTAACCCGAAGCTCGTTGGCGGCTCTGTGGCACATATTGGTATCGCGATCATGTGTCTTGGTTTTGTGACCTCCGAGCGCTACGATGAAAAACAGACCGTTGCGCTCGAGAAGGGCAAACCAGTACAGGCGATGGGTTACACGATGACCTATGTTGGCTATCATCCCTACGAAGGGGAAAAGTACGCTTTCAGTGTAGAAGTTGAGCGGGAAGGGAAGAAACGTATCGTGGCGCCGACGATGTACTACAGCGAATTCACCAAGGGCATCATGCGTCACCCCGATTTGATCAACTACCTGACGAAAGATTTCTATGTCTCGCCCATGTCTCTGGAGGAGCAGGGAAAAGGAAATGAGCAACAGGTGGAGCTGCAAAAGGGGAATAAGAAGGAGTTAGGATCTCTGGGCGTGATGTTTGCTGACTTCGATTTTAGCAACATGCAAAAAGGCGCGATGCTGGAGGGGAAAGATTTTGCCATCGGAGTAGATTTGGAGATTCAAGACGGCAAGAAGAAATCTCCCATCAAGCTCCTGATGAAGAACACACCACAGGGTCCGGAGTATCCGCCGGTGACGTTCACGGCTTCCGACAAATCGCACTACGAATTCACCCTCGTGCGACTGATACCGGACCGCGAAGATAAGTCTCGTTCGAAAGTCGAGTTTACCGTGAAATTACCCGACGACGGTTCAAAGCCGAAAAAAGGTGAAACGCTGGTCGTTGAGGCGAGTATCAAGCCATACATTAACCTCGTGTGGATGGGGACTATAACGCTGGTCATCGGCTTTCTGTTGACAATTATCCGACGGGTCGAAGAGGCGAGAATGAAAAATCTGCAATCGAATCTTGAATAACCGACGTAGAAGTTCTTCCGTGATAAAAAAGTCCCGACCATGGCCGGGACTTTTAGTTTTATTCCGGAGACATTTTCAACAAAGCAGGAGGGACTTGACAAACACCCCCTCTCGCTTCGATATTATGGAAAGCAAAATTGATCAACAAAATGAGCGAGCGTTCAATGGAACAATCCAACAAAAAAACTTCAAGTAAACATCGGCGGCCTGTCGTGTTCATTCTGCGCGCAGAGCATTGAGAAAGCATACAGTCGGACACAAGGGGTCATTGGCGTCAACGTGAGTCTCGCGCACGAAGAGGCGTTGATTCAGTACGATCCGGATAAGGTCACGGAGACAGAATTGAAAAACACGTTCCGCCAACTCGGTTACACCGTTCGTGATCCGAAAAAACTCAGGACATTTGAAGAAGATGAAGCGGAACTCCGGAGGGAGCGCCGGAAACTTCTCGTGGCAGGGACATTCACCGGCCTCTCGGCGCTGATGATGCTTGCAATGTGGCTCGGCTTCATGCAGCCGTGGTTCAAGTGGATGATGTTGCTGCTCGCGCTGGCCATGGTGTTCGGTCCGGGCTGGTACATTTTGAAGATGGCTTTTCAATCGCTCCGGCGCGGCATTCTGAATCAGCACGTGCTGTTAGAGTTCGGTTCGTTCGCGGGTCTTGCAGGAGGCTTGGCGGGATTGTTCGTTGCCGATTTCCCGATCGTCGATTTCTTTGCTGTAGCCGTCTTCATCACGAGCTATCATATTCTCTCGGGCTACACCTCACTCAAGGTCCGCACGCGCGCATCGCAAGCGGTCCGCAAGCTGCTCGATCTGCAGCCGCCAGCGGCTCACGTTCTTCGCAATGGGCGAGAGGAAGAGGTACCAATTGATGAAGTGGAGAAAGGCGATCGCGTGCGGCCTGGCGAACAGATTCCCGTGGACGGTGAAGTTCTGGAGGGACACTCCGGTGTCGATGAGAGTCTGGTGACGGGCGAATCCGTCCCCGCCGAAAAGTCGGTGGGCGACGCGGTCATCGGCGGATCGATGAATCAGTCCGGCACGATCATCGTGCAGGTGACGCGCGTGGGCGAGGAAAGCTTCTTGCAGCGCGTGGCGCAGCACATCCAGGAGGCGCGCGCGTTGAAGCCCGGCATCATCCAGCTTGTCGATCGCGTGCTGAAGTATTATGTCCCAGCCGTCTTGATCTTCGCAGCGGCCGGGATTCTTGTCTGGACAGCCGGAGCGTGGCTTGTTTCCGGCGAGATGGACCTTCCACGCGGTGTGTTTGCCGCACTGGCTGTTTTGGTGATGCGCTATCCGTGCGCGCTCGGTATGGCAACGCCGCTGGCGATGATCCGCGGCGGTATGGCAGCACAGAAGGGTATCCTGATGCGTTCCGCCGAAGCGTTTCAGACGCTCAAGGATGTGAGGAAAGTTCTGCTCGACAAGACCGGCACAATCACCAAAGGGACCCCTGAGCTTGTGAACGTTCTGCGACTCCGCGATGTTGAAGAACCGGCAATCGTTCGACTTGCCGCGTCGTTAGAGAATCCATCAGAACACCCGCTCGCACGCGCGGTGGTGGACTACGCGCAAGTCTGGCAAATAAAATTGGCCGAGCCGCAAGACTTCGATGCTATCCCCGGCAAAGGGGTTCGCGGAAGGATTGACGGTCAGGTGGTGCGTGTCGGCAGCTTGCGGTTTTTGAAGGAGGAAGGATTGCAGACCAAAGATGCCGAGACGCGGGCAGAGGAACTTGAAGAGGAAGGGAAAACCGTTGTTGCCCTCTCTATTGGTGATGAAATAATCGAACTGCTTGCGATTGCCGATACGATCAAAGAAGATGCTCGAGACACGATTCAGAGGATGAAAGAGTTGGGACTAGAGCCTGTGATGATCACTGGGGATAATCAGCGGACTGCGCGGGCAGTCGCCAAACAGGTCGGCATTGAAGAGGTGCGGGCAGAGGTTCTCCCTGAGGAAAAATCCGAACAGGTGCGCAAGCTGCAAAGCGAGGGCTATCGTGTGGCAATGGTCGGAGATGGCATCAATGATGCACCTGCGTTGATGCAAGCTGATGTGGGCATTGCGATCGGAGCGGGAACCGATATTGCCATCGAGTCAGCGGATGTCGTGCTCGTAGGGAAGCGCCTCGGAGCCATCCTTGACGCCTATTCGATCGGCAGGAACTCGTACAAGAAGACAGTGCAGAATCTTGCGCTTGCCTTCACGTTTAACGGAGTGGGTGTCCCGCTCGCAGCAACCGGGATTGTTCATCCGGTGTGGGCAATGGGTGCGATGGTTGCAAGTTTGAGTACCGTCCTGCTGAATTCGTTCGGCGGAAAGATTCTTGCTCCAAACAAGCTCAGGCGCGCAGAACCAGCTCAGACCATTACGCTGAAAATTCCGACGATGCACTGTAACGGTTGCGTCAACACCATC
>CAYJSZ010000004.1:46862-52217 GCA_964372545.1 uncultured Ignavibacteriaceae bacterium
GGCGAAATTGGGAGCTCTTTCGGGTCTGTGGTTCAGATCCCGCCTGAAAACGGCGGGATCCTCAAATCGGCAGTCCCGACAGAAAACGTCGGGAGCCGATTTGGGACTTGACAAACACCCCCGCCCCAGGCTTATCTTAATAGTAGACCTTAGGAAAGGTATCGCATATGCTGAACCAACACGAAAAGAAAGCCGTTCTCAAGCGCCTCCACACGATTCAGGGTCAGCTCAATGGGATTGAGAAGATGATTGAAGGGGACAGGTCCGTACAGGAAATCTCCAACCAACTGAAGGCAGTGGAGAAAGGTGTTCACAGCACGATTTACGATGTGTTAGAAGATCAACTGAAGATGCATCTCGCCGAAGTGCTTTCCGTTCGACTCGCGGCTTGTCCGGGCAATTGCAGTGACGCGGAGCGATTGCAGTACACGAAGAAACAGTTCGCTGAGCTTGATCTCAAGGGAGTGATCGAGTCGCTCTCGTGGCTTGCCCCGAAGGACGCTCAGAGCGAAACGCCGAAACATCGTTAAACAAAAGGAAGGAAGAGGTTTTGAGCATGACGAAAAAGTTGATCATTCCATTTCTCATTTCGTTGGTCGTTGCGCCGCAGCTCCGAGCACACGAGCCGACGTACGGCATCGGCCCTCACACACTTTACCGCGGAGGCATTGGGATCGAGCTTAAATATGAGTTTGCACGTAAGGCGAATTTTAGCACAGAAGCGCAGATCAGAAAACTGAACCTCGAAACGATTTATGGCATTAACGAAGACCTTGCCCTCACGCTTGGGATTCCCCAGGTAACGAAGAGCGTTCGCGCACCCTCTGGAACACGTAGCGAATCGGGCGTCGGCGATATTCTTCTGCGCACCAAGTGGCGCTTCTACCGGGACGATCAGTTCGGAGCGGTGAACCAGCTCGCGATCATCGGCGGCATTAAGCTCCCCACCGGCGGTCGCAGCGGTGCAGTTGCGCTCGGCTCCGGCTCTACAGATTTTCTTGCCGCCTTTGCTGCGGGGCGGGAAACGCGTCTGTGGTATTATTTTGCCGATGCTCGCTATCGGTTGAATACTGCCAATGGCGGCGACAGGCAGGGGAATCTCTTTCAGTATGATGCCGCGTTTGGTGTTCGACCTCACCAAAGTGAATACTGGACGCCCGATCTGGTCACGCTGGTGGAGATCAATGGCAGATTGGAAGGGAAGGAAACGGTTAATCGAGTTGTGAACCCGAACTCAGGAGGACACATACTCTCTGTAGCGCCAGGTATCCTGCTGAGTTATCGAAATGTGATGCTGAAGACTGCGCTGAAGATTCCGCTGTTACAGGACTTAAATGGAACGCAGTTAGAAGACAAAGAGGAATTTATTGTCGCAATCGAGCTTCATTTTTAACAAATGCACCGTGCGAAAGGAGAACTACTCATGACACAAGCATTGAAATCTATCACCGGCGTGCTGACTGGTTTGCTCATGATAACAGCAGCGGCCCTTGCTTCTTCATCTCATCCCGGAGGAGAACGAATCACCCTCCGAGTCGATGGACTCTCGTGCCCGTTCTGCGCCTATGGATTGGAGAAGAACATAAAGTCACTTGGTGGCGTCAGTAATCTCGACATCAAAGTGAACGACGGTATCGCCACGTTCGACGTGAAGTCAGGCGTCACGATCACAGACGGGCAGTTGAAGAAAGTCGTGCAGGACGCAGGTTTTACGCTGAGAGATATCAAGAGAGAGTCGCTGGCGCAATCGTCAAAGAAAGGAGAAAAGAACATGCAACTCATCAATCTCAATGTGAATGGTATGACCTGTTCCGGATGCGTCTACAATGTCGAGACCGCACTGAAGCAAGTGGAGGGCGTCCATGGTGTGGATGTTAACTTAGAAGAACACCGGGCTTCGGTCGAGGTTGAAGCCGGGAAGGTAAAGCCCGAACAGTTGATTAAGACAATTGAGAAGGCCGGACGCTATAAAGCCTCCGTCGCAGAGAAGAAGTAAAACAAATGGAAGGTTTAAATGAAATGGTGACGAGGGAAAAAATCATAAGCTTCTTTGCATTATTTGGATCGACCGGTACGCTCCTGTGCTGTGCATTACCGGCAGCGCTGGCGGCAGTAGCCGGAGGAGCAGCGGTCGGGACGATGCTTTCAGCTTTTCCGTGGCTTATTCCTTTGTCCCGCAACAAGGAATGGATCTTCATCGTTGCCGGACTCCTAATCGCTTTCAACGCCGTGCTGGTGTTCAGACCACGGGGCAAACTTGCATGCTCGATCACCGGCGGCAAGGGATGCGAAGTGGCCGGCGCGTTCCAGAAGTTTATGCTCTGGGCGTCGATTGCAATTTATGCCGTCGGAACGTTTATGGCGTACGGCCTTGTTCCAGTCTTACAGTTGTTTGAATCATAACACGAAGGACAACCTATGCAGCGTCTCATTTCGATCCTTAGTTTGCTGTTCGTCAGTCACCTTGCGCTGTCGAGCGGACACGGTCCGGTGTTCGGGCTGGCCACACCTACACTCGGCAAAGGACACGCGAGCTTCGATTTTGCAATTATGAGCAACCGGCAACGTGGAGGAAGTTCGTTGATGCTCAAGTATCTCTGGGGGTACGGCATTACGGAAGATTTACAGATCTCACTCAGCACGCATTCGCCCATTGAAGCCGTTCCGCTTCCTACACGCACGCGGGGGAGTTTGATGATGCAGGCTAACGGAGATATCGAAGGGCTTGTTTTGTGGAGGTTCCATCGGGACGATTACGACATCGGCAACCGGTTCGAAACCACGGCGATCATCAGTGGATCGATCCCAACAGAGAAGAAGCGCGGCGGTGTGGCTGTAGGGAATGCGCTTCACGCTGCGCTCGTGACCGGCTATGCCTCGCGCGTCACGTACATGTGGGTTGGCGGCGGCTATCAACATTATTTCAAGAAAGGAAACGATCAGCTTGGCGGTCTGTGGTACGGTAGTTTCGTCTTCGGCTGGCGGCCGCCGCTGTTCCGCGAAGATTATCCCAAGCCGGATTGGCGATTGTTCATCGAGTCATTAGCTGAGTTTCCCGGTCGCAATACGATTAATGGCGTTGAAGATCCAAACAGTGGCGGCTCACGCGTTCTCGTTGGTCCGACGGTGCTCGGATTGTATGGTGAGTGGGGAATCTCGGGCGGCGTGCTCTTCCCAGTTCACCAAAAACTCAATGGCAGCCAGCCAAGCGAGAAGGTACGTTTAATGGTGACACTGACGTACTGGATATAAGAATGTAGGTCGGATTGGTAATCCGGCCATGGAGTACGGAATGCTATTCCGTCTACATTTCACAATACATAATCAAACTCGTTTAAAAGGAGTGAATTAAAATGAGAAGACTTATTCTCTTTCTTCTTGTGGTTCCATTACTCGCTGAAGCTCAACTTCTCGAAGTAAAACAAACAATCTACGGAATGGACTGCGCGCCGTGTGCACGCGGTGTTGAGGCCAGTATCAAGCGGCTTGACGGCGTTCAGTCGGTCACGATCAGTCTGAACAACGGCACGGCGGAGATTCGTCTCACTCCGCACAACCGGCAGACGCTCGGCGACATTCGCCAGAGAATTTCGGACAACGGTTTCACGGCAAAGGGGGCTCAGGTAAAACTGAGCGGGGTTGTCCGCGAAAAAGAAGGCAAGCTTGTCATTGAAACGGAGTCTGGCGAGGTCTATGCCCTGCAGCAATCCGCCGAAGCGAAGAACTTGCTCGAGCAGATACGAAAGGCAAAAGCAGGAAAACCCATTACGGTGGCCGGAGTGATCGCCGAAGCAAAGAGTTCTCCCGATGCACCTTGGAACGTTCAGGTCACGCAGCTTTTTGATTGAACTAATGGAGAAACATAACAAAATCTCAGCGCGGGCACTATCCGCCTCGGTAAGCTGGTCGTTTCTCGGAGCAATCCTCTCGTTTCTATCGAGACCGTGTTGTTCGGTTCCGTTCTTCTTGTCGCTGGCCGGACTCGGTAGCTCAAGTCTTGTGCTGATGTTGCAGCCGTATTGGTACGTGTTCTTCGCTGCGGGACTGATCTCATTTGCCATCTCGGCTTATCTCACCTTTCGCGTCCGCGGCGCATTGTTCAATAAAATATTCTTTGTCGCAAGTTTCTCGCTCACGCTCATCTTCCTGCCGCATCTATGAGAAACGTTGGTCTCACCGGTTTGATCATGACGCTTATGGCGGTTTTCTCGCCGTCGTTTCTTGTTGCTCAGGGTCCACCCATCAATACCGACACACCGATTCTGCTCGGGCTCCAAGGCAAAGCGGTCGCGCTGCGGACGGTCATCGTGAGCAAGCCACGGCTCTATCGGGATGGAAATAAGATCTCTGATCCGCTTGACCGATCGGTCGTTGCGACCGTCATCCCGATTGTTGTTCCTTACAATGTTACGAGTGATTTCTTGATTGGAATTGCAGCGCCTCTTTTGAGCGTCAGAAGCAGATCGACGGCCGGCAGCGTCACATCAACCGGATTGACCGATGTTTCAGTCTTCGCCAAGCACGTTCTGGTGCAGGTTGACGGTCTGCAGGAAACACTCCGCATTCTGGGAAAAGCAAGCCTCAAACTACCGACCGGCAACAAGGATCGCGCGCCACCGCTCGGCACCGGAAGCTGGGATGTTTCCATCGGCAGCGTCGCCGGCTGGATAGGGAAACGCTTCGGCCTCTACGGCGATCTTTCGTATGCATTTAACGGTTCATCGGATGGATATTCGTACGGCAACACGTTCAGCTACAATGCTGCAATTGCGTTTCGGCTGAGCCCTGCAGTGTACGAAACCTATCCTGTAACACAATGGAATCTGTATCTTGAACTGCTCGGCAAGCATGCTGCAACGGACGAAGCAAATGGCGTGCGCAATGCGAATTCAGGCGGTGATACGATTTTTCTCGCCCCGGGCATACAGTTCATCCCTACACGAACGTTTCTTGTCGAAGCATCCCTCCAGCTGCCGATCATTCAAATACTCAATGGAACGCAGTTCGGGACTGCCTTTGGTGTTACAGCCGGCGTCCGCTTGCTTCTCTACTAAGCGCGAACATTGGTGACGCCGAAGGAACGCCACTTCCTCACGACACCTTCTCGCCAATCGAAATTGACTGACCCGCAAACCGATTTACCAATGCCGAGTGGGCGTGTGGCTTCTGTGATTTTTTTTTGTGCCGACGGAAGATCCCGACGAGTTATGACATCAAATAGTATGAAAGCGGTTGCCACAGCAAGCAAACCTATGCCTCTGAACTCTTCTGCGAAAGCATCAGAGCTCAACGATGCGACACTGAAACTATGTCAACAAGGAGATCATCGAGCTTTCGAGGAAGTATTCAATGCCT
>CAYJSZ010000005.1:0-33507 GCA_964372545.1 uncultured Ignavibacteriaceae bacterium
TCAAAATACGCGAGGACTTTTAGGATGTCTTTCTGAACAGGAGAAGCGTCGAAGAGAGTCACTGCGGTTGGTGCAGGTTGAATCGAAGAAAGACCCAAAGATTCAATTTGATCTGGTTCGGGCATGATCGGAAGATCGAGTGTTGGTAGATGATACAAAAGATTGAAAGGGGATGCAATCAAACAAAACATACGACGAAGCTTCTGAATCCTGCAACCCTCTCAACGCTCCGATGAAAAAGATCTATTGTTGATACTCTAACAGAATCTGTCTATATTCCATCACTTTCATGTCGAACAACCCTTCGAAATCACGTCGCCTCTTCAGACCTCTATCGATTGTTCTCGTTCTCTTGCTTGCTCTGTTTTTTCTGGTCGATAACGTAGTCATGCCACGGTATGTCCAACAAGGGAAAACAACAAAGGTTCCCAATGTATTCGGTTTATCGGTCGAAGAGGCGATAAGAATACTTTCCGATAGCGGCCTTGTCGGGAAAAAATCCGAAGAACGGCAGGATAAACAATACCCCGTCGGGACAGTGGCGATGCAGAATCCGCTCCCGGGTACCGAAGTTAAGTTCGGACGAGGTGTCTATCTGACGATGAGCGGGGGAGAGCCTCAAGCGATGGTCCCCACCCTCCGTGGGCGTTCTGTCCGCGATGCCACTCTTGCGCTTGAGCGCGTCGGCCTGAGCATTGGATCCATTCGGTACGAGGTTTCTTCGGGCTTTCCGGTCAATACCATCATAGAACAAGAGATACGGGAAAGTACGAACGTGACAGTGGGAAGCACCGTCAACATCGTGGTCAGCCAGGGGGCCGGCAGGGAGCAGGTACCAGTTCCCGAGGTAACAAAGAAATCCTTGGCGGATGGCGAACGGCTGTTGCTTCAGGCGGGACTGCGAATAGGAAATGTTGTTTATCAATCGAACCAAGATCTCCTTCCGAACACCATTCTGGAACAATACCCTCGCGCAGGAGAAATGGTAACCGCCGGACAAGCTGTCGACTTGGTGGTAACACGCAAAGGCAACAAATGAACAACCCTCGAGAATTGACATGTCGAAGATTATCATAGCACCCTCCGTTCTTGCCTCCGATTTTTCGCGCTTGGCTGATGAAATCAGGCTCGCTGAAGAAGGCGGCGCGGACTGGTTTCATCTGGATGTTATGGATGGACATTTTGTCCCGAACATAACGTTCGGCCCGCCGGTGATCGAATTCATTCGCAAGGCCACCAGGAAAACCCTTGACACACACCTGATGATTGAACATCCCGATAGATACCTGGAGGATTTTCGTTCGGCGGGCGCTGATATTATCACCGTGCATCAGGAAACCTGCAACCATCTGCAGCGGACAGTGGCAAGAATTCGAGAGCTTGGGGCGAAAGCCGGAGTTGCATTGAATCCCGCAACGCCCGTATCGACACTGCAGGACGTCCTGGAAGACATAGACCTTATCCTCATCATGTCCGTGAATCCGGGTTTTGGTGGACAGAAGTTCATTCCCAGAGCACTCGGGAAATTGGAGGAAGCAAAGGAATTGAGTCAGTCGGCCAAACGGAAGATCTACATTGAAGTCGACGGTGGGATTGATACAGTGACTGGTCCGCGAGTGGTAAAAGCAGGGGCCACAGTGTTGGTGGCAGGCACTTCGATATTCCGGCAGAAGAGTATTCCAAGGGCAATCGAGGCCTTACGCAAAAGCGTTCAGGGGGCATAGGGGCCCGGCCTTCATAATGAGGTTGGCGTTACCGGGCTATTCGCCCGAACGGTTTCAGATCTTTGATTTCGGAAGCACGTCAGCCGGAGTAATGCTTCGCAACACAACGACCAAATCCTTACTCGAAAAGTAGCTCTTTCCTCTCCGCGTTTCAGAGATCCACAGCCGTACTTTCGTTCCATCCCGATGTTGTTTCTCAAGGTTTATTGTTGCCTCAAGAAGATTCAATAAGTTTGGAATCCATTGAAAGTAACCTTTCCTGACAAAGGATCCCCCCGTGGAGTATCCCAACGGCTCTTTTATCCCGATGAGAAGAACTCAAAGCCGATGAAGCTAATGGAGATACATCAGTATTGACGACTTCTTGTCCAGAACTACGATGCAAATAGAACGATAATGGCCATGCTGTGGATAGTGTTTTCGCGTTAGTCTCACAAACGTATAATTGATCGGTGTCAGAACGGACCAGCCTTAATGAGAGTCGGATGCTTACTACTTTTTGTTCGCTTAGAATCGCATAGTGCCGTTAGTACGGCAGACTGTGTAAAAACCCAAAATGTCATTCCGAGCCCCGCTTTCAGAGGGGTAAACTGTGCGAGGAATCTCGCGTTTCATTTCAAGAAGCGAGATTCCCCGCCTGCCGCAAGCACTGCGTTGCGTGCGGCGGACAGGCTCCTCCCTTCCTGCCCGCCAACACGCAAGCTGTTGCAGGGCAGGCGGGCGGTCGTCGGAATGACACTTTTCACACAAACTCACGAGTAAGAGTGTGTGCAGGATAGGAGTTTCTTGCATTCAGGCAACGAGAAGATTTTCTGCTACTCCAGTCCGTTTCTTTGAAATCGTCCTTCTCCAGAAACCTTCTGGATCCCGCCACCCCTCAAGACCGATTCAGTTTTCCATCACCCCCATCTCAGCCGGGCCGAATGATTGGAGTGGAGCTGAGGTGTGGACATTATCCTCTCTGGAACTGGAGTCCTGAGAACAGACTGAACGGATGATGGAAGGAGTTGGTTTACACCCCGGGACTGTCTTCGATGTCGGCTAAGCTGCAATCGAAAGAGTATTGTAGGCGAACGTACACGATGAAGAGCAAAAGAACTCGGCGGCCGTGAATGCGTCCGCGCCGGTAGCTTGTCTCAAAAATAATGCTTGACATAAAGGCCGCCATACCTTATCTTTGTAAGGAATTTGGATGATTTACCTTATCTATGTAGGTCAATGCGGTAATAACCTTAGTTAGTAAAGTACCGGTATATCGGGATGATCGACGAAACGGACGTAAAAATACTGGAACTTTTGCAGAAGCAAGGCCGCACGCGCCGCAATGACCTCGCCCAGAAAGTCGACCTCTCACTACCCGCTGTGAGCGAACGTCTCCGAAAGCTAGAAGAGTCGGGCATTATCTCCGGTTACTTTGCCAAGGTTGACCATACGCAACTCGGCAAAGATATCACAGCTTTTGTTGTGGTAACCGTCGATTCTTCCAAGCACTTCGGTGCATTCATCGAGCACGCAAGTTCAACGGATGACATACTCGAGTGCCATGCGATTACTGGAGAAGGCACACATCTGCTAAAAGCCCGTACAGAAAATACGGCGAGCCTGGAAAAGCTTCTGGCAAAAATTCAATCGTGGCAAGGGGTAGTGAAAACGACGACGAGCCTCGTCCTATCCACGACAAAAGAGACTTTTCGTATCAAGCTGCCGAATCACAAATAAGTTTACTGTTCCTATACCAATCACCATTTACCAATCATCCAATCCAGGGAGCGTTATGGGCACAAAAACAAAAGTTTCCGGCTCTGTCGAAAAGGTCTTTAAGATAATGAAAGACCATGACGTCAAGATCATTGACCTCAAATTCACGGACCTGCTCGGTCAGTGGCAACATTTTTCTGTAACGACCAGTGAGTTTGACGAAGAGATTTTCGAAGATGGAATCGGGTTTGACGGGTCGAGTATCCGCGGGTTCCAGAAGATTCACGAGAGCGACATGCTTTTGTTTCCGGACCCGGACACGGTATTCTTAGACCCGTTTACGGCGGTTCCGACACTGAGCCTAACGTGCGATGTTGTCGACCCCATAACGCGGGAGAATTACGGCCGCGACCCGCGCAATATTGCAAAGAAAGCCGAGGCCTATCTTCGAAACACCGGAATCGCCGACATGGTGTATTTCGGGCCGGAGCCGGAGTTTTTCATTCTCGATAACATCCGGTTTGACCAGTCGCACAACTTCGGTTATTACTATATCGATTCCGATGAAGGGTTCTGGAACAGCGGCAGAAACGACAAACCCAACCTCGGCCACAAACCGCGATTCAAAGAAGGATATTTCCCCGCTGCGCCAATCGATACACTCCAGGACCTTCGAACGGAGATGGTGCTGACGATGGAGTCGCTAGGCATTCAGGTCGAAGTCCATCACCACGAGGTCGCGACCGCTGGCCAGACAGAAATCGACATGAAGCGCACGACCCTCACAAAGATGGCGGACAACTACCTCGTCTACAAGTACGTGACGAAAAACGTTGCGAAGAGAAATGGCAAGACCGTTACCTTCATGCCCAAGCCGATCTTCGGCGATAACGGCTCCGGGATGCACGTGCATCAGAGCTTGTGGAAAGGCAGCAAGCCGCTCTTTGCAGGCAACGGCTACGCCGGCCTCAGTGAAATGGCAATGTATTACATCGGCGGATTGCTGAAACATGCCCCGGCTCTTTGCGCCATTACAAACCCGACCACGAATTCCTACAAGCGTCTCGTGCCCGGATTCGAAGCACCGGTGAACCTTGCATACTCGCAGCGAAATCGCTCGGCATCTGTCCGCATCCCGATGTATTCGTCGAACCCCAAGGCGAAACGCATCGAGTTTCGATGTCCCGACCCAACGTGCAATCCCTATCTCGGGTTCTCTGCTCTGTTGATGGCCGGGTTGGATGGAATCATCAACAAGATCGACCCGGGTAAGCCGTTGGACAAGGATATTTACGACATGTCGCCGGAGCAGCTGCGCGATGTTCCTTCCACGCCCGGATCGTTGGCCGAGGCGCTCGAAGCACTCGAAAACGACCACGAGTTCCTGCTACGCGGCGACGTGTTCACAGAAGACTTGTTGGAGACATGGATCGAGTACAAGACCGAGAAAGAATGGAAACCGATGCAGCTCCGTCCACACCCGTACGAATTCATGCTCTACTACGACGCGTAAGAATAATGGATTACTGAAGGAGGAGACCCGTCTCGCCGTGTGAGACGGGATCCGTTGCTCGATGTCCGATTTCTTTTCGAAGAGGTTTGTCGTGAGGAGTCGGACATCTCCTTTTTATGCCGTTACCTTGCATATCATACCTCTTCTTCCTACTTTCTTCTCGCATGGATTTCACCCGCATCAAATATTCCGTTGAGCATCGCATTTGCACGCTCACACTCAGCAGGCCCGAAAAGCACAATGCGTTGGATGACCGAATGATCAGCGAGCTTTCTGCCGCATTCAGCGCAGCGCAGAAAGATGCCGACGTCAAAGTCGTCATTCTTCGCGGGGAAGGGGAATCGTTTTGTTCGGGCGCCGACCTCGCTTACCTCCAGCAGATTTCTCAGTTCGATTTTCAACAAAACCAGCAGGATTCCAATAATCTCATGAACCTGTTCTTGCAGATTTACACGCTGCGGAAACCCGTGATAGCATTGGTCCACGGTGCCGCATTGGCCGGCGGTTGTGGTCTGGCAACGGTCTGCGACATTATCATCGCGTCTCGCGAAACGGCAAAGTTCGGCTATACGGAAATCAAGATCGGCTTCATTCCGGCGATCGTGATGGTCTTTTTGGTTCGCAGAGTCGGTGAGGGGAGAGCGCGGGAGTTGACATTGCGCGGAAATGTTTTGAATGCGGAGGAAGCTTACCAAATCGGGCTTGTCAACAAAGTCGTAGGTGAAACTGAATTGGAGCAAGCTGGCCGTCGTCTGGCTGAAGATCTGGTAAAACAGTGCAGCGGAGCTTCAATGGGGCTTATCAAAGAGCTCCTGGCTCGCATCCACGGAATGTCTACGACCGACGCGCTGGATTACGCCGCTAATCTCAACGCGCTGACCCGCATGACAGATGACTGCAAGCGTGGTGTCGAAGCCTTTCTCAAGAAAGAACCGATACAGTGGTAACCGCAGGAGAAAAGATGCACGAGCTTGCCAAATCGATTCGCAATGTACCCGATTTCCCCAAGAAAGGAATCGTGTTTCGGGATATTACGACGCTGTTGAAGGATCCTGGCGTCTTTAGAACAACGCTGGACATATTCCATGAGCGATACAAGAAGGAAACAATCGACAAGATTGCGTGTGTCGAGTCGCGCGGATTTATCTTCGGTTCCGCGTTGGCTTCAAGATTAGGAGTGGGTTTTGTTCCGATTCGGAAACGTGGGAAGCTCCCTGCCGAGAAAATTCAAGAGGAATACGCCCTTGAGTACGGTACCGATGTCGTTGAGATTCACAAAGACGCGATCCAGCAAGGGGAGAAAGTCTTGTTGCACGACGACCTCCTGGCAACGGGCGGAACGATCGTGGCAGCAACTAAATTGGTAGAGCGATTGGGTGGAGAGATCGTCGGAATCTCGTTCCTCATCGAGCTTACGTTCCTCCATGGGAGAGAGAAGCTCCGAGGGTACGATCTGTTTTCAATTGTTCAGTACGACTCTGAGTGATCCTGATGCTGTCGCGGCAGAAATAGAGTAGGCCCCTTTCTTCGAGGGGCTTTTTTTATTCACGGAAGACGTCCATGATTCGAGTCGGAGAAGCAGCCCCGGATTTTGAATTGCCCCTGCACACGGGCGAACAGTTCAGACTGAGCGAACAACGAGGGAACAAGATCGTGGTATTGTACTTCTACCCGCAGGATTTCACCTGGGGCTGCACGAAAGAAGCCTGTTCCTTTCGTGATTATCAGAGTGTGCTGGTCGATAAAGGAGCGTTGGTCATTGGAGTAAGTCCGGACGACTTGGAATCTCACAGACAATTTGCACGTGCGCATCGTCTGAATTTTTCTCTCGCCAGTGACCCGACGAAAAAGGTGTCCAAACGATACGGCGCTGTCTGGTTCGGCGGATTGCGTATCAAAAGAATTTCAGTTGTCATCGACCGGCAGGGAATTGTCAGAGGTATCTTTCACCATGAACTGCTCGTTGATAACCATCGGAAAGATATCGTTCAACTTCTCGACACGCTGCAAACAGAAATATCAACCTCCAAAGGGACAGCACAGCAATGAAAACGATTATTGAGCCGTTCAAGATCAAATCCGTCGAGCCGATCAAGTTCACGACCGAGAAGGAGCGCTCGGCAGTCCTCAAACGCGCGTGGTTCAATCCCTTTTTCATTGCCGCAGATGATGTTCTGATCGACCTGCTGACGGACAGCGGAACGTCAGCGATGAGCGCGAAGCAGTGGGCCGGCGTGATGGACGGCGACGAATCGTACGCAGGATCGCGAAGTTTCTTTCGCTTTGAGAAGATCGTACGGGAGTTAACGGGATTCAAGCACATCATCCCCACCCATCAGGGTCGCGCCGCCGAGAAGATTCTCTTCACGATCGTCGGCGGGAAGGGGAAGTTCATTCCCAACAATACCCACTTTGATACGACGCGCGCGAATGTCGAGTACTCGGGAGCCGAAGCAGTGGATTTTCCGACGGCAGAAGGGAAGAAGCCCGAGCTGGTGGCCGATTTCAAAGGTAACATCGACCTTCATGCACTCAAAACGTTCATCGAGGAAAAAGGCCCGGAGAACATTCCACTCTGTATGTTGACGATCACGAATAACTCCGGGGGCGGACAGCCCGTTTCGATGGCAAACATCCGTGAGACAAAACGATTGTTGAAGCGCCACAGTATACCCCTCTTTCTCGACGCATGCCGTTTCGCTGAGAACGCATTCTTTATCAAGAAGCGAGAGAGAGGTTACGCGAACAAGTCGACCAGAGAGATCGTCAAAGAGATCTTTTCGTATGCCGACGGCTGCACAATGAGCGGCAAAAAAGACGCCCTGGTGAACATGGGCGGTTTCCTGGCGATGAACAACGACGAGTGGGCAACGAACGCGCGCAACATTCTCATCATGACGGAAGGGTTCCCGACCTATGGTGGACTGGCCGGCCGCGACCTCGAAGCCATTGCGCAAGGGCTTGAAGAGGTCCTCGACGAACATTATCTGACCTATCGTCTTCGCTCGGTGGAATACTTAGGAGAAAAGCTTACGGCCAGCCGCGTTCCCATCGTTCAGCCGCCCGGAGGTCACGCGATTTATCTCGATGCAAAACGCTTCGCTGCACACATTCCGCCGCACCAGTACCCCGGGCAATCGATTGTTTGCGAGTTGTATCGAGTCGGCGGAATCCGGGTGGTCGAGATCGGCAGTGTGATGTTCGGGAAGTACGAGCCGAAAACGAAGAGACTGATCTCGCCGCCGATGGAGCTCGTTCGCCTCGCGATTCCCCGCCGCGTCTACACGCAGAGTCACATCGACTACGTCGTCGAAGTCGTACAAGAAGTGTACGCAAATCGCTCGCGGCTGAAGGGCTACAAGATTACCGAAGAGGCTCCTGTGCTGAGACACTTCACGGCAAAGTTCGAACCGATGGCGTGAGTTAGTTGTCGGCACGGAAATAATCGTTGCATCCCAGAGCCGATCTTCGTAAATTTTCCGCGCCACTAAGGGAGTTCAATGATCACGTGCCCCGTTTGTTCTCTCGAAAATGATGAGTTTGCCGTCACCTGCGGTCGATGTAAAGGATTCCTCCAGAACCGCATCGCGAATCTGGACCTCTTTGAAACGGCGTGGAAGATTCTTGAGTCGCCCCGCGTCGCTTTTCGTCATATTGCGCTCGCCGACCATAAGAATTTCTCGCTGGTGCTGTTCGGAATTTTTGGCATTAGTCTCTCCTTTACCGGAGCGTGGTATTTCAAGCTTGGCGGCCGCTTCGACACGCTGCTCGATTTGATTATCCAGGCACTTCTCGCAGGACCGGTTCTTGGGTTGGCGGCCGGCGTTGTGATCGCGCCGACCTTTCATTTCCTGGCGAAGGCGATAGGCGGAAAAGCCGGATTCCGGACTTCGTTCGGTCTGTTAGCGTATTCTCTAACGCCCATTGTCCTTTCGTTAGTGCTCGTTCTACCGGTCGAACTTCTCACGTTCGGAATGTTCTTGTTCACTTCAAACCCCCATCCGTTCGTCCTCAAACCAGTATCGTATGTCATGCTGGTAGGCTTTGATGCGTTGATGTCATTCTGGACGATCGCGCTCACGGTGGTCGGCGGTATGATCGCACATGGTTTGTCATTCTTGAGGTCAATGGTCGTGGTCAGCTTGACACTTGCCGTGTTAGGCGGCGTGGTTGTCCTCGCAAGTCAAAAGATCGCAGTCGCTCCGTGATCCGTTCATTCCCATGACGAGAGAGCGATTCGAGGAGATTGCCGAAGCGGCATTCGAGAGTCTTCCGAAGAAGTTCCGGGAGAACGTCGACAATGTGCACATCGTCGTCGAGGATTACCCGTCGGATGAAGAGAGCAAGAAGTCGGGCGGAAGCAGGCAGACGCTCCTCGGCTTGTATCAGGGAATTCCACTTCCGCATCGGGGCACATGGTATGGCGCCGTTCCGGTAGTCCCCGACAAAATAACGCTCTATCAAAAGAACATCGAGGCTGTCTGCAAAGACGACACAGAAATCGAGAAGCGGGTCGTTGAAGTATTATTCCACGAGCTGGGACACTATTTCGGCATGGACGAGAAACAAGTGCGCCAAGCGATGAGGAATTTCTTGTAACTGCCCCACTATCAGAAAGGACTTTATGCCCAGAGTCATTTTGCAAATCTCTTATGATATCAACCCGGAGCAGCGCGAGGCATATTTGAAGTTGGTCGACGAAATGAAACACCATTTCATCCAGGACAAGAAGAAAGACTATACCGTCTTTGAATCGAAAGGAAAGAAAAACTCTTTTGTTGAACAGTTTGTTTGTGGGTCTCAAGAAGAGTTTGATGCGCTGGAGGACGATTCGGACGAAAGAGGGGAAGAGCTCGTGAATCGTCTTGGGTCGATGCTCAAGGAAGGAACGTCGAAATATACAACGTTGGCGGAGGTGTAATGAAACGACGAACATTTCTCACAACGACAGCCGGCGCTACGGCATTCGGTAGCATAGCTCTCACCGGTAGTTTTCCGACATTCGTCATTCCGGAAGCACCGGAGCTTCTCATACCGGAAATCCCGAAGTCCACGCTGGTGCAGCGGATAGAGAGAGCGCAGAAGCTCATGGCGCAGATGGATTTCGATCTGCTCATCGCGACACCGGGAACGACGTTCACGTACTTCGTCGGCTACAATCCCGGACGCAGCGAACGGCTCATTGCATTGCTCATTCCGCGGGAAGGAAAGCCGGCTATGGTTTCTCCGGCGTTTGAAAGAGAGCGGATCGTCCGTCGCAGCGTCATTACCGAGATCGGCACGTGGGAAGAGCATGAAAGCCCTTACAAGCTCACGGCAGGCGTAGCGGCGAGCATGAAGGTCGCACAGGGGAAGATCGGTGTCGAGGCAACGACGAATTACCAGGACTATCTCCGGCTCAAGGATGTGATGCCACACGCGCAGGTGGTCGATGGCTCGCCGGTGTTCGATGAGCTCAGGATGACGAAGACCACGGAAGAGCTGGAGGCCATTCAGAAGTGTATCGACATAACGTTGGTTTCCATTGCAGCGACACACGAGCAGCTGAAAGAGGGAATGACTGAAGTAGAGGTCTCGCGCGTCTTAAGCGGCGAGATCGGTAAGCGGGGTTCTTCGGGAGGCGGACTGGTGCAATTCGGACCGTCAAGCGCTCTCCCGCATGGCGGTCCCGGCAATGCGAAACTGGCCAAAGGCACGGTGGTCTTGATCGATGCCGGCTGCCGCGTGGATGGCTACACGTCGGACATCACGCGGACGATCTTCTGGGGCGGAGAGCCTCCGGCAAAATACCGTGCAGTCTACAACACAGTCTATGAAGCGCAGCAAGCGGCGGCGGCGATTGCAACGCCGGGTGTGGAGTGCCAGGAATTAGACCGGACAGCGCGACGGGTCATTGAGAAGGCAGGCTACGGGAAATATTTCACGCATCGGCTCGGACACGGGATGGGAATGGATGGTCATGAGCATCCGTACATGGTGGAGGGGAATACACAGAATTTGAAGCCGGGATATGTTTTTACAATCGAGCCGGGGATCTACATGCTCAATGAGTTCGGTGTCCGCATCGAAGATGATTTTATCGTGACGGAAGGTGGGGTAAGACAAATGTCTCAGAAAGTCGGCAAGGTGTGATTCAATTCTCTCTCGTAAGAGAAGGATAGCCTGCCCGCCGAGGCTGTCCAAAATGTAGGGCGAAATGCCATTTCGCCCACGTTGGGGTATGACAATGGTCGATTTTTGATTTCTCATGAACACAACGTAATGGTTAAAAGTACTTTTTGGACAGCCTCAGGCAGGGGCAAGATCATTTTGGAGGGGCTTACGATGCGAATACTCATCATTCTTTCTCTTGTTGTTCTCGTGCTTGGCTGTTCTGGCTCATCGCCATCGACATCAACAGCCCCAAGCCGGAATGAACGTCTTATTATTGCAGAAGAAATAGCCACCACGAATGCACGCAACGCACAGGAGGTTATTGAGCGGCTCCGGCCGATGTGGCTCAACCGAATGCCGGGTACGCTGTACATGAATGATGTCTACACATCGCTGTCTCTCCGCGATATAGAGGCGGGCGAAATTCGTAGTATCGAATTTCTCACCGCCACCGATGCAACCACACGGTTCGGCACCAACCATGCGCGAGGTGCGATTGTGATCAAGACAAAGTAATCTGCAGGCTAAGCTCATGTCCAAACAAAAAAGCCCGACAAGTGTGTCGGGCTTTTTGTTCGTACAAGCAGGCTCAACGATCAATTCCGACGCTCCAATGTCACCTTAAACGTTTTCATTTCTGTACCGCGCTTTATCACGACTTCCACCTCATCTCCCGGCTTGTATTCGCCGAGCGCGTACGAGAAGTCGGAGAGGTTCTTCACTTCCACCTTTCCAAACTTCACAATGATGTCGCCGGCCTGAAGTCCTGCCTTGGCTGCCGGACTTCCTTCCCGTACGCCCGAAAGCTTCATGCCGTCGACTTGCTCGCCGAAGTCGGGTACCGTCCCCATATACACGCCCGAGCCTCGTCCGCCGCCGGCAGGACGGGGCGGTTCGACGGCCACGTACTGCGGACGCGCATCGGTATGGTTGAGCTCGAAGGCGACGGCTTCAACATACTTTACGACAGTTGCCATCCCATCGTAGTTGATCTTCTCCCAATCGTCCGAAGGCCGGTGGTAATCCGCATGGACGTCCGTAAAGAAATGGAAAACCGGAATCTGCTTTCCGTAGAATGAAGAATGGTCGCTCGGACCGAATCCGTCGCGCACCAGTCGCAGAGCAAACAGAGAATCGGCGCCGGGTCTGGCGTTGTGCTTGCGTGCGAGTGACTCGAAGCCGGACGACGTGCCGATGCCGTAGACTATGAGTTTTTTGTTGTCCAGCCTGCCTATCATGTCCATATTCAGCATCGCCACAACGCGCTCGATCGGGATTGTCGGGTTCTTCACAAAGTACGCTGAGCCAAGCAGGCCGAGCTCTTCTGCCGCAAAGGAGATGAACAACATGCTGCGCTTGAGCTCGCTCTTCCGCGCTGAGAACGATTGGGCGAGTTCGAGTAAACCGGAGCTACCCGAGGCGTTGTCATCCGCGCCGTTGTGGATTGCCATCGTGTCGGGCTTCAAAGAGCCGGAGCCTTCGCCTCCGTAGCCGAGGTGGTCGTAATGCGCACCGATGACGATGATCTCGTTTTTGAGTACGGGATCTGTCCCTTCGAGAAATCCGACGACGTTGTGTGTCGTTCGCCGCACTTCATCCAGAACGATACTCATCTGGACAGTTGCGGATTCGAGTGTTATCGACCGAGGCTTACCCGCGCGATGGATTTCCTCTTGTAGTCCCTTGATGGTCGTTCCGGTTGATTGAAGGAACTCATCGACTATTCGCTGGCTCACATTCACCGCAACAATCCCGGCGCCGCCTCCCGCGGGGTCGTAAGCAAGCTTCATCAGTTCATCCCTGTCCGTGTCAGCCGGACCCGTAACGACGAGTACCGCTCTTGCGCCCAACTCTTTTGCCTTCAGCGCTTTGTATCGGAGGCTGGCATACTGGCTAAAATTGCCGCGCAGTGAATCGCTCTTCGGAGTGTACCGCAACACGAGCACGGTCTTCTCTTTGACGTCGAGGCCTGCGTAGTCGTCGTAGTTCAGCGACGGTGCAGAGATTCCGTAGCCGGCGAAAACGATGCCGCCGTCAACCGTGCCGCTTGCGGAAAAGCCGAGCGGACGAAAATCTGTGTCGAGCTGATAGCTTTTCTTTCGACCCTGAACGACAGAGGAGAGGCTGTTTTTCCCGAGCTTCACTTCGCCCACGAACTCTAATCGCTGCAAGTACGTACCGTTGTCTCCCGCCGGCTGGAGACCATACGTCTTGAATTCGCTGGCAATGTACGCCGCAGCTTTTTCGCCGCCCGGTGATCCGGCGCGACGGCCTTCTAACTCATCCGACGCAAGATACTTGACGTGGATTCGAAGCTCCTGGCTGGTTACTTCTGCAGACCGGCTTTGCGCAAGTAGTGAAACTACAATGAGGACCGAGAAGAGAAGGGAGATCGTAATCTTCTTGTTCATTTGATTTCCTTCGGGGCGTAGTAATTCGCTGCATTGAACCATTGGCCGGTGATGCCGGTGCCGTGATACGATGCGAGGTAGACGAACACTTCTGTGACTTCCTCCGGTTTCCTCAGCATCGACTGGTCTTCGTTCGGGTACGCTTGCCGGCGCAAATCCGTAGCTATCGAACCCGGGTTCACAGAGTTGACGGTGATGTTGTGAGGTTTGAGCTCTTCGGCCAGAACCTGCGTCAGCCCTTCAATCGCGAAATTCGAAACGGCATACGCGCCCCATTTCGCACGTCCGGTTTTTCCTACCGTCGCCGTGACGTTGATGACCGCGCCGGACTTTTGCTTCATCATCTCGGGGACGACGAGTCGTGTAATGTAAAACGTTCCGTTGACATTGGTCCGTATCACCTGCTCCCAATCCGACGATGCGTACTCCGCAACTGGGACACGCTGACCAAGAACTCCCGCATTGTTGATCAGTACGTCGATCGTTCCAAACTCTTGCAAGACAGTTCGAACAAATGCATCAACCTGACCTGGGTCAGAAATATCGCACGCTTGGGCGAGAACCTGAGATTCCGCTGCAAGGATCTCCTGTTTCACTTGGTCGAGTTCTGCCTGGTTCCGTGAGCAGATGGCGACGTATGCCCCCTCACGTGCAAACCGCAGAGCCAAGGCGCGGCCGAGTCCTTTCGACCCTCCGGTGATGATGACGTGCTTTTTGAGAAGTCTCATACGAAATGGGGGATTGATGAGAAAATATTATTCAACCCAGTCGGCAAGAAACACATTGAACTCATACCGACCCTTCGCATTGCGGTCGGAAACGAACACGACTTTCTTGCCGTCGCGCGTAAACATGGGGAACGAGTTGAAACTGCCGCCGAATGTTATCTGTTCACGCTTGCCTCCGTCATCGGTCATTAAATACAGATTGAAGGTTCGGCCGTTGGGGTCGGTGACATTGGAAGAATAGATGATCCGTTTGTTGTCGGGATGAAAGATCGGTGCAAAGTTTGCGCTGCCGGTATTCGTCAGCTGCTCTTTTCCGGAGCCGTCGGCGTTGCTGACCAGGATTTCCATTCTAGTCGGACGGACCAACTGTTCTGCAAGCAGTGCTTTGTATTCCGCGACGCCGGCGCTGTCGCTCGGATATCCCGCGCGCCAGACGATCCGCTTGCCATCCCAGGAGAAATTCGCCCCGCCGTCATATCCTATGGAATGCGTTATACGCTTGACGTCCGTCCCGTCGAGTTTCATGGTGTATAACTCAAGGTCGCCATCGCGGGACGATGTGAAGATAATGCGGTCTCCTTTCGGCGATATCGTGGCTTCCGCATCGTAGCCAGGACTTGAGCTCAAGACCTTTAATCCTGAACCATCGGCGTTGGCACTGTAGATCTCGTAATCATTCCACACTCCCCACGCGTAGCCTTTCGATTTGTCCGGGCGTGGATAACACTCCGGGTGCGTCGCGTGAGTCGACGCAAACAGGATGCGTTTGTTATCAGGGAAAAAATAGGCACACGCGGTAATACCTTTGCCGGTGCTGACAAGCTTTTGCTGTGAGCCATCAATGTTCATGGTGAAAATCTGATCGCATGCATACGGTTCGCGCGTCGTCTGGAACACGAGCATCGATTCATCGAACGAAAAATACGCCTCGGCGTTGGTGCCGCCAAAGGTTAACTGTCGAACGTTTTTGAGATGCTTTTCATCCGGATGTCGAAGAGGGTCAGACTGAGGTGTTGATCCGAGGAAGAGAAATCCAAGGAAAACCACAATGCAGAGAGTAAGGGAAAATGTTCTCATAATTGTATTCAGAAGATAGCGAAGAACAAAACGAATCTGCGCCGGCCGGGGGCGCTAACACTGGGATGAAATGTAGGATTTATTTTCTGCGGGGTCAAAGACGTTTTCGATCTTATCAAGCCGGACGTGGAGGGGTACTTGCGATACCGGGTCGAGACCGTCAAGAAATTCTTCATTCCCCCTGGCATAAACATTCTGGACGAGAATTTCCTGAGCCCTGCCTTCGATACTAAGCACGAGACGCTTTTTGCGCATTGCAGCGACTTCGAAGATATCGTACAGCGAGCAGGCAATCGGCTTGTAATCGGCGTTCATGGGGCAGCCTCGGTTTTTTGACTGAATGCGCCGAGCGTCGTCTCAAGTGCAGACGTTTCGTAGACCGGCGGCGAGCAGACAAAGCCTGAACAAACGTACGCCACCGGCTTCGAGTACGAGTTCATCATGCTACGAATCGGAGCGGGGGCGTTTGCCGCCGATTCGGGATGGATCAGTGAAACAACTGCGTTGGGTCGGTAGATAGACAGAGCTTTGCTCAATAAGGCAGCACCAAGCGGATCGTTAGGCTGAGAGACAACGACGATGGAGGGAGGGGGATTCAAGAACAGGTCGAGGCCCGTGAAATACATTGCCGCAAAGATGCCGTCATTCGTTACCGCCCCTGCGAAGTAGCGCAGAGTTTTCTCGGCGTACTCTCTGTACTCGGGTTGTTCCGTCAGCGCATGTAGTCGGAGGAGTGCAATGACAGCGACTGCGTTGGCGCCGGCCGTCGGAGAATCCTGTATCGGTTTATTCTTGATGCCGAGTGCGCCGAGAGGTTGTTGTGTTGAGGGGATATCGATGAAGCCCGCCGAGTCGCGGTCCCAGTAGAACTCGAGAGTTTTCTTCATCAGCAGTTCCGCTTCGGTCTTGTATTGGGCCGTGCCGGTAACCTCGTACGCGTCGAGCAGCGCCTGGATAATCTCGACCTGGTCATCGAGAAACGCTTCTTGCGCCATCGCGGAAGAGCGGTGGGTGATGAGTCCCTCTCCGGTTTTGTGTTCGCTGAGTATCCTCTCTAATGACTGTTGGGCAACGCTAAGAAATTCGTTCTTCCCAAAGGCCCGGTAGGCGAGCAGAAACGCGGAAATCATCATCCCGTTCCAATTTGCATAGACTGTGGTATCAACGAAGGGGGCTTTTCGCTGCGTCCTGGAGTTTTGCAGCTTTGATTTCCCACCGGCGAGCAACACCTTCACTTCGTCGAGAGTCTTGTGGAGGATGGAAGCGATCTGCTCAGGCTCATTGTCCACGAACAACACATTCTGTGCGGCGTCGTGTTGCATTTCACCGCCCTCGTAGATGTTGTAGTGCAGCTTCATCACCTCGAGTTCATCAGCGCTCAGGATCTTCCGGGCATCTTCCAGAGTCCAGGTGAAGTACGAGCCGTCATCACCAAAACTCACGTCCGCGTCCTGGCTGGCGTAAAATCCGCCGCGCTCGGTGTCTGTCAGTACTTCAAGGACGTAGCGGATAATGTCGAGCGCGACTTCTTTGAAGAATTCGTCGCCAGTCGCCTGATAGGCGTGGATGTAATTCTTGAGAAGGGGAGCGTTATCGTACAGCATCTTTTCGAAATGCGGCACAATCCATTTTTCGTCCGTGCTGTAACGATGGAAGCCTCCGCCGAGCTGGTCGTAGACGCCACCCCTCGCCATCGCGTGCAGCGTTTTGGTCACGACGTCGATCATCCACTGTTCGCCGGTCTCGAAATACCGGGAGAGGAGAATGTCAATTGCTGTCGCGTGAGGAAATTTCGGCGCACCGCCGAATCCACCGTAGCGTACGTCGTGTTCCCGCGAGATGCTAGTCAGTGCTGAATCGAGCAAGGCTTCGTTGAGTTCAGTCTGATCGCTCTGCCGGCCAAGATAGTTTCTCACGGCCCGGTCGATCTCTTCCGCGTTCTGAATCGCTTTGTCGGGTTCGTTCCGGTACGTTTCAGCGATGACTTGCAGGACTTTCTTGAACCCCGCGCGTCCGTAGCGGTCCTCCGGAGGGAAATAGGTGCCGCCATAGAAGACGCGTCCATCCGGCATGAGAAACGCAGTGAGCGGCCAGCCACCCTGTCCGCTCACGACGCTGACTGCTGCTTGGTATCGTGCGTCGACGTCGGGGCGCTCATCGCGGTCAACCTTCACCGCAATAAAATGCTCGTTGATGATCGAGGCTATCGTTTCGTTCTCATAGCTCTCCATGTCCATCACATGGCACCAATGGCACCAGACCGCCCCGATGTCCAAGACGACCGGCTTGTGTTCCTTCTGTGCCAGCTCAAATGCTTCGTCGCCCCACGGATACCAGTGAACAGGCTGGTGCGCCGCGGAACGTAAGTAAGCGCTTTGTTCGTTCGCAAGTCTGTTCATAGAAAAGAAAAAGAGGGCGCCAAAATAGTTACGTCCTCTCTGAATTCAGTTGATCGTGAACTGTCACGGCAGCTTTGAAAGGGCGTCCTTCAGCCGGTTGAAATCGTCCATGTCAGCGACACTGTACTGCAGGTCGACGTAGGCGATCTTTCCCGATTTCTCGATGACGAACACCGTACGTCGGTTCATTCCGGACTTATCGTTGTAGCTGCTGTATGTCCTGGCAACATCGTGCAAGTGGTCGCTCAGCAGCTTGAACGGCAAATCATGATGCTTAGCCCATTCGAAGTGGGAGAAGACGTAATCTCCGCTGATGGCGAGAATCTCTGCGTTCAGTTTGTCGAGGCTGCCGAAATCATCGCGCATCGTGCAGACTTCTTTCGTGCAGCCGCCACTCCAATCAGCAGGATAGAACGCGAGAACTACGTTGCGTTTTCCGGCAAAATCGGAGAGCTTCAGTGGAACGCGGGAGATAGAGTCGCGCGTGGCGAAGGGAAGTGTGAAGTCTGGAGCGGACTGACCAATCTCTAACGAGGGCATGGAATTGGACTGTGCGATTACATAGGAAGTTGCTACAAGGAACAAAGAGAGAAGAGTAGCTTTTCTTTTCATAAATGGTTCCTCCTTGAATTGATACAAATGTAACCCTTGAAGGACAGAAATGCAACGAAGCTTCGAGCATACGTGTTAACAGCGATGCGTTTCGTCCGGTTCCTTGACGTCGAAAGCTGACATGAGTAGTGTCCTAATTTCAGTCGACAAGGAGGTCACGGACCCCCGCCAGAGCGAGAGCGAGTTCAAGGCGGGCAGGAATCCGTGACCGTTTTCTCTTTTTCCTGTCACGGTATGTCCGTTGCGACGGAGTCGGAACGAGATCTCGTCCCGCTTAGCAGCGGGACGGACCTGCCCCGCAAATCTTTTCTGCGGCGGACTCCCGACAAGAAACGTCGGGACAAGCGTGACAGCACAGCAAACTAGGACACTACCCTGACATGCTCTCAATTGCTTTTCGTTTCGTCAATCGATATATTGGAGCGTCATGAACGAGCGACTTCGAACATACGTTGCTGTTCTGTGCCTTGTCGTATTCCTCGCGGGGACATCATTTGCAGACCTCGGGCACGCGCACTTCCTCGCTGCAAGTTTTGGCTCACAACAACAACTGCAGAGTCATAATTGCGGCACACAGGAGATCCACAAAACTCTCGACGTTCGGTTTCATTGTGTCACGGGTTGCCGAACCCTCAGTACGTCGCTCTCTCTTGCGTTATCCTCAGTAAACCCTTCTCCCGTCGCTCATCAAGTCTGTTGGTTCGCTTTTCGCTCTGATTGCACGTCAGGCTTCCGGCTTACTGAGTCGAAGCGTGGCCCTCCTTGTTTCATCGCGTAGTTTTTATTTCAACGTACTCTCTCGGAATCAAGAGCTGACAGACAACGCACCCTGTCGCCGATGAGGGTTTTCTGTATTGTTGGAATGCTCACTTGAAAGGAAGAGACCGATGAGACAAATTTTGTTGCTTTTGTGTTTTCTTGTTCTGACGACAGCTTCCTTGGCGCAACAAGCCGACGATGCTCGAACAAAACAGGTCGAGGAATTGAAGAAAGAACTTGCCCAGCTTCGGGCACAGTTCGATAGCCTCAAAGCTCTCCAACAAATGCCGTCGAGCGATATCGACGAGGCGATCGACAACCTCGCACTTCGGTTGGAAAAGCGGTTGCAGGAGTTAGAAAAAAAGATCGATGCCATCGCACGTTCCACTGCGCCGGTTGTTTTCAATCCCCGTACGACCGCGTTCATCAATTTTGCTGCCCGCCGTGATAATCGCGACGTGTTTGACGAAGAAGGAATAGCCGAAATTAGCAGCCGGCCCTTCTTGAGGAGCATTGAGATCGATATGCGTGCACCGGTCGATCCGTATGCTGAAGCGATCGTTATTCTTGCCATAGAAGACGAGGCAGGTCAGGGTTTCGCCATTGACCCCGAGGAGGCGTACGGCATTCTCAAGCGGCTGCCAATACTTGAATCGGCACCGCTCGGATTGAAAGTGCGTTTGGGTAAGTTCCGAGCACCGCTCGGCACGATGAATAAAATCCACATGCACGACTTGCCATGGACTACACGGCCTCTCGTTGTGTCCAAGCTGATGGGAACGGAGCATGGAGATTTTTTCGAGTCTGGCTACGCGCCGGTCGGGGTTGATTTCGATTTCTTCCTTCCCAACCCAATCCCCGGCTCGACACTTGAAATGAATCTCGGTATCGTGCGCGGTGGCGAGCTGCGTGTCTCACAAGGTCACCCGGGTGCTCGCACGGGGTATATCGGTCGGCTCAATCTCTCCGCCGACTGGAACAACGAGCACCTTCTGGTGCTTGGTGGAAGCGGCTATCGAGAAAAAGATTTGAGTTCGACGACCCTTTTTGGATTCGACCTCACCTACAAATGGGCGCCAGCGGAAAATCGCACTGCGAAATCGTTCGTTGCAGGCGGGGAATGGTATTCTGCCAAACACGAGTATGATGATCCGGTCTTCGGATTATTCTCACAACGACCCTCTGGCTGGTTTACCTATGCGCAATACCAGCTTTCGTATTGGTGGTATCTGGGTGCACGGTATGATTGGGTGAAGGAACCCTCCGATGACCGATTGGTGACTAGATCGTGGTCAAGTTATCTAAGTTATTACACCACAGAATTCTTGCGTCTTCGTGCTGGTATCGAGCAGCGTCAGAGCGACGTTCCAGGCTTCGAGAAGCTGACGAGTCTCAATTTTGAAATTAATTTTGTCTTTGGGTCGCACCCGGTTGAGCCGTACTGGGTGAATCGATAGATCACCTTCCAGAATCTAAAAAAGGTGCAACCATGAAATCGTTGAAAATTCTCCTCGTACTAATAGTATGTGTTTTACAGTTCGTTGTTGGCCAAGAGAAAAAGCTTCGCGTCGTGACAACGCTGAACTACTTGCGATACACCGCCGAGCAGGTAGGGGGGGACAAAGTGACCGTTACGGCGCTAGCTAATCCTCGGCAGGATCCTCACTACGTAACACCAACGCCCCGGATGAATCAGACCGCCAACGATGCCGATCTGTTTATCGAAAACGGTCTGAACTTGGACCTGTGGGCGAAGAATGTTATCGATGCTTCAGGCAATCCAAAAATTCAGCCGGGGAACTTGGGACACTTGATTGCCACCATCAATGTTCCTGTCAAGGAACTTCCAATAGAGGTTTCGCGCGCTTGGGGCGACATTCATCCGCAAGGCAATCCCCACATCTGGCTCGATCCTTTCAATGTGAAAATTGTTGCAGAGAATATTGCCGAGCGATTGTCAAAAATCGACCCGGGGAATGCAGCGTATTACCAAAAGCAAGTGGAGCAATTCAAAGCGCATTTGGACTCTGAGATGTTTGGCGATGCGTTATTGAAGGCAGTGGGGGCAAAGGCAGGAGACATATTGACTCGCAAAGCAATGAATGATGAATTGGATGCATGGCTGCAATCCAAGAAACTCACCTCCCTGTTGGATGGCTGGCTGAAAAAAGCTTCATCGTTACGTGGGAAGAAAATCGTTACCTATCACAAGACGTATGTTTACTTTGCCGATCGCTTTGGGTTGAAGATCGTTGGGGAGCTCGAAGATAAGCCCGGAATTCCACCACCCCCGCAGCGTCGCGATGCCGTTGTAGAGTTGATCAATCGCGAGCGTGTACCGTTGATTCTGAACGACAATTTCTATTCACGCGAAGCATCGAATTACGTTGGGAGCAAAACCTCAGCCAGGGTCGTTATCACCTACATTGACGTGGGCGCTGCTGAGGAAGTCGATAGCTACGAGAAACTCATCACGAATCTCGTGGAGCAAACTGCTGTCATTCAATAATTGTTGCCGGGATTACCATCTATGGAAAACCTGTTTTACATCCCCGCGAGTATGATGTGGCCGCTTGCAGCCTGTCTGGTGCTCACGGGTATTCACGTGTACCTTGGCGTGCACGTGATTGCCCGGAAAGTGATCTTCGTTGACCTCGCTCTTGCCCAAATCGCCGCGTTAGGAACCGTTGTTGGCGTGTTGCTGGGTTATGAAGCCGGGAAGGACTCTACCGCCCTCTATTTTTATTCACTGGCATTCACAATCTTCGGGGCGTTCGTCTTCTCGGTGACAAGGATGAAAGGGGAGAAGGTGCCGCACGAGGCGATCATCGGGATTGTGTACGCGGTAACGTTTGCCGCGACGATTCTTGTACTTTCGCGCAGTGCTTTGGGTCCTCAGGAGCTTGACCACATTCTCAAGGGCGAGCTGCTTTGGGTTCAGTCGTCGACCGTCATCAAGACCGCGATCATTTATGCGCTGGTTGGATTGTTTCATTTCATTTTTCGCAAACAGTTCATGGCCATTTCCTTTGATTCCGTGAAGGCGGAAGAAGGTGGCATCAACGTTCGGCTTTGGGATTTCTTGTTTTACATGTCCTTTGGTTTCGTGATCACAAGCTCGGTCGCGATTGCGGGTGTCTTTCTTGTTTTCAGCTATCTCGTGATTCCGGCCGTCGGCGCGATGCTGCTTTCAGACAAGCTTAGCACTCGTCTTCTCATCGGCTGGGTGGGAGGAGCGATCGTCAGCTTTCTGGGCGTCAAACTCTCCTGGGACACAGGGTTACCAACAAGTCCGCTCGTAGTTTGCTTGTTAGCTCTCGCTCTCATCCTGAGCGCTGTCGTGAGATATCTTAGAACTGCAGCGAAGCCGACGGTCGCGGTTCGGAATTTATTTGCCTATGCCCTTGTCGCCTCTCTCTTTGTCGCTGGAATATTCCTTTTTCGAAAACCGATGGAGGATCCGCTCGAACACTCGCTGCACATGCTGCAGAGCAAACTCAGCACAGACCGTCAAACGGCGCTTGCGAATCTTTTGGAGTTCGCAGCCCAAAAAGATTCCTGGCTGACAATGGTGGTCGACCGTCTCCACGACGAGGATGCGGAAGTGCGTCGTGCAGCCGTCGACTTGCTCGTGAAACTCCAGGAACGCGCGCGCTTGCACGAGATGCTCAAGCTCTTGGATGACAAGTCGGACCAAGTTCGTAAGAGCGTCCTCAACGCTGTTAAGACGCTTGGTGAGACGCGTGACGGGGAAGAAGTGGTACGGGCTGCCCAGAACGAGGATGATCCTGAGATGAAAGTTGCTTTTCTTGCGACTGCTCTCGAAATTGGAAATGCGCGCGCGATCCTCCCGTTGATCGAGATCGTCCGGGAAAATGGCATGTTTGCCGACGATGCATACCATGCGATACGGGGACATGTGCAGTTAGAGTTTACAAAGAACGAAATACAAAAATTCCTCACCTGGTGGAAGACAAACCAGAACAGAATCATCTGGAATAGTTCTACAAAAATGTTTATTGTTCAACCTGGACAAGAAAAGCATGGATAGCGTTATTCATTGGGGAAACATATCAGAGTAAGAAGATGGACTTGCAGGACAGAATAGGCCTTGTGACCGGCGGGACAGGTGCGCTCGGCTCTGTGGTCGTTGAGCGGTTCGTGAAAGAAGGAATGAACGTCGCTGCGACATACCGATCTGAAAAAGAGCTCCAGCGTCTTTCACCTGCTCTTCGACAAAAGGTCGTCTTTCTGAAGGCAGATGTTTCTACCGAGTCTGACGTCCTTCATTTGTTTGACGAAGTCATCAACAAATTCGGCCGTCTCGACATTCTGGTGAATACGGTCGGAGGGTTTGTTCCAGGCAAAAGGGTCGCCGATGTGAGTGTGGATGACTGGGACAAGATGATGATGTTGAATCTTCGCTCAACTTTTTTATGTATGCGTGAAGCTCTGCGACGGATGAAACGCCACTCCTATGGTCGTATCGTGAGTATTTCTGCAATGACTGGCTTGAAGCCATCTTCGGGAAAAAGCGCTTATGCGATCTCGAAAGCTGGGGTTGTCCTTCTCACTGAAATCGCCGCGGAGGAGCAGAAGGGAACAGGTATCACGATCAACGCCATCGCCCCGAGTATCATTGCTACAAAAGCCAATATGGAATCGTCACCCGGTGAAGATTTCAGCAAATGGGTAACACCAGAACAGATAGCGGACGCCATTTGCTACCTGTGTACAGCGTCGGCAGGCTGTATCACCGGAACGACGTTTCGCGCATTCGGCGGCATGTAAGCATCCTACTTCCCAGAAAACTTATTGACTTTTAGGGCTTCTTTTGATATACTTTTAGTCGTCCTTTCTTCACAACAGCTCATATTATCTTAACTCAGGAGGAATAGTTAAATGGACTTCATTGGACTGGTAGCGTTTTTCTTCCAGGGCGCTGCGCAAAGTGGTGGTATGCTTAACTGGATCCAGCAAAAGTACGTTGACGGGGGCGGTTTTATGCACCCGATTCTTGCATCATTGATTATTGGTCTCGCATTTTGTATTGAACGATTTTGGACTCTCAATCGCGCAAGCGTCGATACTCGAAAATTTTTGCTTGAAGTAAAAAAGGCGTTAGACGATGGCGGTATTCAGGCAGCTCTTGAGGTATGCTCTAATAATCGAGGCTCTATCGCAAGCGTTTTCCAGGCCGGTCTTCTTCGTGCCGACGAAGGAATCGAAGCGGCGGAAAAGGCAATCATTAGCTACGGTGGAATTGAAATGGCGTTCTTAGAACGAGGTCTGGTCTGGATCTCGTTGTGTATTTCTCTCGCCCCTCTGCTGGGATTCACGGGAACCGTGCAAGGTATGATCGAGGCGTTCGATGCTATCAAGGAAGCTAAGAACATCTCTCCCGAAATCGTTGCAGGCGGTATTTCCGTCGCGTTGCTTACTACACTGTTCGGTCTTGTCGTTGCTATGTTCCTTCAGGTGTTCTATAACTACTTTGTCTCGCGCATCGACCGGCTCGTTATTGACATGGAAGAAAGCTCGATAGAGTTGATTGACTCATTGGTAGTCCTCAAATCGGGAAAGAAAACGTCCGATCATAAACGATAAGTCATAGCGAAAGAATTTAGACGATGCTACGCAAGCGACCAAGCCGGGAAGCGGAAATCCCCACGAGTTCCATGGCGGATATTTCCTTTCTTTTATTGCTGTTCTTTCTCGTCACGACAACAATTGACGTCGATACGGGTATCGGTATTGTCCTTCCTCCCCCTCCTGAGGAAACGGAGCAGGTCAAAGTCAAAACGGAAAACCTATTGAAAGTACTGGTGAATGCCGCCGGAGAAGTGCTGTTGGACGAGGAGCTGACCTCGGTCTCGCAAATTCACGAAATCGTCAAGAACAAGATCAAGGCAAATGAGAAGCTGATCATTTCCGTTAAAGTCGATCGAGAGACCCCGTACCGAGTCTATATTGCGACGTTGGATGAGATCAAGCAAGCGTACTTCGATCTGCGTGAAGAATTCTCTATTCAGCGGTTTGGGCGACCAGTGAAACAGCTCTCGAAGAAAGAATTAGACGAAGTGCGCGAGAAAGTCCCTCAGAAGATTTCGATTGCCGAACCCGAACAGACACGATAAGGAATGCCATGAAGTTTAAGAAAAAACAGGCGTCTACGAAGCAATCAATTCCGACAGCATCTCTCCCGGATATCATCTTTATGTTGTTGATTTTTTTCATGGTCAGTACCGTGCTGCGCGAGTATGATGTGAAGGTGCAATACTCGCTGCCCTCCGCCCGGCAGCTTGAGAAGATCGATAACAAGAGGATTACCTCGTACATCTGGGTTGGTCGAGACGGCCGTGTGCAGATCGACGACAACATCATCTCAATTCCCGAGATCCAGAAGATCTCGGCACGCAAGCGACAGGAAATCCCGAACGTGATTATGTCCTTACGAATCGACGAAGGCGCTCGAATGGGGATTGTGACAGATATCCAGCAGCAACTTCGCAAGGGAGACGCACTGCGGATCAATTACTCTGCGCTTCAAAAGCTTTAGGTGGTTGACAATTGTCTGACGTGTATTATTTCTTTCATTCAAGGCAGGCGCCGACCCGCGCTTGCCTTTTTTTTAGATTGGGGCACGCACCATGTCGCTCAATGGACGGATAACAGAAGACATGAAACATGCGATGCGTTCGGGTGACAAGACAAAGCTTGAAACACTTCGAACGATTCGTGCACATCTTATCGAACTCTCGAAGCGGGGAGACGAAAAAACCGATTTTGCCTCAAGGAGAGCTCTCAGTGCTCATGACGGCGGTGGAGAAAAGAAAGGAAGCAATCGAGTCGTATCGGAAGGGTGGAAGGGAAGAGCTGGCACAACAAGAAGAAAAAGAAGTGGAAATCATCAGCTCCTATTTGCCTCGACAAGCATCGAAAGAAGAGGAGGAGAGCATCATTAGACGGATTATCACACAAACCGGAGCTTCTGGTGCGAAGGATTTCGGAAGAATCATGCCTTTGGCCATGAAAGAACTCAAGGGCAGGATTGACGGTAAACTTGTTCAGGAGCTCGTCAAAGTCAAACTGCAGAGTTAACTATGCTCGTTGATTTTGCTATTGCTCTGCCGATTATTTTCGGCGGTTTAATCGGTTTTCGGGACGGATCGGCTCGAAAGATTGTCTCCATCGTGGTTACATTCGGGGCGATGTTTCTTGCCAAGTTTTTCATGAACGACCTCGGTGAGGTGATGACCCGCGAGCTTGGCACCGAGGCTTCCTGGGCACCCATCCACGCGTACCTCATTATCTTTTTTTGTATCCTGTTCCTTCAATCAGTCCTGTATCGTATTCTCACGGACAACTATAAGATCGGTGGGCTCGGAGATCGCCTGGCGGGACTGGCATTAGGCCTCGTGCATACATCGCTCGTGATAAGCGTCGTCATAACGATCATGGCGGTGAAAGACGTTCCTTCCAAGAGTGCGGTGAAAGAGTCGCGTGCGTATGAACCCGTCCGAAACGTCGCCGGCGATTTGCTCAATCTCGTCACGCAAACCGTGCCGCAGGTTTCCGATACCATCGAAAAACTGAAGGGACAAGGCCTCGAATTGAGCGATTCGACGCAGTCGGGTGGGAAGAAGATTCAAGAGATGGTCGACAAGGAAGTCAAGGAACAAAGTAAAGGCGCGCAGAAACAGATGGATTCTCTGCGTGGTCTGCAGAATTCCAAAAAGAACGAATGAGTCTTTCCGCGGAAACACACCAACGCTTTACCATAGCAGCTCAGAAATTAGAATTCGATAAGATCATCGACCGCGTCGCGCGGTTCGCTTCGTCAGAACCGGGGCGGGAATGTGCAAGCCGCCTTTTTCCCCTTACAGATACATCCCTCATCCAAACGGAGCTCCAGCGTGTTTCCGAAGCAAAAGAGTTGCTGATTGCCGAGGGGTCGTTTCCGCTCGACGGCATCAAGAATATTGCTTCCGCTCTGAAAAAGACACTCATCCAGAACCGGATTCTCTTCGCTCAGGAGCTTCTGGACATTGCTTCCACGTTGAAAGCATCACGGGTCCTACATGCGTTTATTGCCAAGCGTAAATCTGTGTACCCGCATCTCTCGAGCTTCCTACCGCTCTTGTTCTTTGATAACATTGTAGAACGCCATATTACTGAGGCGATTGATGAATCCGGAAGAATGCGGGATGCGGCGAGCAAAGAACTGAAGACGATACGACGTGAAATGATCGAAGTGGGTGAATTGCTGCGGAAGCAGTTGCAGGCTATCCTTAAGCAAGTCTCTGAGCAGGAGTTCACGCAGGAGGAAATAATCACCACACGAGACGGTCGTTTGGTGATTCCTGTAAAAGTGGAACACAAGAAACACGTTTCGGGATTCATCCATTCCAGCTCTGCCAGTGGAGCAACGGTGTATATAGAGCCGGCGGAATGTCTCGAACTCAATAACACATTGCGGGAGCTTCATCTTCAGGAGCAGCGGGAGATAGAAAGAATTCTTCGGGAGTTGACAGCGCAAGTGCGGGATATTCGAGAACCGCTCGAACGAACACTTTCGACCCTGGCTCATCTCGATCTCCTCAGTTCAAAAGCAAAGTATTCCATCGAAATACTGGGCTACCCTCCGCTCATCTCAAACCAGCGAAGAATCCGGCTCGCCCAAGCGCGACATCCGGTGTTACTTCAGCGCCACTCGCGACAAGAAGTCGTACCGCTCGACCTTGAGTTAGGCAATGAAATCAGTACATTAGTTATTACCGGTCCTAATGCCGGCGGCAAAAGCGTTGCGATGAAAACGGTCGGACTCCTTGTTTTGTGCACACAGGCCGGTCTGCACATCCCCGCGGCACCGGAATCCGAACTCCCTATCTTTGACGATGTCTTCGTGGATATTGGGGACGATCAGTCGATTGAGAATGACCTCAGCACGTTTAGCTCACACATTCTGCGGCTGAAAGAGATTCTCGCTGAGGCAGATGAGCGCTCTCTCGTATTGGTCGATGAGATTGGCGCTGGTACAGATCCGGGTGAGGGTGCCGCACTTGCGGCCGCCATCTTACAAGAATTGACAACGAGGCACACGATCACGATTGCAACAACTCATCATGGCATGTTGAAAGCGTTTGCGCACGAAATACCCGGCATGGCAAACGGCTCACTGGAATTTGACGTCGAGACACTTCGACCAACATACTGCTTCAAGTTTGGCGTACCCGGAAGCAGTTATGCTCTCGAATTAGCGGAACGTCTTGGGATTGCCCATTCTCTTCTTGCCAAAGCTCGTGAACAGCTAGGAACGGAAAAAACGAAATTAGAAGCATTGTTAACCGAAGTGGAGCGCCAGAGTCAACACTACCGGCGAGAGGTTCACGAGGCAGAAAAAGAACGCACACGGTTGCAGACACTGGTAGATTCGTACGAAAAAAAGATGGCTGGGATCCGAAAAGAAATTTCCGAAATAAGACAAAAAGCACTCGACGAAGCGCGCGCTTTATTAGATAATGCCCAAGGCACCATAGAACGCACTGTCAGAGAAATCCGTGAAAGTGCTGCCGATCGGAATCGCTTGCAGGCTGCCCGAAGCGATCTGAAGGCAGTGTCCGAAGAGATAGAAGAACTCCATCATCACGTGCAAACGCAGCCGGAGGGGGAAACATTTGTTGTGGGAGACAGGGTTCATGTACAGGGAGCCTCGGAGACGGGAGAGATTGTTGAGTTGAGAGACCAGGAAGCGATCGTTTTGTGGCGCAACGGGAGACTGCGTGTCCCGATCAAGAAACTCCTGAGGGATGTACAGGGTGAACGTGGCATCGGGCAACAAACCGGTTCTACGTATACTCCAGATGCAAAAACTGAAATTGACCTTCGTGGAATGACCGGTGACGAGGCAATTGAGAGCGTGCAACGGGTACTCGATGACGCGCTCGTTGCGGGATTACATCGGATCGATATTATCCATGGTAAGGGAACGGGGGCTCTCCGCAAACGAGTCTCGGATTTTCTAAAAGGCTATCCCCATGTAAAAAGCTTTCGTCTCGGGGAATGGAATGAGGGTGGATCAGGCGTAACAGTCGTCGAGTTGGAATAGGAAATGGTACAACAAGGTAAGTCGATTCGGAAACTATTGATAGCGAACCGGGCAGAGATTGCTCTACGGGTCATTCGCACGTGTCGGGAGATGGGCATACGAGCAGTTGCCGTCTATTCAGACGTCGACAAAAATGCCCTTCACGTGCAGCTCGCGGATGAAGCTTATCCGCTGAGCGGAGTAACGGCGGCTGAGACCTATTTGCACCAGGAGCATCTTCTGGAAATAGCCCATAGGGCTGAAGTAGATGCAATACACCCTGGCTATGGTTTCTTGTCAGAAAATCCGGTGTTCGCAGAAGCGGTGCAGACTGCCGGATTGATTTTTGTAGGCCCATCGGCTGCTTCCATGCGATTATTGGGGGATAAAACAGCTGCTCGGAAAATTGCGCGCCAGTGCGGCATTCCGACAGTTGCAGGATCAGACGATGCATTTACCTCCGAAGATGAGGGATTACACCAGGCGGAAAAGGTCGGGTTCCCGGTCTTGTTGAAGGCAGCTGCTGGAGGAGGCGGGAAGGGTATGAGAGTCGTCCAGTCGCGAGTCGACTTTGGTTCCTCTTTTCGAACTGCTCAGTCGGAGGCCAGGAGTGCTTTCGGTGACGATAGAGTATTCCTTGAGAAGTACGTTGACCGTCCTCGTCATATCGAGATTCAGATCCTGGCAGACAACTATGGTAACACGATCTCTCTCGGAGAACGTGAGTGCTCGATTCAACGTCGTCATCAGAAAGTCATGGAAGAGGCGCCTTCATCGTTTGTAACGGAGGATCTCCGTCAGAAAATGGGGGAGGCAGCTGTACAAATCGCACATAAAGCGCACTATAAAAACGCTGGCACCGTAGAGTTTCTTGTGGACGAGGAAAGGAAGTTTTACTTCTTGGAAGTAAACACGCGGCTACAGGTAGAGCATCCTGTTACCGAGCTCATTATTGGAATCGATCTTGTTCGAGAACAGATTCGAATTGCAGAAGGACATTACTTGGATCTTAAGCAAGAAGACATTGCAAAGACCGGACATGCACTTGAATGTCGAATCTACGCCGAGGATCCTTCCAATAATTTTTTTCCGTCCGTTGGTAAGCTCGAGCGTTACCACATCCCCGAGGGACCGCGTGTCCGTGTGGACAATGGATTTCAGCAGGGAGATATGATCCCTGTGTACTATGATCCCTTGATGGCAAAAGTCGTTACGTGGGGGAACGACAGAACTGAGTCCATTGCTACGATGCGCCGGGCTTTGCAGGAGTTCATTGTAGAAGGTGTCAGGACGACAATTCCGTTCTGCAAGTTCGTCTTGAATGATGAATATTTTGTTCGGGGTGACTTTAACACGCACTTTGTCCAGCAGCGATTTAATCCGCACCACGTCGACGGGCTGAACCAATTGAGTGCCGTTGCAGCTGTCATTTGTGCGGCCTTGTTAGAAGAAGAGGACAGAATGATCGTTGATGCACCTCGACCACACCAAAGGCAAAGCCTTTGGAAGAAGCTACGTGAAGAACAGTATCGCACATGAAGTCTGAATACCAGGTAACGATTGATCAGGAAAAGTACATTGTACTGATCAACGATGACCGAACAGTCGTTGTAAACAACGTCAGGTATGAAACTGTAACTTCCAGGTTAGGTCCTCAATCTTATTTGCTGTTTCTCAACGCCCATGTATTCAGGGTGGAGTTCGCGAAGAAAGAAGGTTCCAGGGACCACAATGCTGGTCATTCACTAAGTGCCCGTGTGAACGGAATCCCTTATACGATGATTGTGGATGACGCTAGATCTCTTCTTATGAAGTCATTATCACATTCCTCACTCGTAAGAGAACAAAACGCAATTGTATATTCTCCGATGCCAGGATTGATTACAAAGGTAGAGGTTCGCGTGGGGGATGATGTTATTCCCGGACAAGGCCTCGTTGTCTTAGAAGCAATGAAGATGGAAAACGAATTAAGAGCAACTGGCCATGGAACGGTGGTCGCAATTCATGCCGAACCCCGTGCAGCTGTGGAAAAAGGCGCAAGACTGGTCACAATACGTTACAGATAATTCTCAAAAAAGGTTCTCCTATCATGTTGCCGCAGACAACAGGTGATGAACCAGCGGTCGACTTGACACTTGCGCTGGAACATGGTCTCACGGAAGACGAATACGGCAGAATTCTTCAAATCCTTGGACGAGTTCCTACTTATACAGAACTTGGCATTTACAGTGTGATGTGGAGTGAACACTGTAGCTATAAAAATTCCATCGCCATGCTAAAAACGCTTCCTCGTACTGGAAGCAGACTTTTGGTGGGAGCAGGTGAAGAAAATGCCGGCCTAATCGACATCGGCGATGGCCTCGCTGTGGCCTTTAAGATTGAAAGCCACAACCATCCATCAGCAGTGGAGCCATATCAAGGAGCAGCAACTGGTGTCGGAGGAATAATGAGAGATGTGTTTACGATGGGTGCTCGACCAATAGCCGCACTTAATTCTCTGCGATTTGGCCAATTGAAAGACAAGCGCACAAAGTATCTCTTTAAGCGAGTGGTAAAAGGTATCGGTGATTATGGAAATAGCTTTGGCGTGCCTACAGTAGCAGGTGAAGTTTATTTTGATAATTGTTACCGCGAGAATCCACTTGTCAATGCGATGGCTGTAGGGATTGTGAGAAAAGACAGAGTAGCACGAGCAATTGCTAAGGGTGCTGGCAATCTAGTAGTTATTGTCGGATCAGCGACAGGTCGCGATGGTATCCACGGGGCTACTTTTGCTTCCGAGGAGATCGATGAAGCTTCGGAAGCGAAGCGTCCTTCAGTTCAGGTAGGCGACCCTTTCGTTGAGAAACTGTTGCTCGAGGCAACATTAGAGGCTATAGAGAAGGGTATAGTTATTGGCATTCAGGATATGGGAGCAGCGGGTTTGACTTGCTGCAGCATGGAAATGAGTGCAAGGGGAGGGGTTGGAATGTTACTCAATCTGGATGACGTACTGTTGCGTGAAGAAGCGATGACGAGTTATGAAACAATGCTGTCAGAGTCTCAGGAAAGAATGCTCCTTATTACTCGTCCTGAGGATGAGAAAGAATTACAGAAGATTTTTAACAAATGGGACTTAGTAGCAAAGACCGTAGGTAAAGTTACAGAAGAAAAGAAAGTCAAGATCTATCACTGCGGTGAACTAAAAGCTGAAGTGGAACCAGAATCTTTGGTTCTTGGTGGTGGAGCTCCCGTTTACACCCGAGAGATAAGAGAACCTTCTTATTTCGGAAAAACTAGGTCCTTTCACCAAAGGTCAATTCCTCTGCCCAAGGATTACAATGACGTTCTATTACGTCTGCTTTCATCTCCGAATATCGCAAGCAAGAGTTGGGTTCGACAACAATATGACTCGATGGTTCGTTCAAATACCGTCTTGGATAGTATGGGGGATTCGGCGGTCATTCGAATAAAGGATAGCAAGAGGGCATTGGTCGTTAAGACAGACTGTAATTCTCGATATGCTTACTTGAATCCACGCCGAGGTGGACAAATAGCTGTAGCGGAGTCAGCAAGGAATGTTGTTTGTTCAGGCGCAAGGCCGCTAGCCATAACGAACTGTCTTAACTTTGGAAATCCATACGACCCAGAGGTTTACTGGCAGTTCAAGGAATGTGTATTAGGGATTGGAGAAGCATGCCGAATCCTCGACACGCCAGTTACTGGCGGCAATGTCAGCTTCTACAACGAGGGGCCAAACACAGCGATATATCCAACACCCGTAATAGGAATGCTAGGATTAGCGGAGAATGCAGAAAGAGTTCTTTCTTGTTCTTTCAAGAACCCAGGTGATGTTATTATCCTCTTAGGTCATAGGAGCCACGAGATTGGTGGATCAGAATACTTATATCAAGTGACTGGAGAAGTGCTCGGTGATGCTCCCAGTTTAGACTTGCAGTATGAAAAGCGCCTCCACGATCTAACCTTGAGTTTAGCGGAGAACGGACTCATTACTTCAGCTCATGATGTTTCTGATGGAGGAATAGCAGTCACCTTGGCAGAATCATGTATGTCATCAAATGGATTAGGTGCGAGGATATCGAAACTACTGGATGATAATGAACGCCCAGACTTTCAATTGTTTGGAGAAACCCAATCTAGCATCTTAGTTAGCGCAAATCTCGATGCAATGTCTAGAATCCTAGAGATGGCACGAACAACGGCGCTAGCAGCATACCCAATCGGAGAAGTTATACCCTTGGACACATTAGAGGTAGGTACCTTGATTTCGATCCACCTAGAAGATGCTAGAAGAGTATATGAAGAATCCATTCCCGCAATGGTAGAGGGTGGAAGGCGGGCGAGTA
>CAYJSZ010000005.1:33607-47562 GCA_964372545.1 uncultured Ignavibacteriaceae bacterium
AGGCGGTCCAGCCAGAGGTAGATTTTTTGCCGAACTGCTGGTCAGCTCGAAGTCGACAATAAGTTCTCTTCTGCTTTTCGTCAACACTCGTACACGTGGTCGCAAATCATATACCAACGAACTCACGACAGCCAGTGCAACAGCGCCAGTTCCATATGCTAATGTTTCAGCTGTGACGCCATGGTCGTATGTCCTCATTTTTAACTAGTTAGCACCAATCAGGTCAATGAAATTGACATTTGTTCCGCTAGGGTTGTATCGTACATGGTCTCGAATCATTTTACCTATTTTCTCGACACGAAATTGTTCCAACTTCGTTTTACGCTCAGCCAATGATTTGTCCAACAGGACTACCTTGGGGGGATCCTGTATTGACGAATGATGTTTGGATTTGTTTTGTGCCGATACGGAGCACAAGATTGGCTATGAACTCCGTGGAGTCCTTCATGGAGAGAATAACTTGGCTATCCACGAGAACTGCCTCATAGACATAGTCCAGGGCTTCAAACTGCTGTGTGCTTGGCGCTATTCCGTGATTTGCAGTATACAGAGCGACGCATCTCTCACCGTTCCCGCACATTCCTCCAGAGCTTCCATCAGCATTGTAGTATGTCATTATGATACTGCACGATTTCACTTTTTTCGATGAGTAGTAGTGCGTCTGCTCCTATCCCCCATCGCCGATCACAGAGTCTTTTAGCAAGACGTGATCCATCGGTAATGATGTTTCTTCGATTGTCGATTACGGCAGAATTGTTTCCAGCACCTGACATTTTTGTAAAGTGAAGCTGCATAAGTACCGAATCTTCCTTAGACTAACTAGTTCCCACTCAAGAGATAATCCTCATTCAGCTTTATATGGCTAATGTTGTTCATCTCTTCTGGCAACAGGGTTGGTACGTTCTTATGAATTTTCAGGCAGGAATTGAACGATTCATTTTTCGTCGCCTGCATGGTGCTTAATAATTTTTGCATCAACGAGGAAAATTACATCTTCTGCGATATTCGTGGCATGGTCTGCAAGTCGTTCAAGGTGGCGAGATAGTATCATTATGTGTGCTGCCGGTTCAATCTTGGCTGATTCCAGCTTCATCTCAGCTACAAGTTGATGAAATATCTCTTTATCGAGATTATCGACAATATCGTCTTGTGTAAGGATATCGCGCGCCAAGCTTGGGTCATTATTCACAAATGAATCTATTGCCTGCTTAACCATTTGCCGGGCTTGTGCTGCCATCGAGCTAATCTTTGTTAGTTGGATGAATGCAGAATCTTTGTGAAGAGACCTTACCCTCTCCGCGATGTTGACGGCGATATCCCCTATTCTTTCAAGCTCGTTGTTGATCTTTAGAGCAGACATGATGAGACGTAAATCAATAGCGACAGGCTGTGTCAACGCAAAGATGCGCTCACACTGTGCATCGATCATGTTGTCGAATTCGTCTACTCGCCCGTCGCGATCGATCACGATCTTCGCCAACTCGATGTTTGATTCTAATAGTGCTTTAATCGCGAAATCGATTTGCTCGTCGACGAGACTGCCCATTTTGATGATGTTGGTTCGGAGTTGGTCTAACTCAACCTCAAAGTGTCTCGGCATAGGAAATTTCTCCTTTACCCGAAGCGTCCTGTAATATAATCTTCCGTCTGTTTGTTACCCGGCTTGGTGAAGATGACTTCCGTTTTGTCAAATTCGATAAGCTCTCCCATGTAGAAAAAAGCGGTAGAGTCGCTCACACGGGCAGCCTGCTGCATATTATGCGTCACGATAACGATAGTATATTTTTCTTTCAATTCATGGATGAGTTCTTCGATTTTTGTGGTAGAAATTGGGTCTAATGCACTTGCAGGTTCATCCATCAGCAACACATCTGGCTCGACCGCAAGAGCCCGGGCGATACATAGGCGCTGTTGCTGACCGCCAGATAAACTAACGCCGCTTTTCGTGAGTGAATCTTTCACTTCATTCCATAACGCTGCCCGTTTCAGGCTGCGTTCTACCATCCCCTCCAGCTGTTTTCTATCCCGAAGTCCGTTCATCTTGAGGCCTGCGGCGACATTATCAAAAATGGACATCGTCGGAAAAGGATTGGGTTTCTGAAAAACCATCCCGATTTTTCGACGAACAAAAACAGGGTCCATGGCATAGACATCCTGTCCATCAAGGAGTATCTTTCCCGTAATTCGACTCCCGGATACAGTCTCGTGCATCCTGTTGATAGAACGCAGGAAAGTCGATTTTCCGCATCCTGACGGTCCAATGATTGCTACGACAGAGTTTGCCGGGATCGTGAGGCTGATGTTTTTCAATGCATGAACATTGTCAAAGTACGCATTCACACAGTCGGCAACTACTTTCTGCTGTGCCGCAGCCATGCGTTGTTCGCTCATGGATATATTGACATATGTATGTGGAAATTCTCTTTGCATTGTCATAATCTATTTTCCTGAAAACGGCTCTTCGTAGCGAAACGCATAGCGATACTCAGCAACAGAATGAGCGTCATTAAGATCAGCGCTCCTGCCCAAGCCTGAGCAATCCAGTCCTCAAAAGGGGAAACACCGTAGTTATAGATAAAAACCGTCAGCGAAGCAATCGGCTGGTCGAGCGTTGTGTGCCAGAAGCGATTGTTAAGCGCGGTGAACAAGAGAGGGGCGGTCTCTCCCGCAGCGCGTGCAACGGCAAGCATGATACCTGTTATGATGCCGCCGAGGGCGGTACGGAGGACAATGCGCAACGATGTTTTCCATTGTGAGATTCCAAGAGCCAGAGCAGCTTCGCGATACGTTTGCGGCACGGTTTTCATCATTTCTTCTGTCGTTCGGGTTATCGTGGGAATCATCAGGATAGCAAGCGCTACCCCGCCAGCGTAGGCGGAAAAATGCTGCATCGGTATCACCACGAGCGTGTAAGCGACCACCCCGGTGACAATCGAAGGAATGCCGTTCAATACATCTGTCAGGAAACGAAGGGCGGTTCCAAAGGGATTGTTTCCGTACTCCGAGAGATAAATCCCCCCCATGATTCCTACGGGAAGGCTCAAGCAACTTCCCAACCCGACGAGAAGAAGAGTTCCGACGATGGCGTTCGCAAGCCCTCCTCCCGGCTCACCGACGGGCTTTGGCAACTCAGTAAAAAATTCCCAGTTAATGGCAGAAAATCCGAGCGAGATCGTCCGGTGCAGAATGAGCACCAGCGGAAGGAGTGCAACGAGAGTGCTCAGACCGCACAAGCCATACATCAGAACACTCTTGTATTTTCTATAGTAGAATAGGAATCCGTGCATTATGTTGATTTTTTTGTAACACTCCACACCAGCAAACGCGCGAAGGAGTTCACGATGATCGCCACGACAAACAACACAAGAGCGATTTCCATCAAAGCACTCAGATACATCGGTGTCGTGGCTTCGGTGAATTCGTTCGCAAGAACGCTTGCCATCGTATAGCCTGGGTCGAAGAGCGAAGCAGAGATCACTGGACGGTTACCAATCACCATGGTCACGGCCATCGTTTCGCCAAACGCACGGCCAAATCCCAACATAACTGCGCCGATGATTCCCGAGCGCGAATAGCTGAGGGCGATTCTCGTCGCTTCCCATTTCGTGGAACCGAGTGCAAGCGCTGCCTCAGTTTGTGAGCGGGGTACCGCTTTCAGTATATCGCGTGAAATTGAGGAAATAATCGGCAGAATCATGATCGAGAGGATCATGCCTGCCGCGAGCATGCCCACTCCGTACGGTGCCCCCCGAAACGGCGGCAGAAAGCCGAGATGATCCGAGAGGAACGGTTCAACCATTGATCGTATCCAGGGCACCATCACAAAAAATCCCCACAGACCGTACACGATGCTGGGAATACCCGCAAGGAGCTCAACAAGAAAAGAGAGCGGCCTCTCCAGCCATGGTGGTGCCATTTCGGAGAGTGTAATAGCTATTCCTAAACTTAACGGCAGCGCAAGAACGAGCGCAATCACAGAGGAAACCGATGTTCCATAAATGAACGGCAGCGCTCCATACTCTTCCTGCACCGGATCCCAAACAGAGTTGGTAAAAAATTTCCAGCCAAACTTCTCGATTGAGAGCGTGGAACCGATGTACATCTTGTACGCCATGAAGACGATCAGGACGAAGAGCAAGGAGGCAAAGAACCGCGTGAGGAGCTTGAACACGGCGTCGCCAATGTTGGTTGTTTGGTATGGTTTGGCTTGAGTAGCCTGACGCACGATTATCCTCGTCCTGAGAAAAAGAAAAGTAGATTGGCTATCAAACGGCGAGTAACCAATCTACTCAACACTGTTTTCGAGTTCTCACTGAAGCGATATCGAAGATATTTTGTTTTCACACAGTTTGACGACCTCCTTTGGTAATGGTGCGTAGAAAAGATCGGCAGCATAGCCTTGGCCGTCGCTCATCGCCCATTTCAAAAAATCTATCAGGGCCTTTCCCTTGGTTTTATTTTTCTGTTTATGATATACCAAGAGCCACGTAAAGCCGCTGATGGGATATGAATCTTTCCCAGCGGGATTCGTGATCGACACTCGAAGGTCAGCCGGCATGGTCTTCGCTTCATGTGCCGCCGCCGCAATGACTGATTCGATTGTTGGCTTTATAAAGTTCCCCGATTTATTTTGGATCATCATGTACGGAAGGTTGTTCTTTACGGCATATGCAAGCTCGACGTAACCGATGGAGCCTTCTGTTTGCTTCACGAGCCCAGCGACGCCTTCGTTCCCCTTTCCGCCTATACCTACCGGCCAAGACACAGATGTTCCCTTCCCCACTTTCGCTTTCCATGTTTCACTCACTTTGGACAGGTAGTCGACAAAGATAAACGTAGTACCGCTGCCATCAGATCGGTGTACAACGATGATAGTTTTATTCGGGAGATTTTTATCCTTGTTGTGTACAGAAATCCTTGGGTCATTCCACTTTGTGATTTCACCAAGAAAGATTCCAGCGAGCACATCGGGAGTCAGTTTCAAGTCAGCGCCGGGTTGTGGAAGATTGTATGTCGCTACAACTGCCCCCATGACTGTCGGGATATGCAGCACATCTGTTCCTTGTTTCGTCTTTGCCTCAGTCAGCTGCTCATCGCTCATCGGACCATCGCTCGCACCAAAATCTACAGTTCCCTCAATCACCTGCTTAATCCCTCCCCCGCTCCCGATCGATTGGTAATTGAATTGAATCTCGGTTTTCTTCTGGTACACATCGAACCATTTCGAGTAAATGACATAGGGAAACGTCGCCCCCGCACCGTTGAGTTGAAGCTGTGCAACGCTGCCGGTCGAAATAGTTAGCACTGCAAGAATCAATGTCATTGTTCTGTTCATGATTTTCACCTTTGGTCAGTCCTAATTTGCAAAACTGCGGTTATCTGTTTGTTATTGGAATGTTAAGAAATTGTTAAGCCATCAGGAGAAGACATAATACAAGGTCATACGAGTTGTCACAGACGCTCTGTAGGTTGTTCCGTTTGGATTGCGTTCATACATTTCGTACAGGAAGTTGGGGATGATCGAAACATTCTTGTCGACCTTCCAGGAAAGGCCTCCCAGGATGTAACTGCGTGAGTCCGCTTTCGCATTGGTATCATTGTTTGGGTCGTAGTTATCAAAACGGCCGACGAGAGCGAGGTTCTCTTGAAGATTGATTGAGCCAAACACGGAAACGCCAACCCCGTTCCTTGTTGCGAGAGAAGTTCCGTTGTTGTAGCCGTGAGCGATGGCTTGCACAAAGCCCTCGGCACCGATATTGTACTTGCCTGTTTCCCCATATCCTGCAAATGCCGCGTAAGTAAGGATATCGTTGCCGACAGTCAAGCCGGGACTGAATGGGTCTGCTGCTTTTGGACGAGCATTGAAGTCTGCATACAGCGTTACCAGAATGTTTTGTGCCGGCTTGAATTGAAGATGAGCATAGAAGCGCTTGTATTTATCTGTTTCGGGTCGATTGTCAGTGCCATCGGCAATCAGAATCCAGTAACTCACCGTGCCGTTTTCAACCAGTTTGCCTTTCAAAGCAATGCCGAGGTCGCGGGATGGTGCAATACCGCGTAAATCCATGATTGTTTTCTCCAGCGAGCGATATCCCCACGCTCCTTCGCTGATTTCAAACGCGGGTGTAGGTTGGATGCCGAAGTACAAATCACTACCGGAGAAGATGTTTTTCCAGCGAAGATAGGCATCCTTCACAAACACGCTGATTTTCCCATCGCTGGATAAGGCGGCTTGGTCCGCTTCAAGTCGAAACCGAGAGGTAAACTGCTCGGAGAGGTCGTTATCGTAGGTGAAGTAAATCCTTCGAAATTGAAAGGCTTGCTCGGCAGTTTTCCCGGGCGTGGCCACGTTACTCAACGAGCCGAGATTACCGTCGCGCCCGATGTTGTAGAAATAGTCGCCGAACATATGACCGCTGAACTTCCCTGCAGATTTTTCCTGGGCAACGCCGAGGGAAATACAAACCATCACCAGAACTCCTGCCAGATATTTCATAGAGCTACCCCTTCGATTTGTAGTTTTCAGAAACACCGTTGTGGAGTTAATATGCTCGATAAGATACTCTAAAATTGTTAGCAGTGTTTTACCGCAGGATTAAGGAATTGTTAAGTCTGGGAGACTTGGCGGGATTACTTCTTGAGGATAAAGGAAAACGTGCTTCCCTTTCCCACTTCGCTTACAACTTTCATTTTGCTTCCATGGGCCTCAACGATGTGCTTCACAATGGAAAGACCGAGGCCCGTTCCACCTGTCTCACGCGAGCGTTCTTTATCGATCCGGTAAAAGCGCTCGAATACACGTGATAAGTGCTCTTGAGCAATGCCGATACCTGTATCAGTAACGGCAATACGCACATGTCCATCATCAAGTTGATAAGTAACAAGAACTTCGCCGCCTGGTTTGTTGTACTTCATCGCGTTCTCGATGAGATTATTCAAGACCTGCTGCAGTCGTTCGCGGTCGCCGAGGACTTGGAGATCTTCCCTGCCCGTTGTGTCAAGACGAAGGTAAATGTTCCGTTGCTTCGCAGATGGTTGGAGTTCGTTGATTACAGACTCTAGAAAGTCATGCAGATTAAAGTACCGAAAGCTCATCTTCATTTCGCCCGACTCGATGCGGGATATGTCGATAAGATCGCTGAGGAGCGTGTTCAACCGTAAGGCATGGGAGTGGGCTTTTTCAAGAAAAGCTCGATTGACATTCGGGTCATCAATGGCCCCATCGAGCAGCGTTTCCAGAAAGCCCTGGATGGAGAAAATGGGAGTGCGGAGCTCGTGAGAAACATTGCCGAGGAATTGACTTCGAACTTGTTCCAATTTCCTTAGTTGCACAATGTCCGCTTGTAGTTTTTCTACGAGCTCGTTAACTGCCTGCGCGAGTTGACCTATCTCGTCGTGGGAAGCGATTGGAATGCGGATAGCTAAGTTTCCTGCTCGAATTGCCTCGACACTCTTGGCAATATCGACGATCGGTTTTGAAATGCGACGGGAAACAACCATGCTCACCCCAAGAATGAGCATTAAAACAAGAAGTCCGGCTACGAAGATGTTGAATCGTATTTCGTTAATAACTTTTTGAAAATCTTCGAGGTGGATACTCAAACGGACGAATTTCAGGTTTACAAGATTGTTGTTCTTGATGCCTGAATCCACCCGTTTGGCAACATACAGAAAATCAGCGCCGACAGTCGTGCTCGTACGTGTGTGAGAACCAATCCCTCTTCGTAGAGCTTCTTGCACCTCCGGGCGCTGGAGGTGGTTCTGGACGCGTCTCAGTTCATTTGGAGGAACGTCGGAATCCTGTAAAACCTTGCCGTCGGAAGCAATGAGGGTCACGCGAAAATTACCGCGCTGAGCCAGTTTTCGTACCAATCCAGCAAATTGTTCTTGAGAATCTTCGGGAGATTCTTCAAGGGCAAGCAAAACAAGGTCTGCCTGGGCGCTAAACTCCGCAATGAGTCTGTCGCGTAAATACGATTCGATGCCGATGCTTGAAAAGATTCCTGCTCCAACAAGGATCGCAATCGCAAGAAGAATGTAGGTCAGAGTGATCTTTGATTGAATCCGTTTCATTTCTCAGCCTTGAACCGGTAACCAACACCCTTAACAGTTTCAATATGAAATGCCTGGCTTCCGAGTTTTTCGCGAATTTTTCTGATGTGCACATCCACCGTGCGGTCGATTACATAGACATCACGGCCCCAGATTTGGTTAAGGAGGGTTTCACGTGTAATGACTCGCTCAGGGTGGCGGGCTAAATACAACAACACTTCAAATTCTTTTCTTGGGAGCATGATTTCTCGTTTTCCAATCTTAACGAGATAGTTCTGCGTAAATATCTCAAGATCGCCCACTCGGACTACTTCCTCAGGTCCCTCTTGCACTTTCGCGTCAGCCGTTCGGAGTGCTTTCTTAATCCGAGCAAGTAACGTTCGCATACGCACAGGTTTTGCGATGTAGTCCGTCGCTCCGAGCTCCAGACTTACCACTTCGTCGACCTCGCTGTCTCGTGCTGTAAGAAAAATAATCGGTAGATGTTCTTTTTGGGGGTCTTGTCGAATAGATCGACAGACCTCCCACCCATCCATTACAGGCATCATAATATCCAGAAGAACGATGTCCGGTTCTTCAACTAATAATTGAAGTGCCTGCTTCCCATTATAAGCAACCAAAACACTATATCCTTCTTTTTCAAGATTATACTTGAGAAGATCGACAATGTCTTTTTCGTCGTCGACGATGAGAATTGTAGTTTGCATAGATCCAAACTATTGGATAAACAAAAAAGCCTTCGTTTGCGAAGACGAAGGCTACCGAACAAGAAGACTTGATGTTATCATATCTGTGGAGGTGCGGGGAGTCGAACCCCGGTCCGAAGAGAAGACTCTCAAAACTTCTCCATACTCAGCCTACCTTTTGAGATTCACGCTCGGAAACTCCGGTAGACAGGATTGGCCGAACGCTATCTCAAGTGATCCACTGTCGTGGCTTTGTCCAGTTCCCCTGAGAACGGAACAGGACTATCCCATCTCGGTCGACGTTCTTATTGGCTCCGATGGGCAGAACCCAACAGAACGGGTCGCTTAAGGTTTAATTAAGCGGCCAGTGCGTAGTTGTAGTTGGCACTTGTAGTTTTACCGCTTGTTTAACGTGGACACGGAGACCACGGTATGCAGTTCTGAGCTTCCTCATCCCCGTCGAAACCAAGTCACCCCCATCTCATCGATAGAAGAGCAGCTCGTGTGTGGTAAGATATTCTGACCAACTGCAATATACGTTCTTTTGAGATGATATTCAAACCTGCTCCGTTTCAACAGAATAATTCTTTTTCAACTCTTTGATGAGGTATTGAAAAGCGTCTTCGGGAGTATCCTTGTAGGTGAAGAGCTTCAAGTCTTCCGGACCGATAACTCGGTATTTGAGCATAGACTGTATGTCGATGATTCTCTCCCAGTATTCTCTGCCGTAGAGTACAACAGTAACCTTTTTTTTGATCTTGTTCGTTTGCAATAGAGTAAGAACTTCCATCAGTTCATCCAAAGTCCCAAATCCTCCTGGAAACATCACAAACGCTTTGGCAAGGTACACGAACCAGAACTTCCGCATAAAGAAGTAATGGAACTCGAAATTCAGCTCGTCGGAAACATATGGATTCGTTGTTTGCTCAAATGGTAAACTTATGTTCAAGCCAACGGACTTTCCTCCCGCCAAGGATGCTCCCTTATTCGCTGCCTCCATGATTCCCGGCCCGCCACCAGAACAGACGACGAATCGACTGCTGTTTTTGAGTCGCTTCGACCACGTGGTTAATAACCTTGCAAGTTCGACCGCATCTTCATAGTACTTTGACGTCTGGATATCCGCTCGAGCAGCTTCTAATTTTTTCTGGAGGAAAGGCCGATTAGCTCTTGATTTCTTGATCACTTGCTGTAATTGCTTATAGTTTCTTAGCGCCTCTTTACGTGCCTTCATTCTAGCAGAGCCGAAGAAGACAATTGTGTCCTTAATTCGCTGATGGCGGAACCTATGAAGCGGTTCCAGGAATTCCGATAGGATCCGGATTGCTCGCGCGTCCGGACTGTTAAGAAACTCTATATTCTTATACGCCTTTGGTGCTCGTTGTCTTAGTTTAGGCATCTGAGTTTAGTTCATTGTGTATGAATCGGTTGATACGGAGAAACGGAAGACAAAAAGACCAGGAAGAAGACCTTACGAAAGGTCAGAATACATTACCGCCGAGCCACGCGCAGAGCTCTTCGAGGTACATCTTGTCAGTTTTGTCAAAGGAGTCGAAGTTGTTGCTATCAACGTCTAGAACCCCGATAACCTTACTACTCCCTAGAATTGGCACAACGATTTCAGACTTTGAATCCGGGTCGCAGAGAATGTGTCCCGGGAATTCATGAACATTTGGAACGATGAGTGTTGACTGCTCCCTCACGGCTGTTCCACAGACTCCCTTGCCAACTGCTATTCGTACGCAGGCAGGTTTCCCCTGAAATGGGCCAAGGACCAGCTCTCCGTCATTCAGCAGATAGAATCCTACCCAAGATATGATCGGGAATGCCATTTTCAGAACGGCTGCCGTGTTAGCGAGATTAGCGGTTATGTTATTCTCACCTTCTATCAGTGACTTGACCTGAGGTATGATCTCCTTGTAGATCTCCTCCTTTGTAGAGGACCTTATCGTAACATAAGTTTCCATTGTAATCGAGAGAAAAGTACTAAGTCCATTGCTTTACGGGGATTTGTTCGCCGTCTTTAAGGAAAAAAAGAGAGGCAAGATCATCCAGAACCTTAGTTTTTACGTATCCAAGAGCCATTGTCTTGGAAGCCGATTCTTCAACTCCGACGCTTGTGATTGATCCGACCATCTCCTTACTGGAAAATATTTCCTCAGGAAGCTTCTTCGGCTGTGCTCCCAATTCCAACTGAACCAGTTTCTGCTGAACCTTCTTGTACGTGTCTAACCTCGCAATTACTTCCTGACCGATGTAACATCCTTTCGTAAAATTGATAAAATCCATAAGACCTGCTTCTATTGGGTTGTAGAGGCTCGACAATTCGTTTGGAAACGAAGGTATCGTGTGACTAACACGGTATGTCTCAAATTCATCGGGATCGATACCGACGCAGTTACGATCTTGGAGAAAAGCTTCGGCGGATTCCTTGGAACCGAGCGGTGCAAGTAGATGATTCAGAATAGTACCATTCCACTTCTCGGCAAATGACAAGGCCTTGTTATCGGCCATCTCCAGTCCAAGAATCTTTCCGTACGGAATTTGCATCCACACTCCGTGATCACCGTCGGACAGATCTTCAAAGATGAGAAAATGAACATATTCATTCGATGCGTTTGTTGCCACAGCTTCTTCCATGATAATGTACTTCTCCAGCCACATCAGTAATTCTTCTCCTCCTTTTGACTGACCGATCAACAGAAGCGATTCCAGATCAGTTCTTAACACAGCGAGAACATCGACTATCCTTCCCTTCTCATTCGTCAATATGGTTTGCACGGAGCCGCCGACTGCAAGTTTTGAAATATCATTTGTCGAGAGTCTTTGGAGTAAATCCTGGGCATCTCGTCCAGAAAGTCGTATGATTGATCGTCCTGAGACGTCGAGGAACGACCTTGACCTACGTACAATTTGGCCTTTTGCGATATGTGCGTTCTCCGAGGCCACTTATTTCACGAGCTTCAAGAGGGTTATTTCAACAGGCGCGTGGTACCGAATCGGGGCGAGCGTGTGACCAAAACCGTTGTTCACGCTGACGAGCGTCTTTCCAACAATGTAAAAGCCGGTGAAGTATTTTGTTTCAACACGAGACGGCGCCCAGAGATAGATGCCCGGAATTCCGAAAGCAACAGCACCGCCGTGCGTGTGTCCCGCAGTGAAGAGATGATAGCCTCTTTCAGCGGCATGGCGAACAAGTTCTTCGCGGGGTTGATGAACAAGCAATATTTTGTAGGAGTCATTACCATTGTCGGTAGCCAAATCGAGCGATTCAGGAGTAGGCCTTTGCCTATACGTGTAGGTCAGAACGGTCACGGAAACCATCGTGGCATTGATGGATAGTGTTAGGGTTGAGTCCTCAACGACCTGAAAGCCGACCCGCTTCAGGCCGTCGATAATCGGTCGCTTCCCTGAGAACATGTCATGGTCACCAAGAGCGGCTACTTTAGCATATTGAGCACGGAAGTCGGCGAAGAGGCGGACAGTGGATTCGACATATTTCTGACCAGACGTAACAACATCTCCACCGTACAATATGATATCGGGTTGAAGAGCATTTACTCTGTTAACGAAATCCGCAATCCGCGCAGCTGTTATTCGTCCATCCCCCTGGATATCGGAAATCTGGACGATACGAATTCCGTCGAGGCTGGCAAATTGTCCCGGCAACTTCACTTCTTTTTCATGGACCCGGATAGTCCATGTGTTTGCGTAGATCGTTGTCGTCGAGTAGAGGAGCGTAAAGAGAAAAGCCCCAAGCACGTACTTCGGCTCGAATCGCTTCCAAACTTCTTTCGATGACCTATACAACGGGTAGAGGACAACTTTCGCCGCTTCCCAGAGAACAAGCAGCATGAAGAACTGGACTGCGATCACCAGCGAAAACCAGAAAGGATAGACGAGAAGATAATCAAGCAGCGGTACCTCCCCCGAGAAAGCTACTGTCGCTTGCCTGCCGCCGAACCACCAGGTTAACAAGGCGACAAGAGGTAGAAGATTGACAAGTCCACAAACCAGAAGGACCCAGCGTCTTGCCTTTTGCCTGTCCCAACCTAACTCCGAGCTAAGAGCGTTCAGCAGAAGACGGATACCGAAAAAATAGATGCCCAGCAACGGCAATGCAATCATCAACCCCAAGCTAACAACCCACGGCATTACTGCGACGTTCTCCTCTCACGCTTATACAGGTAAGCAGATTCTTGCAGCCGGCTTTCTTGTTCACCGGTATTGATGGCATACCGCCCACCACTCCAAATACTCGCTCCGCCATACTCGCCACGCTTATTAATAGCATAGAAACTAACATCGAAATTCGGCCGTCCGTTTTGATCCAGCAAGCGTTTCATTTTGGTTTGCTTCGCAATGCGTTCACACGCCATGAGGCACGACTGTTCAGGTGATTTTCCCTGCCGCATCCATTCGACAATCATAACGCTGCTGCAGGCGAGAAGGTTCGCCTCACCGCGTCCTGTTGAGCCCGCCGCGCCGACCTCGTTGTCGACATAGAGTCCGGCTCCGAGGATTGGTGAATCGCCAACTCTTCCAGGAATCTTCCAAGACAGTCCGCTGGTAGTCGTGCATCCAGAGATATTTCCCTTGAGGTCGATGGCGTCACAATTAATAGTGCCATGGTTGCGAATGGCAGATCGTATGCCCTCTCCGATATCTTTTGACTCAATGTCGTGCGGGGGAAGCCAATCGTCCTTCGTGCTCATATTCTCTTTCCATCGCAGCCAGAGGGCGCGGGATTCATCGGTCAGGAGGTCTTCTTCCTTGAACCCGTGAGCTTTCGCAAACCGAAGAGCTCCCTCCCCGACAATCAACACATGGTCTGTCCGCTCCATGACGAGCTTTGCAACCTTCGACGGGTTCTTGATATTACGTATTGATGCAACAGCCCCTCCCCTTCCTGTCGGTCCATGCATGACGGACGAATCGAGTTCAACGACGCCGTCTTCATTGGGCAGGCCGCCATATCCGACGGAATTATCCTTCGGGTCATCTTCAACAATATTCACTCCGGCGATCACCGCATCGAGCGCATCAGAACCCTGCTTGATCATTTCCATCGCCTTGGCCGTTGCCTTGAGACCGTTGGCGCTGGAGATAACAACCGGCTTGACCGTTTGCAGCGGAGTTGCGTGAAGAATGTCTCTTGCCGCGAAACTCTCTCCAACGAGTGCTGACAGGCCGATGCCTGTGGCAGATTTCAAGAAG
>CAYJSZ010000005.1:47662-51039 GCA_964372545.1 uncultured Ignavibacteriaceae bacterium
CTTCCCGTGCTCATCAGATAATCGTCGGTTTCCAGCCGCGGCCAGCCGATCGACCGTCCTTTGATTAAATCAATTTTTACCTTCACATTCAAGGCGGATTCTACGGCAGTCCCGATGATCTCTCCTTCGCCCTGTGCTAAATGTCCATCGCCAAACTGAAGCAGCGCCCCCTCTACATTCACCGGCAGATATACTGTCGACCCTTTCTTCACATGCCAGTAGTCCATATTGCCGCCGTACGCTTCGGGCGTAACAGTCCAGCGCACCTCACCCTTCTGCGGTGCGGTCGCGATGCAGCCGAGGAACGGACTCATCGGAATCTCCAACTTATGCTTTCCGAGCGTGGTGGCAACCGTTCCCTTTTGTCGATCGACGGTGTACCACCAGACTTTCTCAGCCAGCGGTGGATTCAAGAGCGCCGTATAGTCTGTGCCTGTGAGTGTTCCAAAGCCGGGATAGTGCGAGCTGATGGCATAGTCCCGAGCCGGTTGAAGGTCGAGAATATGGACGACCACGATATCCCCAGGTTGAGCGCCTTCGATGTAAAACGGGCCGGTCTGTGGATTATCTCGTCCAATGGGTGCGACGTGGGAAGGGATGTCGGTTGGCTTTTTGACGGAGCCGTCGTAGCAATCTTCCGTCCAGGTTTCGAGAGTTGTTCCGGGCTTGAGTCTCATCACGGGCGGGTGGCCACCGAAGGTGTACTTCAGCTCGTCTTGCTTCGGCATATAGCGCACATTCTGGCCTGACGCGAACGCGCAGCATATCACACTGACGGTCAAAAGTCTCGTTACCATTGTTCCTCCTGAACGCGGATTATCGTTGTTTGTGGTTTGCGTACGTTTGCTTGAGGAAGAGCTTCAACTCAGAAAACGAGCGAAAGATCTTCGACGTGCACCCTAGGATCCAACCCGGAATCTGCTCATACTTCATCCTCGTGACCATGTAGACCGGCTTGCCGAAGAACTTCGCAATCGTCAGCTCTCCTTTTGTCCCCGCTCCTCGTTGTGCACTCCGGTCCCAATAGCAAATGATATAGTCCGACTTATGAGCAATTTCGCCTGAATCAAGGTCTACTATTCTACGGACGAGGCGAATGAAGTTTTGCGTGTCACTGCTCTTGAGTTTTCGAAAATCTCCATTGGGGAAATGTTTTGCCAGGAATCTTTTGCTCTCTTCATTCGGGTTAAAGACAGAGTGGCCAAGGTTGCCGTCGATCCACCGGTGAAGTTGCATCCGCCAGTCCGCTCCCTCTGCTCTGGCATATTCCATGCCTCCGGAGAGATACACCCGGTAGGATTTACGCTTCACACGCCCTCCGCAAGAACGTCGCCGTATGGAGAAGTTCGATTTTTAATCCCTCTTTCTCAAGTCCATATTTCATCTGCACGAGACAACCCGGGTTTCCAGTGACGATGACGTCCGGCCGAATCCGTTTGATGTTTTCGATCTTCCGCGCCAAGAGCTTCATCGAATCATCATACCGCACGATGTTGTAGATACCGGCACTCCCGCAGCACCAGCTGGATTCGGGCAGCTCAACATACTCGATGCCCGGCACCGACTTGATGAGCTCTCGCGGTTGTTGACTGATCTTCTGTGAATGCACGAGATGGCATGCATCGTGGTAGGTGACGCGGTTTCCAACAACACTTCGGCGGTCGGTGTTCGATATTCGACGTTCGACATTCAGACCGATTGTAGCGAGGAACTCAGTCACATCCTTGACCTTCTCTGCTACGTTTTTCGCCTTCTCCGCGAGTTCCTTATCGTGATGAAAGAGATGTCCGTACTCTTTCATAAACGCACCGCAGCCGGCGGAGTTCATGATGATGACATCGATGTCCTCCCGTGCAAAGACTTCGATGTTGATCCGGGCAAGCTCACGCGCGACTTCCCTGTCGCCATTATGCGCTTGCAGAGAGCCACAACAGACCTGTTGTCTCGGAATCACCACCTCGCAACCGTGGTGTCGCAGGAGCTCGATGGTGTCCGCATTGACATCGGCGAAGGCGACATCCATGATGCAGCCTGTGAGGAATCCAACGCGAGAGCGAACTTTTCCGATGGGCTTCACAACTTCGGCGTAGACTTCGGAAGACGGCCGCGCAGAGATTGACGGAGTGAGTGATTGGATTTCGTGGAACTTGCGGGAGAAGATTCTCAGAATTCCTGATTGTCGAACGAACCACTGGAAGCCAGACCTTTGATAGATCCGTAGAAGACTGGCGAGAATCCGAATGCGAGAGGGCATACGGAAAACCCAACGCAAGAGGACTTTCTTCGCAAACGTGCTGAGAGTGCTTTCATATCCCTGCTGGAAAATCTGTGCCCGCGCAGCTTCGACCAGCGCGCCATACTTGACGCCGGCCGGGCACGCAGTTTCGCACGCCTGACAGTCGAGACAGAAATTCATTTCATCAATAAAGCCCTGTGTGATCGGCAAGTCCCCGTCTGAGACCGACTTGATGAGACGGATGCGACCGCGTGGAGATGATTTTTCCAGGCCCGTTAGCGCGTAGGTGGGACAATGCGGGAGACAGAGCCCGCAGTGCATGCAGTTGACGAGGAAGTCGTAGTTTGGGACGTCGACTCCCTGGAAGGAGGAGACGGTCTGAGCAGAATGACGAACTGTTGTCATTGAAATTTTCTTAAAGGCAGTACGAGAATCAATCCCGCCAGAAATCCGCCAATATGCGCCCACCACGCAACGCCGCCCATGCCGGCCGTCTCATAGCCAAGCGAGATCAATCCATTAAAGAACTGTAGAACAAACCAGAACCCCAGAACAACGAGCGCAGGAAGTTCTGCCACCTGCAGAAAAACAAAAATCGGAATCAAGGTGACTACGCGCGCTTTTGGGAACATCAATAAATACGCACCGAGGACCCCGGAGATCGCTCCGCTTGCACCCACGGTCGGCATTTGGGAATTCGGGTCGATGATAATATGCGCGAGGCTCGCGGCGATTCCACAGAGGAGGTAGAAGAGAAAATATCGACTACGTCCGAGTTTATCCTCGACGTTGTCGCCGAACACCCAGAGATAGAGCATGTTGCCGCCGAGATGCAGCCAGCCGCCGTGCAGGAACATGGAGCTGAAGAGCGGCAAGAATGTCGCAATGCTCATGTCCATCGACTGAAGAGCGAACGTCATGTTTTGTGGGACAACGCCGAAGCGATAGAAAAACGATTCAAGCTCAGGGCCAAGCGAAACCTCGTAAAGAAAAAACGCGATGTTGACAACGATAATACTGATGTTGACGACGGGAAAACGGTAGGTTGGGTTTCTATCTTTAATTGGAATCATTGATTATTCTGGCTTGAGGCTGTCCAAAAAGTACTTTTAACCATTACGTTGTGTTCATGAGAAATCAA
>CAYJSZ010000006.1:0-30064 GCA_964372545.1 uncultured Ignavibacteriaceae bacterium
GTTTCATGACAAATCCCGCAGCACTATCGACGATCAGCGTTGCGGGAATTCCGAGCTTGCCCAGTTCCCAAGCCGTCAGCCTTGCCCCCTGTAAGAGGGGGCGGGTTTCGTCAATGTAGACGTGCTTGAGCTTTTTTTGTTCCCAGGCGGTCACGATGATTCCGAGTGCCGTCCCTGTTCCGCCAGTCGCCAGTCTGCCGGTATTACAGTGGGTCAAAACTGAAACGGCGTTTGGCAAGAGCTTTACGCCATGCTCGCCGATTTTTTGGCACATCTCTGCGTCCTCACGATGAATAGCGAACGCCTCGTCGAGAAGATTCCGCTGTAGTCCGCTTAGAGACTCCTGTTGACTTTCCTGAAACACCTTTCGTATTCTCTCAAGCGCCCAAAGGAGATTGACTGCTGTAGGCCGTGTCGAAGCGAGAAGATGATAAGCTCTTTCGAACTTCGATCTGCGTTGAGATGGAGAACCGTCATTGAGTTTATTCATCCCAAGAACTACGCCATACGCCGCGGCTATGCCGAGGAGCGGCGCGCCCCGAATCGCCAGACGCTTGATGGCATCGGCAATGATCGAATCCTCATCTGTTTCAATATACAATTCCTCGTTGGGAAGCCGAGTCTGGTCGAGAAACTTCACGCGACCATTGAGCCATTCAATTGGCTTTATGTCCGTACGTGCAGGACTCATTGCTCATCAAATTTCGAGAGACTCATGAACGACCGGAAGCGGTCTTGAATCTTCAGAAGCGAGAGATCGCGTAATCCTTTGACGCTGAACTCTTCAACGCAGAACGACGCGAGCGTGCTTCCGTAAATGACCGCTCGTTTCAGATTGTCCACCGAAAGGTCGTCGGTCTTCGCCAACCAGCCGATGAACCCGCCGGCGAACGCATCGCCGGCACCGGTGGGGTCGTGAATGTCTTCTAACGGATACGCGGGGGCGGAGAACATTGTCTCGTTCGTTACAAGCAACGCCCCATGTTCTCCCTTTTTGATGATGATAATGCTGGGCCCGAGCGCGATGATTGTTTTTGCCGCTTTCACCAGATTGGGTTCACGCGTCAGGAGCCGCACTTCGGAGTCATTCAGAATGAGCACATTCATCACCTTCAACGTTTCCCGCAGATCGTTTGGTTTGTGCTCAATCCAGTAGTTCATTGTATCGCCAACCACCAACCGGGGCTTTTCCAGTCTCTGCAGCACTTTCCGCTGAAGTATCGGGTCGATATTGCCCAAACAGACATACGCGCTTTTCTTGTAGCTCGTGGGAATAACCGGGTCGAACTTCTCGAATGCGTTCAGCTGTGTGTAAAGCGTATCCCGCGTATTCAGGTCATAATGATAGCGCCCTGCCCAGCGAAACGTCTTTTCCTCCTCGACGATCTGAAGTCCATCCAGATCGATATTTCGCTCTTCGAAGAACTTCATCTCTTCGCGTGGGAAGTCGCCCCCCACCACGGCAACGACCCGAACCGGCGCGGTAAAATAGCTTGCGGCCAACGCAATGTAGGTCGCCGAACCTCCGAGCGCTTCGTCGACTCTGCCAAACGGTGTCTCAACGGAATCGAGTGCAATGGATCCTACGACGAGTACGCTCAACGGTCGCTCCTTTCAAACAGAGAAAAATTCTTTATTTCGGTGAGCTGTCCACTCTCCAAGCCGCCGACGATATACTTGTGAACTCGTTTCAATCCTTTCTTCTGCCCGGGCCATACCAACAGTGATTTCGCCTCATCGTACCCATTCCATCCGTACGTCTGGTGTTCTGACGAGAGCTTCGGCTCAACGGATTCAGCTACCTGAGCGGCAAAGAGTGGACTTAAATTCACCGTGTCGTTTGCGGCACTATAAAAGACGTCGACGTACGGTGCCACCCATAAACGCTGGGGGCGTAAACTGGTCTCTTCGTGTAATTCACGTAACGCTGCTCTAACCGAGTGCTCTTCCCCTTCGACCATGCCACTTACGATTTGCCATATTCCGGGATACGGGGTTTCAGTATCAGAGCGTCGTAGCAGAAGGTAGAGCGGGTCGTGATGAACGATCTTGAAAACACAGATTTCTATAACACGAGACAAAACGTGAGCCATGTCTTTGAATCTTGTGGGTTTGCGACTCCATCATGCCGTCAACGGAAGGTAGCAAAATTCCCGGTGAAATACTTCAACCACTCCGAAAAACAATCTCAGTGTCCAGATCAATCCACCGATGGAGACGGACCCGGCTCTTGCTCTTATCGGAACGAAAGCGTCGTCAAAAGGATTGCGGTTAGACAAGCCAGCGTATCATGAGAATCCCCACGACAAACAACACGACGAACGCGACACTCAGCGCTTCAAAGTATTTGTCGATAAAGGCTTTGATGGCCGGGCCGAACCAGAAAAAGAGCGCCGCCACCAGAAAGAATCGCGCAGAACGGCTCATCGCAGAAGCGTAGACCAACGTCATGAACGATACCTGGAACGCTCCCGCCGCGATTGTAAAGACTTTGTAAGGAATCGGCGTGAAACCTGCAATGGCAATCGCCGAGAATGCGTTGTCGTGATACAACTGCTGAACCTTGAGATACTGTTGTTCTAGACCATAGAAGTTGATGATCGGTCGGCCGATCAGCTCGTAGAATTCAAGACCGATCAGATACCCCACCATTCCCCCCAGCACAGAGCCAATCGAACAGACCAGCGCATACCGGAACGATCTCTTCGGCAACGAGACTGCCAATGCGATTAACAGCACGTCCGGCGGTATCGGAAAAAACGAAGACTCAATGAACGCGATTCCAAACAGCGACCAATGTGCACCGGGCCTTTGTGCAAAACTTTCTACCCACGCCTTCAATTGTCGAAGCCAGACCGAAATTTTATGTAACAAGAACATCCCCGGAGAGTTTATTGCACTTCTACTTCAATATACAACGATCTATGAAAAGTCGAAAGAAGCGGACGACCGAATTCTGCTGACGCGATGCACACACGGTTGTTAGGTCGCCACACCTGGGACTCCGCTCACACTTTTTGCCGCTTTCACTGCACGGCGAATCGATTCAGCGGTGAGCTGTGCCGCAATCTCTGCGACAAGGTCAAGGTCCGCTTTCACGTTGCCCCATGATAGCGCAAAGGTCGCGTCACCGTCATACGACGTATGCGCCGGAACGATTGCCCGCGCCATCCCATCGTGCATGCGCTGTGCGATGCGATGCAATTCGAGTTTGCTGAACGCAGCGTTCGTTGCCACGACAACGAGCGTCGTGTTTGTATTTTCCAACACTTTGCCACGAGCAAAAGCGCGATACGGGTCTCTCTCGCCATAGAACTTCCCGTTCAACGACCGCGCGCCGGCAAGGATTTTTCCGTTTTCATCAATGATGTCTCCCACGGCGTTCACCACTGCTGCGGCGCCCACGACCAGATCGTCAAGAACTTTCGAGGAGCTGCCAAAACCGCCTTTCATGCGGAAATCCATTCCCTTCCATTTTCCGACAGTCGCGCCGGTTCCGGCGCCGACATTTCCTTCTTCCAACGTGGAACTGGAGGCATTTGCACAGGCATCGTATGCCGCTTTCGATGTAGGGCGAACTGAACTGCTGCCCAGGTTGAGGTCGAACACCACAGCCGCTGGAACGATGGGAATTTTCGCCCACGGCGTTTGGTAGCCGATGTCATGCTCTTCCAACCATTGCATGACACCATCAGCCGCACCAAGACCGAACGCGCTTCCACCCGTGAAAAGAACCGCATGCACCTCTTGCATGGACTTATCGGGAGCGAGAAGCGCCAACTCCCGGCTACCCGGAGAAGCGCCGCGCACTTCACAGCTTGCTCGCGTTTTTGGCGGACACAAAATCACCGTGCAGCCCGTTAAAGATTTTGCATCAGTGTAGTGGCCAACCTTAAATCCTGGGACCGATGTGAGCATAGGACTCTCGCACGACTACTGATGAATGTGAGAACGAAAATGGGCGAGCACAATACCGCATGCGACGCCAACGTTGAGCGACTCGGCCGCGCCGTGACGAGGTATCGTTAGCGATGCATCGGAGATCCTGCGAACCCCCGGGCTGATGCCATGCGCTTCGCTTCCAAAGACGAAGATCGATTGACGCTTCATCCGGACATCCAGATAAGACTGCGTTCCGTCTCCCGATGAAGATATAATTGTATAGCCTAAGCCTTTCGCCTGCTTCAACGTGGATGAAAGGTCGACATCCTGAATTATGGGAAGATGGAACATGGATCCTGCGGTCGTGCGCACCACTTTCTCGTTGTATAGTTCAACGCAGCCCTTCCCGAGGAGAACCACATTGGCGGCGAACCAATCGCAACTTCGAATCATCGAGCCGAGGTTGCCGGGATCGCTGACTGCGTCCGCAGCGACGACGAGCGAAGCACTCCCGGAAAGCGCTGTCTCCAGACGGTATTCCTTCTGGTGAACCAACGCAAGGATGCCTTGAGCATAGACGGTGCTGGAAACCTGGTCCAACTCTTTCCGAGAGATTTCCCTGATTGCGATGGATTTCTTTTTCGCTTCCGCCAGGACTGCTCGATGCTCAGTTCGACCCTCGGTAGTTTTATCGACCGCAACGTATTCAATCCTGAAGTCCGAACCCAACGCTTCTTGGAGGGGTCGCCATCCTTCCAGAAGAAACTTCTTTTCTTGTTCCCGACATTTCTTCCGGGAGAGAGATCGAAGATATTTTATTTCGGCTTTCGTCAAAGACATTGGGCAGGCAAATAGAAGAAGCTACATCGTGAACGACAAATGATACAATTCAATGAACAAGAAAGAGAGCGACTGCAGGATTGGCATTCGAGTTTCGAACTTTGCCATCCTACCCTTCGTACTCTCCCCACACGTTACGCAGAGCATCAGAAATCTCACCCACTGTCGCGTAGGCCTCGACCGCAGAGAGAATGTACGGCAATACATTCTCTTTCGAGGTTGCTGCCTTCGAGATTTGTTCTACACGTTCGCGGACACGGTTGTGGTCTCTCTTCTTCTTCATCTCCTGCAGCCTTTCGATCTGCTTCTTCCTCAGGCTCTCGTCGATATGCAGCAGATCTTCGTGAAGCTGCTCCTCGGACTGAAACTCATTGACGCCGACGATCACTTTGTCCTTCTTCTCGATTGCCATCTGATACTCGTAGGCACTCTGAGCAATCTGTGTTTGATAGTACTGCTGCTCGATGGCTTTTACAGCTCCGCCCATTGCATCGATCTTATTGATGGATTCCCAGGCTTGAGCTTCGATGCTATCCGTAAGCGATTCGACGAAGTATGAGCCGCCCAAGGGGTCCAGTGTATCTATCACCCCCGATTCATGTGCGATGACTTGCTGGGTTCTCAATGCGAGCAGGGCGGAATTCTCAGTCGGGAGAGCGAGCGCTTCATCGCGCGCGTTGGTATGCAGCGACTGGCAGCCGCCGAGCACCGCCGCAAGGGCCTGGATTGTCACACGCACCACGTTGTTGTCGATCTGCTGTGCTGTCAGTGTGGAGCCGCCGGTTTGAGCATGGAAACGGAGCTTCATTGTTTCCGGATTTCTCGCTCCGAAGCGTTCTTTCATGATCCTCGCCCAGATACGCCGTGCCGCGCGGAACTTCGCTACTTCTTCAAAAAAATTGTTGTGCGAGTTGAAGAAAAACGAAAGTTGACGGCCAAATTGATCTACATCCATCCCAGCGTCAATCGCTGCCTGAACATAAGCGATGGCATTCGAAAGCGTGAACGCAACCTCCTGCACTGCCGTGGAGCCAGCCTCGCGAATATGGTACCCGCTGATCGAAATCGTGTTCCACTTCGGCAAGTGTTGGCTGCACCACCGGAACGTATCCGTCACCAGCCGCATCGACGGGCCCGGCGGATAAATTTGCGTCCCGCGGGCGATATATTCCTTCAGGATGTCATTCTGAATTGTGCCGGAGATTCTTGTAAGGTCCGCTCCCTGTTTCTTGGCAACGGCAACATACAAACACAAGAGAATAGCGGCGGTGGCGTTGATCGTCATCGACGTTGTGACGTTCTCTAATTGAATCCCGTCAAACAATCGCTCCATATCCGCCAAAGAATCGACCGCTACGCCGGCTTTCCCGACTTCCCCTTCCGCCATCGGATGGTCGGAGTCGTAGCCCATCTGCGTGGGCAAATCGAAGGCGACAGAAAGTCCCATTGTGCCTTGCGAAATCAAAAAACGATATCGTTCGTTCGATTCTTCAGCCGTGCCAAAACCCGCATACTGCCTCATGGTCCAGAGGCGATTGCGGTACATCGCCGGATAGACGCCGCGCGTAAACGGATACTCGCCGGGGAATCCCAGCTTTTCTTCGTACGAAGATTCTTGCGGGAGATACAGTCGTTCGATCCCGACATGCGAGTCCGTCTCGAACTTTCGCCTCCTCTCAGGCAATTTGTTCAGAGAAGGCGCGACGAGTTCGTTCTCCCACCGTGACTTGCGCTGCTCGAGGGTATTCATTCTTTACGATTCTATGATTGTGAAATAGAGTTTACCGTTACGCCCATGATTACTGTCGCCATGGAACCACCTTCCACTCTTTCCCATCGCTTTCCAGTACTATCGCTCCTTCTTTATCCGTCCGTAGTATTCGGATCGCTTCCTTGCGAAAGAGTTCCATCACGCTTGGCGAAGGGTGTCGGAACTTATTATTCCTGCCGACGGAGACAATCGTCATCGCCGGCCGGACGGCTTTGACAAGACCCTGACTGGAACTGGTGCTGCTTCCGTGGTGTGCCGCCTTCAATAAATCACTTCGAAGAAACGCCGCATAGCGGCGAAGCAGTTTCTTTTCGACTTCCAGCTCAGCGTCGCCGGTCAGCAAGATCTCCGTTGCGCCGTACACAAGTTTAACAACTATTGACGCATTATTCAAATTTGTCGCGCTATCGGTCTGAGCGTAAGGGTGTAGCACATAGAGCCGTGCGTTATCATCAATGTCAATGGTATCGCCGGTAGAGTAGTGGAATACGGGAACAGACCGGCTTCGCGCTACGTTGTGAATCTTACGATACAACGAGGATTCTCCTCGAAACGACGGCTCAAGCAGCCTTGCAACACCGAAGTGCTCAAGAAGGTACGGCACGCCGCCAATGTGGTCGCTGTGGGGATGAGACAACATAATTGCATCCAGCCGTTCAACGCCTTTGTGTCTGAGAAATGGAGCCACGATCCGTTCTCCCGAATCGTAATTCAACGACCGGGGACCGGCGTCTACCAACATGTTCGTGCCTCCGGGAAACTCTATGAGAAGAGCATCGCCCTGCCCGACATCGATGGCGGTGACTGTGAGGTCGCGGCCTGTTCCGTTCACAAGCTCCGCATAAATTAAGCAATTCAGTACTACCAAACACGCAATAAGTGTGGACTTCACGACTTTCTTTTGGGAAATATTCACTATCCCGATGAGACAGAGATAATAGAGAATGGGAAAACTCGTCCCAAGTCGTTCCGTTTGGACATATGCGTACGGAACGTCGGCCGCAACTTTGACAAACCCAAGGAGAAATGTAACCAGCCATTCGTTCAACGCCGCGTAGCATTGGGCTACCCACGACGACACAGCAGACGATGCCAGCGTTGCAAACCCCAGCATCACGTTCACGCCGACGATCGGCACAACAACAAGATTGGCGAAGAGCGAGACGATGGAAATCCTGTCGAAATAATACGCCGTGAACGGAAGAGTTCCGAGCTGCGCAGCGAGAGAAACAGCAAAGAGCTTCAAGACGGGGTTCAACATCTTGATCTCTTCAAAGCGCTCGGGAATGCGGTTGAGAATGTTGACAAAGAACGGATAGAAGTACACGATGGAGAGCACCGCTGCAAACGAGAGCTGGAATCCGACATTGAACAGATTGTTGGTATCCGCGACCAGTAACATCATTGCCGCGACGCCGAGTGATTGATACACATCCGTTCTGCGCTCCAGGAAGGGACCGACGAGCAACACGATTGCCATGATTGTCGATCGGACGACCGATGGCGGCGAACCGATCAGAACCATATAACTCACAAGGCCGAGTGTGGTTGCGACAATCAGCGGTTTCCTTTTCAATCGCAGCAAGCCGAAGAATCCGTAGAAGACTGTCGCGACCACGCCCACATGTAAACCGGAAACAGCAAGGACGTGTATTGTACCGGTGTCGACAAACGCTTGCTTCACCTCGGAAGCGATGTTACTTCGGTCTGCCAGGAGAATCCCGCGAAGAAAGCTCGCAGCGCTCTCTCCCTGGACCGCGTCCAGGGCATCCGATAATGAATTCCTGAATCGGCTGATCAGAGCTCGGAAGGAATTGCTACTCGTCGCCGAAAGAATTCGGATCATCGTACTATCGCTCACCTGCACGATACCGTCGATATCGTTCAGCTCAAGGTAGCGCCCATAATCAAACTCGCCGGGATTTCGCGGCTGAGGATATTCATCCAGTACGCCCCGCAACTCCAACTCGGTACCAACATGCAGCACAGGAGAGAAAACGTTCAACGCTTTCTTACTGCCGCGAACAATGATTCTTCGCTCTCCGCTTTTCACCCGACTCTGCCGAAATATCCGGTCAGTCGCTACGATGAACTGCAGTTGATTTCCCCTTCTGAAAGCCTCTTCAGCGACAACACCACGCACCACGATTGTTTCCCGATCTTCATCAGGGATCAGTTTTTTCCCGGTACGCATCTCTCGTTGTTGCGAATGGAGGAACGTGCCGAGACTGACTACCGACAGTATCAGCAGAACGTCCAGAAGGGGGCTGACAGGACGGGCAACTGCAATGAGACCTGCCGAAAGAAAAACGCCAACAGTCAAAGCGAGGGGCCATGACGGTTCAAGGACAGCATAATGCCCCAGAACAATTCCGGCACTGAACAGCAGCACAAACCGCAATGCTGGTCGACGGTGGAAGAACGACACGAGCACTGTTAATTAGAATTGGTGGATGATCGTCGGTGTAATGTGTGTGAGGTTTTTGATCGACGCGATGAACGTTTTTCTATTCTTTCCCAGCGCGATGCAGGGCACCGGGTTTCGTGTATGTGACTTGGTTGAAAGATCTTCGATGTTGCCGTGGTCGCTAATCATGACAATCAACGTCTGGTCGAGGTTGACCTGATCCAGCAGACCGCCAAGGAACGAGTCGAAGCGTTCGAGGATACCGAGAGATCGGGCCATATCCTGACTGTGGCCCGCATGATCCGGTAACCAGTACTCAAACAACGTGAAGTCGTAATCTCTGCTCAACTCAGCGAGGTGTTGGCCGGCCACGTCTGCGCGGATCGGCGTAATGTCCGGGTAACCCATTTCCGGCCATCGCTCGCGATGAAAGTCAGCGGACACGGCGCGATTGTTTCGAAGAAGATCGGCAGTCAGCAACGGAACGTCCGCCATGATGCACGACAGCGTTGTGACTGTCAACCGACGGGTGCCGGAGTTTGTATAGTCAAAGAACTGTTTCGGGAATGCATTCGCGAAGACGACGGATTTCTGCCGAGCTTTTAACCGTCGAAAAATGTTCTTCTCGTTAATAATCGGCCGAAGCTCGGTGGTCGGGTACGGACCAAAATGCCTGTTGATGAACTTTGGCGCGTTTACGCCGGTAAAGATCGCGGTCTGTCCTGTCCCGCTTTGTGGGAGTCCTGCAACGCCTAACGTCGCGTTCGCCGGGACAAGCTCTGCATATTTCGAGGATACCCGCTTCCGATGAGCGCAGAACAACTCTTTGCCAAGGAGCGATTGAAGCGTCGGGAGTCTTGCCTGGAAAAAAGGATTGAGATCCGGGTTCGGCTTGCCGATCCCTACGCCATCGAGAAAGAGAAGAATGACCTTCAAGGAGAGATCAACTCTTGGTGGTTTTTGCTTTCGAGAAGAACTGTTACGGGACCGTCGTTCACCAGCTCGACATCCATCATCGCACGGAACACCCCTGTTGCGACGCGGTCTGCTCCGATTTCCTGCCGCAGCTGTGATACAAAGTTCTCGTATAACGTTTCCGCTATTTCCGGTGGAGCGGCATCGGTATAACTCGGCCTATTTCCCTTCCGTGTATCCCCATACAGCGTGAATTGCGACACAACCATAGCCGACCCCTGCACGTCCCGAACAGATAGATTCATCGTTCCTCCGGCATCATCAAATATTCTGAGAGTGGCACAGCGCCCGGCAAGATACCGGGCTTCTGCCGGGCTATCTGTTTGCTTTACGCCGAGCAAGATAAGCATCCCCGGACCAATAGAGCTATGCAGGGATCCGTTCATGCTTACCGAACATCGTTTCACCCGCTGGATCAATGCACGCATGGAATAGGATGAATGGGACAAACAATGTTTTGCTAATTGACGGAAATGGGGTTCCGCACTCTGGCATTGCACGACCCACTGACAACGCGTTCCATCCCCTGAAGGTCGCGAGCCACCGAAAAGTCTGAAAGGCCGGCATCCTGCATCATCGACAAGACCGTGAGCGCCATCTGATCGCCAACTTCGAACATCACTGTTCCGCCGTCGTTCAGCACATAGGGTGCAATTTCGATCATCCGACGATACAACTCGTAGCCATCCGAACCATCGCAGGTCGCAAGGCGCGGCTCATACTCTCGAACTTCGGGTCGAAGAGTCTCCCATTCGACGGACGAAACGTACGGGGGATTGCTGATGAGAAGATCGAATCGCCGGCGGAAGAGTTGGTCGACCGGCTCGAAAACGTCCATCTGTTGCACGAGAACCCTTTCTTCGACGCCGTGAGAACGGACATTCTGGCGGGCCACCTCCAACGCCTCTTCGCTGATATCGATGGTAGTAACGATTGAATTCTTCAGGAATTTTGACAAGCTCACAGCGACGTTTCCGCTGCCCGTCCCTATTTCCAAGATGGAAACGACCCTTTCTTGGGCCATTGCATTACACACTATCATCGCTTGCTCTACGAGAGTTTCCGTCTCGGGACGCGGAATCAGCACTCTTCGGTCGACAACAAACGGGAGTCCCATAAAAACCGCCGTACCGATAATGTAGTGTACGGGCTCATTGTTCAGTCGACGCTCGAAGAGTTGTCGAAAGACGGAAAGTTCCTGCTTCGTGATCGGTTTTTCAAAGTTCGTATAGAGTTCGATACGTTGACATTGTAACGCATGTGCGAGGAGGAACTCAACAGTAATACGCGATTCAGGGAATTCTTTGTTCTGTAAATACTCGATCGCACGTTTCATCAGCTCACGGATCGTCCACGTTTTCGTGGTGAGTTGGATCATGATTTCTATTTTCCTTTTTTCGCTGCCTTCGGAGCACCCTTCGAAGCGGCCTTGCCCCTTCTCGTTTTCCCGCTGGAAACTTGCTGCCGCTTGCCGGTCTTCCTCCTAAGCATAGTCGGCACCGCTGTTTGTTTCGGCTTCGCTATCGTCTGGCCGGCGGGTTTTCGTTGCTTTTCCTCATCATGTTCTTCCTGAGCTACCGCTCCCTCCGATTCCTCCATCACTTCCTCGACAAGTTCTTCCAAGACCTCGATGTTCCGTAACCGGACCCTGTCTTCAGAATAAAACCCCAACCGCACCATTTCCCCCATGTACTCCGTCTCATCATCCTCCGCCGGCTCAACGTATCCATCGCCAAGTTCATCGCCCGCGGGAAAGAACTCGAACCGCTCATCGCCTTCGAGCAGCGCCGTAAAGTCTACAACCGGTGGAACCTCGAACCGCTGGAGTTGCCCTTGTTTGGAAACCTCCAGCCAGATTTCCTTCACCGGTACTACGACATCTTTGTGCGTTGCAAGAATCCGTTCCGTTTCGTTCAACGATCGTTCGTACATCTCTCTTCCCTTTTTGCATTCTCGATAAGTCTGGCAGAATGTAAATCAAAATACAGGAAAGCGCAAGTCCCGCTTCCTTCCAACACGAGGTGTCATGCAGTGGTTCTCACGCGATTCTCCCCTAAAACAAAAAGGTCGCCACGGGGCGACCTTTGGAGCTGCTTTCCTGCTCTCTTATTTCTTCTTCATCTGATCTGCAAATTGCTGTGCGACTTTCTCGATGTCGTAACCGACCTTCGGGAGATAAACTCCCTTGTGTTTCTCGACCATGCCTTTCAACGTATCATAGGCGTCCGCACTGCAGAAAAAAATCGGTGTACCTCGGTTCGACCCCTCGCGCCTCGCCAATTGCAGCAACGCAATGCCCGGCAAATGTCCCTTGAGATTATCGTCCTTAAAATCATTGTCGAGGATAATAAGCTGAAAGACTTCTGCTTTTATTTTCTGCCAGGTGTCAACGCTGGTCGCGGTCTCCACGATTTCAATCTCATCCTCCACGATGGCGCTCGTTACTTCCAGAGCAAAACCGTGCGACTTTCTCTGACCCTCGTCGTCGTCAGCAACTAGAACTCGTAGTGGCATTCGTTTCTTTTCTTACAAGTGGTCATCTCCAACGCCCAAAACATAAATATTTTTCTAAGGAAAAACAATAAGAAGCAATGAAGCCTTTTTCATGCTATACAATGCTTCCCTTCAAAAACCTTCTTCCAGAAGATCGGCTGGTTCTCATTAGTTATTGTTGGGAAGTCGCCTGTACTGCAATCCGACGATATACCTCCTCACCCCCAATATAACTCCGTTCGACAGCCGCCTGCAAAATGTCCCGAGGCGGTACTTTCAGAATGTCAACGGAGAGCAGCACAAAATCGGCTAATTTCCCGATTTCGAGAGAGCCTTTCATTCGTTCTTCAAAAGCACCAAATGCCGCCCAACTCGTAAACGACCGAATTGCTTCCTCCCGTGTCATTTTCTGAGAAACATACCAGCCTCCGTCGAACGATGTGGGATCAGTAATACCGTCATGAGAGAGCAGGAAATATTTCTTCACGTCATCGGCGTCTGCCGGGCGACCCTGCGGATCCTGACGCGTGATGGCAGCATAGATACCGGCGAGAGGGTTCGGATGCTCTGCCGGGAAATCCGAGCCGCCACAGATGATCACACCGGTGTTCAGCAGAGAGCGCCAGGCATGCGCGTTGCGTACACGCTGCGAACCGATCAACGCTTCAGTCCAATACATATCCGAGGTGCAATGCGTTGGCTGCATGCTGGGAAGAATACCGAGCTGTTTGAATCGCGGAATATCGTTCTGGTTCAACACCTGGGCATGTTCGACGCGGAAGCGGTGATCGGACTGCGGATGGGCTCTCAGTGCAGCTTCATAGGTATTCAGCACGATACTATTCCCACGGTCGCCGATGGCATGTGTGCACACTTGGAATCCGTGTGCGAGCGCGTCATCCAAGGTCGCGCGAAAATTCTCTTCTGTCATTTGCGTCAGGCCCCGATTGTCCGGGTCATCGCTGTACGGTTCAATCAATGCCGCATCACGCGACCCGAGCGGACCATCCATGTAGAGCTTGAGTGCGCGCACGGTCAACCTGTTCTCGCCATATCCAACTTCAGGACCTGTTTGAAGATGCTCCTTCCACGTTTCTTCTCTAACATCAATCGCCGCGTAAATACGAAGAGGAAGGCGGTGTTGATCGATGAGCATTTTGTAAACACGAATCTCCTGGTCACCGACACCCATGTCGTGGACCGAGGTAAGGCCGTATTGGAGACATTCCTGGACGGCGAGGAGCGTTGCTTCGGCGATTTCTTTTTCCGTCGGCGGTGGAAGGTACTGCGCGACAAGCTGTATAGCGGCATCGATGAGAACGCCCGTCGGGTTTCCCTGCGCATCGCGACGAATTCTTCCACCCGGAGGGTCGACGGTCTGGGCCGTGAGACCTGCAAGCTCCAACACACGTTTATTAACCCACACTGCGCGACCGTCCTTGCGGGTCAGATACACGGGGTTGTCGGGCGCAACGCGATCCAAAATCTGATGCGCAGGAAATTGTTTGCTCTGCCAGTCGATATGTTCCCAACCCCTACCGCGAATCCAGACTTCCGGATCACCGACCTGCTCAACTCGCTTGCGTACTCGGTCTGCAATCTCTGCTTCCGATTTCGTATCGACAAGATTCACTGTCAATCGGGCGAAGCCGAAACTTGTGAGATGCACGTGGGCATCGATGAAGCCCGGAAGAACGGTTTTACCACCCAGGTCGATTACCTGTTTCGCTCGAAATTTCCTCTCTACTTCTTCGCGCTCTCCGAGCCCAACGATTCTATCTCTACGTACTGCAAGTGCATGTGCCACACTGTTCGTTGCGTCCATCGTGTAAAACGTTGCGTTGACGAAAAGGGTATCGACTCTCAGCGGAACGAATTGGAAGAAAAGGACAAGAGCAAGAATTGCCGCAAGGACAAACGTGAGAAAGAGTTTGAGTTGTGAGTGTACGGGACTCAATCGACAACCTTAGCAAACCCGCGTTTGGTTAAGTCCCTGTATATCAAGCCTGCTGCCGCCAGGCCAATAACCACGAAGAGCAGCCCGGCACCGACATCGCCCAGAATTAACTTCCCGAAGCCAAAGAGCATCGTGTAGACAAGGACAATTCCGGCCCCCCAATTCAACAACTGGCTGCCAAAGCCAGAATCACCCTGGACTTCCGGCACCATTTGAGCTATCGGTTTCCAGCCCGCACCGCCGGGATGCACGCGGCGGTAAAAGCTTTTCAGAACTTCAGTTTCTGTCGGTTTTGTCAGGAAGGTAACAGCGATCCAAGCGATCGTGGTCAGCGATACAATTGAGAAGAGTGATTCGGGGAACTGCACACTTGTCGAGTATCTGAGGTAGCCGTAAATAAAGAGTGGCGCTACCATGGCGGTAATCTCACTCCACGCGTTGACCCGCCACCAGAACCAGCGAAGGATCAACACCAGCCCCAGGCCGGCGCTCGCCTCGATGATGAATACCCACGCACCGGAAATGGTGTCGAGCAACAGCGTCACTACAAAGGAGAAAATCATAACGATGATTGTGGCCAACCTCGACACTTTCACAAGCTGCTGTTCACCGGCATTCCGACTGATGAAGCGCTTATAGAAATCATTGATAATGTACGACGTCCCCCAGTTCAGTTGCGTGGCGATCGTCGACATGTAAGCAGCGAAGAAGGAGGCCACGAGCATTCCCTTAAGCCCCGCTGGAAGATAATCGCGCATCGCATAGACGTAGCCGAGCTTCTTATCGGCAGGCCCGAGGTCGGGATACAAGACCAGTGTCGCAAGTCCGACCAAGATCCACGGCCAGGGTCGAATACAGTAATGGGCGATGGTGAACCAGAGTGTTGCAAAAAGCGAGTGCTTTTCATCTTTGGCGGACATCATACGCTGCGCGATGTAGCCTCCCCCACCAGGCTCCGCACCCGGGTACCACGAGGCCCACCACTGAATACCGATGAATGCAAGAAAGGCACTTACGCTCATCGCTAAAGCTCCGCCCACCCCCTCAACGGAACTTACATCGCCAATCACGGGAGTGAACTTGAGCGACCACGCCGGCAGTTTTTCCTTTAATCCGGCAATTCCGCCGATTTCGGGAAGCCCAAGCACCACAAACGCAAGGACAATTGTACCGGTCATTGCCAGAACAAACTGGAACGCGTCGGTGACCGCAACTCCCCAGAGGCCGGACAAAGCAGAATACATCGCGGTAATGACGAGGGCTGCTCCTACGTACCACATCACCCGATCCTTCGGGATGCCAAACATTCCTTCAAGAATCGCAGCCATCGCGAGATTCACCCAACCCATAATGATGCAGTTCATAACAATGCCAAGGTAGACCGAGCGAAAACCGCGAAGAAACGCTGCCGGCTTTCCGGAGTATCGAAGCTCGGCAAATTCCACGTCCGTCATGATCCCGGCACGCCGCCACAAGCGAGCAAAGAAGAAGACCGTCAACATAGCTCCGAAGACGAAATTCCACCAGAGCCAATTGCCCGCAATACCGTTCTTCGCCACCAACTCCGTGACGGCAAGCGGTGTATCGGCAGCAAAGGTGGTCGCGACCATCGAGGTACCGGCGAGCCACCAGGGAAGATTCCTTCCGGAGAGGAAGAATTCCTGAAGGTTGGTGCCTGCCCTTTTTGTAAAGTAGAGGCCAATGCAGGCGCTGGCAGCGAAATAAAGTCCTAAGATGATCCAGTCAACAGTCTCCACGGAAAAAAGCATCTCCTAAAAGTTGTGCCTAATGTATGTTTTGGAGCGAGCAATAGCAATGAATATCCTAACGAGTTTTTTCTTCTGTCTTCGCCCATTCTCACAAATTCCCATTAAAATTCTTTCAGTCAAGGCTTGCTCCTTTCTATACAAATTCCTATCTTCCCGCTGCCCAACGCACAACCCCCGGAGAAAATCGCAGAAATGACGCTTGATCTCTTAGACGAGACTCTCCTCTTTGTTCAAAACCATATTCATCCTCAGAAAATCGCGCTTCCTGACTGGAAAATGAAGGATGGGGACAGTCACGGAGCGTACCACCCGAAGTTCAACGATAAATCCTGGCGCATCATTCAAACCCCCTTTCAGTGGGGCGGGTACGATAAGATGGCCTGGTTTCGACGAGAAGTTTCCGTTCCACAGGAGTTCTCCGGCAAACCCATTGTGTTGCTGATCGACCTCCCCGAATCACTGCTTTACCTCAACGGCAGTCCCTATCACGGCATCGATGCACAGCATCAAGAACTGTTCCTGACGGCCAAAGCGCGGGGCAACCAGCAGTATTCTGTTTCGATCCAGTCCTACAGCGGCAGGAAAATAGCGCCGAGCAGCTTCCACAATGCTGAACTGGCGGTTCTGTACACGCCTGCCCGATCGTTGTATTATACGCTCAAAACATTGCGAGAGCTGGCACATCTCTTCGGAACCTCAACGCCGGAAGGGAAAGACCTCCGCGAAATCATTCGGCGCACCCTGATTTTTCTGAAGTACTTCAAGCCGGAAGGTGAAGAATATCCTCATGCCATCGGTCGGGCGCTGAATTTTCTGCTCAGCGCTCTGGGTACAGAATTCACAACCAACATTCCCGGCCTTGCACATCTCGTCGGCAGTGCATATGCGGGAACGGCGGCTTCCTGGACAATCAAAGAGTGTGAGCGAAAAACAACTGAGATATTCTCGACGGTCAACCAGCTGATGGAAGAATATCCCGAGCTGGTCTTTGGCTTGGGTCAGGCCCACCTGTATCAGCTTGTCGAGCGGCAATACACTGAGCTCGGCAAGGCAGTGAAGCAACGCGTCACAGAGGGGCGGTGGGAACTGCTGGGCGGGATGTGGGCTGAACCCGACTGCAACATTCCAAGCGGTGAATCGTTGGTGCGTCAAATCCTGTATGGCAAGCGATATTTCAGGCAGGTCTTCGGTAGGGAGGTTGACATCGCATGGCTACCGGATTCGAACGGGTTTAACGGCAACCTGCCGCAGATTCTTTCAAAGTCCGGCTTCAAGTTTTTTGTCGCGTCCAAGTTGCTGATGAATGAGACAACAAGATTTCCGTTTCAGACGTTTTGGTGGCAGGGCATCGACCGGTCAAGGATTCTGTCGTTCATCCCGCCGCTGGCTCCTGAACAGTTTTCCACCGCAAAAGACTTGAAAAAAAGCTGGGATGCTTTCGTACAAAAGGAGACAGCCCAAGATTACCTTCTCATCTATGGATACGGTGACGGGAAGGCCGGCCCGACAAAAGAACACTTAGAAGTCATGCGTGTTTTTAAGAATGTTCCGGGCGCCCCAAAGACGCGCTCCTCATCGGTCTGGGAGTTCTTCAAACAAGCAGAAGAGCAAACCAAGGAAGTACCAACGTGGGTCAACGAGCTCTATCTGGAAAAACATCGCGGCACGTACACGACAAACGCATCGGTCAAGTCCCAGAACCGACGCTGCGAAACAGCGTTGGCAAATGCCGAGGTGTTGGCCACACTCGTTACTCTTGCCGGCGCTCCGGCATCGAGGAGGAAGTATCCACAAGAGGATATTGCGAACGCGTGGAAACAGCTTTTGACTCTTCAAGATCGAAATGTAATTTCAGGAGCTGCCATCGCTGACGCCTATGATGACGTACACGCACTGTTCCAATCAATCGAAGAAGCATCGACCCATCTTATCAATCGTACAGCTAACTCATTGACGGAGGCTCCCAAACAGCGAGGCAGTCAATCGTATTTTACGTTGTTCAACCCGCTGAGCTGGGTCCGGAGCGACTATGTCGTACTCTCGATGAAGTCGAACGAGAAGCTCTTTACCGTTCTCGACGACAAAGGGACTGAGATCGAACATCAGGTGATAGAGAAAAGAAAGAACAAAGTTTCGATTCTCTGCTACGTACGGAATCTACTGCCGCAGTCGTTCGGCACCCTCACGGTCTATCCTGGCGCCGCAAAGGCCGGTTCCAATGGCCACTGGAAGATTAGCCAGAAGATTATCGAGTCGCCGTTCTACAAAATCCGACTTGACAAGAACGGTGCTATCAGCTCGCTGTACGATAAAGAACAACGGCGTGAGCTTATCAAAAAGGGAAAACGCGGAAACATTCTGCAGACGTTCGTCGATGAACCGAAGCAATGGGAAGCGTGGGACATCGACGCGGAGTACCAATCGAAGCAAACACGTCTTTTTCATCTCAGGTCTGCAAGAATAATAGAACAGGGGCCGTTGCGGGCGGTCGTCCGGTTGGAGTTCCGGTCATCCGGAACGTCCCGGCTGACGCAGGACATGATTTTGTATCATCAGCATCGTCGCATCGATTTCGTTACCAACGTCCGCTGGTTTGAACAACAGACTCTCCTGAAGGCGACGTTCCCGGTGGACATCAAATCGCATCTGCCGACGTACGAAATTCAATTCGGCGCAATCACCAGAACGTCCAGGCAAACCAACCCGCAAGACAAGGCAAAATTTGAAGTGCCCGCGTTGCGCTGGGCGGATCTTTCCGATGCCAGGGGCGGCGTGAGCCTGTTGAATAATTGCAAGTACGGTTATGACACAAACGAATCAACCATGAGATTGACACTCCTTCGCTCCGCCCACTTTGCACACCCTCTCGACCCCGCAAAAGCAACGGATAACCGCCTGAGCGATCAGGGTGAGCATCAATTCACGTACGCGTTGCTTCCGCACAAAGGCGATTGGCGCAAAAGCGAAACGGTGCGGCATGCCGGTGAGCTGAACAGTCCTCTGCTGGTGTTCCCCGATCGAATCGCCCGGCGTATTCCGCCGCTGGTATCGAGCACTCACGCCAGTATCGTTATCGACACGATCAAAAAGGCGGAGGATTCGGATGATATCATCCTCAGGCTCTACGAAGCGCACGGCGAGAAACGGGATACAACTCTCGAGTTCGGGTTTCCGGTCCTCAAGGCATTTGAGTGCGACTTGATGGAAACCGTCCTCAACAACCTGAAAGCATCGAAATCCAAACTCAGAATAAAACTCAAGCCTTTCGAAATAAAGACCTTGAAGGTCGCTCTTAAGCCGCAGCCTGCACGGAAGTAACTTTCCCCGTTGCGGTTCGTCTAAAGAATTGTGCTTTGTGAACTCATCCATCTTCTCACGTTCATACCCAAGAGGGCCCCTATGATGAGAAACCTTATTATCGTTTTATCGATAGCAGTCACCTTGATGGCATGTGCGTCCGGCCAACAAGCGGCTGCACCGCAGCAGCAACGACCGCAGGAGTCGCGCCCCGCCGTCGGTCTGAAACCGTACGCGGATGTGATTACGAAGGAAGCAAAGTCGGATTCGGGCTTATTCATCGTGCACAGGGTGAAAGAAAAGCTCTTCTTCGAAATTCCAAAAAAAGAGATGAACGAAGATTTCCTGTTCGTCAGCAGGCAGGCGAAAACGCAGACGGGCTTCGGCTATGGAGGTGATGAGGTCAATAGCCAGGTGGTGCGGTGGGAACGCATCGGCGACAAGATCCTTCTGCGCAGCGTCTACTACGCTTCCGTCGCTGCCGATTCGTTGCCCGTCGCGGCCTCCGTCAAAAAGGCAACGCTTCCACCCATCCTGATGGCGTTCGACTTACAGGCGTATAATAAGGACAGCTCCAACCTCGTCATCGAGGTCACCGACCTTTTTACGACGGATGTTGCTGAATTAGGCCTTGGTCGATTTCAGCGAGAGCAGCTTCGCGTACGCCGCCTCGACCCGAAGCGTTCGTTCGTCGACTATTGCAAATCGTTCCCGGACAATGTTGAAACCGAAGCGACGATTACGTACGACGCTGCGCAGGTACCCGGGGACAATTCGCTCGCCACCCTCTCGATTACCATGCATCACTCGATGGTGCGTTTGCCCGAAAAGCCGATGAAGCCGCGTCTGTTCGATGCCCGCGTCGGATTCTTCGGCGTGTCGCAGTACGACTACGGCTTCGACGCCCAACGTGCGGAACAGCGCCGCTACATCGCTCGATGGAGACTGGAGCCGAAAGACCCGGACGCCATCAAGAGCGGCGGCCTCAGCGAGCCGGCCAAGCCAATCGTGTTCTACATCGACCGTGGAACTCCGGATAAGTGGAAACCGTGGCTGAAGAAGGGCGTAGAAGACTGGCAGGCGGCGTTCGAAAAAGCCGGCTTCAAGAACGCAATCCTCGGCAAGTACGCGCCGGGCGAACAAGAGGACCCCGATTGGAGCGGGGAGGATGCGCGATATTCGGTGATCCGATGGCTTCCCTCCAATATTGAAAATGCCTACGGTCCACACATCAGCGACCCGCGCACCGGGGAAATCCTGGACGCAGACATCGGTTTTTTCCACAACGTCATGAATCTTGCGCGCAATTGGTATTTTGTGCAGGCAAGCAACGTTGATCCGAACGCGGCGAAGCTGCCCTTACCGGATAGTCTGATGGGCGAGACGTTGCGCTACATTACAGCCCACGAAGTTGGCCACTCGCTCGGCTTCCCGCACAACATGAAGGCGACTTCGTCCTACCCGGTCGACAGCCTGCGAAGCTGGACGTTCACATCGCAGTTCGGAACCGAAGCCTCTATTATGGACTACGGCCGATTCAATTACATCGCCCAGCCGGGCGATAAGGTCCGCACGATTCCGTTGATCGGTCCGTACGATAAGTTTGCCACAGAGTGGGGCTACAGGCCGGCCTTCGGAGCAGCTACTCCCGATGAAGAGAAGGCCGAGCTCAACAGAATCGCCTCCCGACAAGAAAGCGAACCTTATCTGCGCTTCGGAAACCCCGACGGCATCGACCCAACGGCACAAACGGAAGACCTGGGCGACGATCCAATCAAGGCAACGACGTACGGTCTGAAGAATCTTGTTCGTGTCACCGAGCGCTTGATCCCAGCGACAACAACACCCGGCGAAACGTACGACAACCTGCGCGAGATGTACGGCCAGGTATTCGCCCAACGCAATCGTGAATTGGGCCACGTCGCGAGCCTGGTAGGCGGAGTAATCCGGACCGAGCGGATCGCGGGTCAAGCGGGAGTCGTCCACACGCAGGTTTCCCGGGAGCGACAAAAAGAGGCTATGGCCTTCTTGAATAAAGAAGGCTTCCGCACTCCGACCGAACTGCTGAAGCCGGAGATTCTCGCGCTCATCGAATCCAATGGCGCCGCGGACCGTGTTCTGGCCGGACACCGCCAGCTTCTGAACATCCTGATGAATAATGACCGCTTGAGCCGCCTCATCACACACGCCGCTCTTCCCGGCGCTGCATCTCGCTACACCGTCGCCGAGCTTCTAACAGATTTGCGACAAGGGGTCTGGAGTGAGCTTTCCGGCAAGATGGTGAAGGCCGACCTTTACCGCCGGAATGTGCAGCGAGCGTATCTCGATGTGATGGATACAAAGCTCAATCCGCCGCCGTTCACGCTGCCGCCGGGTTTGCCACCGGGGATAACGATTACTCCACCCACCTCACTTCCCGGTGAAGCTCGTGCTCTCATCCGTCTCGAGCTGCAAGAGCTCGACCGCACGCTGGCAGTCTCCGTCGGCCGTACAGGAGACAGGGAAACGCGAGCGCATCTTGAAGACAGCCGGGCACGCATTAAGAAGATCCTGGAACCCGATAAAAAGTAGATCTCTTGCCGTTCACGACAGGCCCTCCCACCCCGGAGGGCTTGTCGTTTCAAGGAACTCATCGACCGGGGCGGAACGTTAGGAAAGAAGCTTGCTCACCGATCATTCACCAAAGGAGGAGAAACCTATGAAGGCATTTGATAAGAGTTGTTGTGTTGTACTGCTTGTCTTTCTCTTCTCGGCGCTCGCAGTTGCTCAGGATAAGAGAAAACAAGAAATCCGGGTGAAGGGCGAGGTCATCGACACCAAGTGTTACATTAGCGGCGGCATGGGTAACGCCAGCGGACAAGAGCACAAGGAGTGCGCTCTCCTGTGTGCAAAAGCCGGTGTTCCCCTTGGGATCCTGGAAGAAAAAACCGGGACGGTCTACTTCGCCTCGAAGCTCAAAGGGATGGCTGGAGCGAATGAGATGTTGCTGCCCTTCGTCGGTGAAAAAGTCATTGTGACGGGTAGGATCGTTGAAAAGGGCGGAGCGAAGATGCTGATGATCGACATGGTGGAGAAGGCGACGCAATGAGATTTCTGAACAGTACTTCAATCTGCAAGCCTTGACTAGATCCACGGTCAGGGCTTTTTGTTTTCTGTTGGAACTCAAACCACTATTGAGTATATTTTTGACGCTTACCGGAACGAATAGACACCCATCGGGTTTGTTGAACGGCATGTGAGGGCAGGCAATCATGAAGAAGGCATTCTCTCCCTTTGTGTTCCCGCTTTCGAAACTATGAAAGGCGGGATAACGTGAAACGGGACTTTGAGTCTTGGTGGCCGGACCTTCACATCCGGAAGGGTGCGAGAGTGGTTGAATCGGCCGGTCTCGAAAACCGGAATAGCCTCCGGGCTATCGAGGGTTCGAATCCCTCCCCTTCCGCTAACTGAGTTGGATTTTAAGTTCTTTTTCATAATAATGATTTCCCTATACTACGGAGAGGTGCAAGAGTGGTTGAATTGGCCACCCTGGAAAGGTGGTATACCCGCAAGGGTATCGTGGGTTCGAATCCCACCCTCTCCGCTCCATTTTGTAAGACTTAAAAACTGATCTTACGCAAGGATTGATTTTTCAGCCACTAACTCACAAAGTCCCGCTTCATGGTTCCGCTTCTTGGAATCACGCTTTGTAAGCGGAACACTGGTCCGGCTGTACGGGATCCCGCTAATTGGCGGGATTCTGGAAAGCGGAACAACGTTTCTAATCGGATGCGTAACATCAGCGGTCATGAATCCGGCGGTTCACCACGCCGGATGAAAATAGAGGTGAGATTGCGTATGTTGCACCTATCTACGGTTCCGGTCGCATCAGAATGACTATTTTCATAGCAGTTAAAAATAATTGATGTAACTCCCATTTCCCATCGTCTGTACCAGAACATTGGTGCAAGAAATTTTATGAAAAGACTACTACCTCCCCTGGCTTTCTTACTCCTATTTTTCTCGTCACGCTTATCCGCCCAAACCGTTGTTTCCATCAAAATTGACGGTGCTATTAACCCTGCCGCAGCGGAGTTCATCCATAACAGCATCAACCACGCAGCGGATACCAAGGCGGAATGCATCGTGATACAGTTGAACACACCCGGTGGCTTGCTCAAATCCACACGCGTGATTGTCAGCGATATTCTCGAATCGAAAATTCCTGTCGTTGTATACGTCTACCCTGCCGGCGCGCAGGCAGCTTCGGCCGGCGTGTTCGTGACCCTCTCCGCCCACATTGCAGCGATGGCTTCCGGCACTAACATCGGGGCTGCCCATCCCGTGTCGCTCCAAGGTGAACAAGACAGTGTGATGATGGAGAAAGCCACGAATGATGCCGCCGCATTCGTCCGTTCAATCGCTGAAAAACGAAAGCGGAATGTCGCATGGGCTGAGGATGCAGTCCGGAAGAGCCTTTCCATCACCGAGAACGAAGCTCTCAACAAAAAAGTTATCGACCTCATCGCAAAGGATGTGCCAGAGCTCCTTGCAAAAATCGATAGTACCGTCGTCGAGCTACCGTCAGGTCCGGTCACGCTTCGCACGAAGAACGCGACGATTGAACAGATCGACATGGGGTGGTCCGAACGCTTGCTGGACATTCTTAGCGATCCCAACATCGCCTACATCCTCCTGATGATGGGAGTCTACGGTGTGCTTTTTGAGCTTTACAACCCCGGCACTATTCTGCCAGGAGTCGTTGGCGTTATCAGCCTCATCCTTGCATTCTATTCGTTGCACACTCTGCCCGTAAACTATGCCGGCCTTGCGCTGATTATCTTTGCCATTATCTTGTTTATTGCAGAAATTAAAGTCGTCAGCCACGGATTGCTGACCGTGGCAGGAGTTATATCGCTCCTCCTGGGTTCTGTGATGTTGATTCGATCCGAGTCCGCGTTGGAATTTGTTGAAATCTCCTGGAGCATAATTCTTTCCACCGTCGCTCTCACTGTCATATTCTTTATGTTCGTGATAGGCTTTGGCATCAAAGCTCAGATGCGCAAACCCACGACAGGCATGGAAGGACTGGTGAGTGAGATCGGTGAAGCGATCTCACCGTTGAATCCGACCGGACATGTTCGCGTGCATGGAGAAATTTGGAATGCCGAATCCGTCGGCGGGAAGATCGCAAAAGGAGAAAAAGTGAAAGTCGTCGCCGTTGAAAATCTCACGCTACGAGTTGAACAACTGAAGTAATCACTCTACGAAAAGGAGTTCATTATGAATCCATCAACCGCGTTACTCATCATGGCAGTGTTCTTCGGCATCATCATTCTTGCCAATGCTATTCGCATCTTGCGGGAGTATGAGCGTGGCGTCATCTTCCGGCTCGGACGTCTCATCGGCGTGAAAGGGCCCGGGCTCATTCTGCTCATCCCTCTCATCGACAAAATGGTAAAGGTCAGTTTGCGAACGGTGGTGATGGATGTTCCACCGCAAGACGTTATCACGCAGGATAACGTTTCTCTCAAAGTGAATGCTGTCCTCTACTTCCGGGTCATGCAACCCCAGAAGGCAATTGTTGAAGTTGAGAACTTTCTTTTTGCGACATCGCAGTTGTCGCAGACAACGCTCCGCAGCATTCTCGGCCAATCGGAGCTCGATGACCTTCTTTCTCAGCGGGAGAAGATCAACCAAAAACTTCAGCAGGTCATCGACGCCCACACAGAGCCGTGGGGCATTAAGGTATCGAGCGTTGAGGTGAAGCAAATCGACCTGCCGCAAGAGATGCAGCGGGCGATGGCCAAGCAGGCGGAAGCCGAGCGCGAGCGGCGGTCGAAGGTCATTGCAGCCGAGGGTGAGTTCCAGGCTGCGCAGAAACTCTCCCAGGCAGCAGAGATCCTCGCCGAGCACCCGAGCGCACTCACGCTCCGCTACCTGCAAACGCTGGCCGAGATCGCGACGGAGAACAATTCGACAACGATCTTCCCCGTCCCGATTGACATTCTAAAGCCGTTCATGGAACACAATTCCAAGAAGAAGTAGCGCGACGGAGTCATCCCTTGAGCGATGAATCCCCTCCTCTACGGACATAACGACCTCAGCGGGATCGTTTCCGTCCATCAACTCAACGATACGTCCGTCAGAATCTATCGACGCGAAAACGGGAAGGCACGCCCGACCGAGCCGTTCGGGCGAGTGACGCATCACGATGCGGAATTCTTCCCGTTCTTTTTGTTGTCCAGCGAACAATACCTCAGCGGCTACGACAGGAAAATGTGGCTGAAGCGTCTTGAAGGAAACAACTACTACCAGTACGTAGCTGCCTTTCCCCGCTGGTCCGACATGTGGGATGCCGTCCGCCACACGCTGAAAGAGTACAACAAAACTTCTCCCAAGCGTGCAGAGAGCTACGGCGAGGCGGAAATCGTCCTGCTCAAGCCTGACCCGACAACGCAGTACTTGGTACAATCCGGCGTCACCTATTTCAAGAAGATGGCGTTCGATGATCTCTATCGGTTGCAGCTTGATATTGAGACGTATTCGAAGGAGTACAAATTCAGTGATGCGCGAAAAACGGAGGACCGGATCATCCTCATCGCGCTGTCCGATAGCCGCGGATGGGAGGAGATCATTGACGGGCGGAAGTGCGGGGAGCCCGAAATGCTTCAGAAACTCGCGGCGCTTGTCGTGGAAAAAGACCCCGACGTCATCGAAGGCCATAACTTGTTCGGTTTCGACCTGCCGTACATCCTCAAGCGGTGTGAGCTGCATGGAGTCGATTTCACCATCGGTCGGGACAACAGCGCACCGCGGCCAATTACCATACGCCCGGGCTCTGGAGATCAGGAACTGGAGATTATCTCATACGAGCTCAACGGTCGCAACCTCGTCGATACACTGCTCCTGGCTCGGGCGTACGATGTCTCTGCACGCACACTCGACAGTTACGGACTCAAATATCTCGCCCAGCATTTCGGGTTTGCCGCCGAGAATCGTACGTACATCCCCGGCAACAAAATTTCATGGTCCTGGGACAATGACCCCGACAAACTTCTGCCATACGCACTCGACGACGTACGAGAGACGCGGCTGTTGAGCGACCATCTCTCGCCAAGCTATTTCTACCTTGCACAAATCTGCCCCCTTCCCTACTCCACGATTACCCGCGCAGGCTCGACAGCAAAGATCGAGTCACTGCTCCTCCGCGAATATATGAGGCGCAAACACTCCGTGCCGAAGCCAACGCCCGGATCGCAAACCACCGGAGGTTACTCGGACATTTTTCTCACCGGCATCATCACAAACGTCGTGCACGCAGACGTCGAATCGCTCTACCCATCGATCATCGTCAGCAATACTATCAAACCAAAGTATGATGAGCTGAACATCTTCCCCACGCTCCTTCAAGAGCTGTTATCAATGAGACTCGATGCGAAGCGGAAAATGCACCACAGTAAACAAGCGCTGACAAAAAGCAAGTATGACGCCATGCAATCGTCCTATAAGATTCTCATCAACTCATTTTACGGTTATCTGGGCTACTCGAATGGGCTGTTCAGCGATTTCGAGCAGGCCGACGTTGTAACAACCACAGGACAGAAATTATTGCGCCACATCATCAAACAGGTTGAGCTTTACAATGGCAAAGTCATTGAAGTCGATACCGACGGGTTGTATTTCCAGCCTCCGGACAATGTCCGCGGTGAAGAGCAGGAAGCTGCTTTCGTGTATCGTCTTTCGAGCTCACTGCCTGAAGGAATTACGTTAGCCTATACCGGCCATTACAAGAAAATGCTGAGCTACAAGAAGAAAAACTATGCGTTGATGGATCGCGAGAACCGTATCACACTCAAGGGCAGCTCGTTAACGTCGCGCAGCATGGAGCGTTTTCTTCGCCGGTATGTTCGTCAATGCATCGACTGCCTTCTCCGCGAGGATTTCCGCGGACTGCATGAATTGTATGTCTCGACCACCAATGCGATTCGCAATCATCACATCGACGTGTACGATTTTTGCAGGACAGAAACGGTCAGAGATTCGCTGGAATCATACAACCTGGAGGTTGGATCGGGGAAACGAAAACCTTCTGCTGCATACGAGGTTCTCAAGCGGGCCGGCTTTCTACCACGACCAGGCCAATCCGTATCGTACTACGTTACCGGAGCGAGAAACGACGTAAAGATTTCAGACAATAGCAGGGTCGCGGATGAATGGGATCCGAATTTCCCCGACGAAAACGTTGCGTATTACCTTTCACGACTCGACGATGTGTCGTCGAAGTTTGAGATATTGTTCCACCCGGCGGACTTCACAACAATATTCTCTATCGATGATCTGTTTGGATTCTCCGAGGAAGGTATTCGCCTCCTCACGCGACAAGTGCAGCCCGAAGAACTCCCTCCCTTGCAAGAGGAAGAAGAAGCCGACGAATTCAAGATTTGGATAGATTATCAAAAACCGTAGGATTTACCGATGGTTCTATGGTCTCCTCGGTGAGAGGACGAGAAGGAGAAAAGCGAAACTTGCTTTTTAGTCCAACGAGTAGTATACTCGCTACGTAATTCACAACACCGTTTTTGTTTCATCAATCGTTTTAGCTGCACCCTCCTTCGTCGGAGATGGCATCAAGCTGAACAAGGGAATCGCGAGAACGGTGGCTCGTATCGCGATTTTCGGGTTTTGAGAGACAAAAATTAGGTGCCTGGTGTTCAACATTTCAAAGGGTTAACTTTATGGAAAAAGGTACAGTCAAATGGTTTAATAATGCCAAAGGGTACGGCTTCATCAAGCGCAGCACCGGTGAAGACGTGTTTGTGCATTATAAATCCATCGCCGGCGAAGGCTACAAGACCTTGAAGGAGGGGGAAAGTGTAGAATTCGACGTGGAGCAAGGCCCGAAAGGCTTGCAGGCTGTCAACGTCTCCAAAGTCTAATTCTTGCCTCTCAAAAACACAAATCCCGCTCGAACGCAAGTTCGATGCGGGATTTGTCTTGTACACCGTGCACGTTCAGGATAGCTGAAGCTCTTTGCGATGTTCGTTCGCCCACGAACGCACGTAGTCAACGATATCATTTGTTGAAGCGCCCGGCGTGAAGATTTCACCGACCCCGATACTCTTCAACTCGCCGATATCTTTTGCCGGAATGATTCCGCCGCCGAACAGGAGAACATCATTCAAACGCTTTTCCTTCATCAGTTGCAGTACGCGGGGAAACAGCGTCATATGCGCGCCGCTCAGAATACTCAACCCGATGGCGTCAACATCTTCCTGGAGCGCCGCCTGAACGATCATCTCCGGCGTTTTGCGGAGACCCGTGTAGATCACCTCCATGCCTGCGTCGCGCAACGCCGCCGCAACGACCTTCGCACCGCGGTCATGCCCATCCAACCCGGCTTTCGCTATAAGTACCCGAATTTTTTGTCCCATGATCAGCCCTAAGAGCTTTTTGTCTTCTCGATCGTACCGAGAAATTCTTGCAGCACGGTGTAGAACCGAGACAGCGGAAATCCGACTACATTATAAAAACAACCATCCACTTTTTCAACAAAAACCGCGCCGTAATCGTCCTGAATCCCGTACGCCCCGGCTTTATCCATGGGCGAGCCTAAGGAAACATACCGTCGTATCTCTTCTTCCGGGAGTTTTCGGAATCGAACCTTCGTCCGAACGGCGTCGGAAACGCTCTTCCCCGTCTTTGCATCGACCAAGGCAAAACCTGTGTAGACGACATGCTCTCGCCCGCTGAGCAATCGAAGCATCCTCCGCGCATCGGCAAAGCTTTTAGGTTTGCCAAGAATAGTTCCCTTCAGTACGACGATCGTGTCAGCCCCCACGACAATTCCCTTCCTCACCGACCGAGCAATGCTGTGGGCTTTTTCCAACGCAATGCGCTTCGCGTTGCGTGCAGGAGTTTCTTTAGGAGAAAAACGTTCCCTGACAGTACTCGGCTTTACTGAAAAGCGCAGGCCGATTCGTTTCAGTAACACTCTTCTTCGTGGCGATACGGAGGCTAGAATCAGCGGTGGGATCTTCATACACTCCAAGAACAAAAAAAGCGATATCGAGTATCGCTTTCTTCAATCAGTTTATTGATCAGTAGACTAACGGAACATCGCTTTGATACTGCCCCATGTTCTGCGCGCCGTGGATGCAACGCTGGAGACCGTCGTTATCTTTGAATCCGCAAATGACCCGTCGTTAAAGACAATTCTCACTCTGTATTGGTAGACACCGCCAGATGTTTTGAATGCTTCGGTATCTTCATATTCATAGCTGGAGGAAAATCCCTTGGCAGCAATGGAGGCGTTCAACGGGATGAAATCACCCTCTGTACCATTGCGACGAAGAATTTTGAATTCCTTGACCCCCGATTCATCCAGCGTCGACCAGGTGACCACAATAAAGCCATTTCGATGGCCGGCTTTCGGGTCTTCTTTCAGGACGTCGGCATAAGCTACGATGCTAAAACAGAGCACCAGTAACGCCATACCAACTATGGATTGCAGTTTCATCGCTTCTAATATAAATCATTCACTATTAAGACTCAAGTATTTTTTGATAGTCGATAAAAATACCCCTTTTGGGTAGGTTGCCTTGGATAGACCTGCCAGGGTGTATCCTCTTTGCGTAACAAAGATCACATCTAAAGTAAAGCCGCTTTCATTCCTGAGAAATCCAACGCACTAG